>NZ_JBFAAH010000061.1:0-1295 GCF_040639635.1 Promicromonospora sp. NPDC023805 | reverse complement strand
CTAGGGCCTGTTTGGGATTGGGTCAGCGTCGGCTGATCCAGTCCAGGACGTCGTCGGCGATGACGGTCGGTGCGGCGGCGGTGGTCTTGGCGCGTTCGTCGGTATCGGGGTCGTAGCGGTGTAGTTCGTAGCCGCCGAACGCGCCGACCTTCTTCGAGATGGAGAAGAACCAGTCGGCGTCGTCGACGGGCGGATGGACGACGATGAAGGTGTTCTCGTTGTCGTTCAGGTCGTCGATCAGACCGATCAGGTCAGCGCGGGTCGGGTTCGGCAGGCGGGTGCCGCCCTCGGCGTCGGCGTAGAACTCCACGGGCTCCAGGATGCCAGTCCTCAGGCGGCCTTCACCAACGCCCGGGCCCAGTCGTCGATCACCGCGACGGTCACGGTGGACTCGTAGCGCAGGGCGAGCTTGTCGAACCGGGTCGCGACCGCCCGCCAGCGTTTGAGCCGGTTGAACATGCATTCCACGGCGTGCCGCTGCTTGTAGTCCTCGTAGTCGACCTTCGGCGGACGCCCGCCCTTGGAGCCCTTCTTCAGCCGGTGGGCGGCGTGGTCCTTCTTGTCCGGGATCGTCGCGCGGATGCCCCGCCGGCGCAGCAGAGCCCGGTTGCCCGCCGAGGCGTAGGCCTTGTCACCGCGGACCCGGGCCGGGCGGGTGCGCGGGCGTCCCACCCCACCAGGACGCGCCACTCGGACCTGGTCGAGCACCGGCTTGAACTGCGGGCTGTCACCGCGTTGCCCGGCCGTGACGACCATGCCCATCAGTTTCTGTCCCTGCTCCGCGGCGGCGTGGACCTTGGTCGTCCACCCGCCGCGGGACTTGCCCAGCCCGTGATCGGCTGGCTCCTTGCGGGTCGGGCCGTGTGGCGGCTGGACTTGCGCGTCCGGGTCCCGGCGGGCGCCGGCTGCGTGCTGATGAGCACGAGCGATCGTGGAATCGATGTTCAGGTCCCACTCGATCAACCCAGCCGCGTCCGCCAGGGTCCGTAACCGGTCGGCGAGCAGGTCCCACGACCCGTCCAGCTGCCAGTCCCGGAACCGGTAGTAGACGCTCTCCCACGGCCCGTAAGCGTCCTCGGGAACGTCCCGCCACGGGCAACCCGTACGGGTCCGAAACCGGATCCCGTCCAGCTGACGACGCAAGTCCCGCGGCCTGCGGCCGCGGGACTTGACCGGCAGCAACGGTTCCAGCACCGCCCACATCTCGTCGGACAGGTCATGGCGTCGCGCATCGCTCACGACCCCGCATCATGCCGAACCAGCAGGTCAGGACCACAATCCCAAACAGGCCCTAG
>NZ_JBFAAH010000060.1:0-1329 GCF_040639635.1 Promicromonospora sp. NPDC023805 | reverse complement strand
TGTCAAGCCCCGGGTTTGATGGAGAGCGGGTTAACTGGTTTCCAGGCTTGCCGGGACCGGGTCGGCCACGGCGTGTAGGGCTTCGTGCTCGGCGGGCGGGATGTGTCCGAGCTCGCCATGCAGACGCCGGTTGTTGTACCAATCGATGTACTCCACCGTCGCGATCTCGAGGTCGTCCAGCCCGCGCCACGGCCCCTTGTTACGGACCAGCTCTGCTTTGAACAGCGAGTTGAACGCCTCGGCCATCGCGTTGTCATACGAGTCGCCCTTGGAGCCGACCGACGCGACCGCGTCGGCCTCCGCGAGACGCTGGGCATAGCGGATCGCACGGTACTGGACTCCGCGATCGGAGTGATGCGTGAGCCCGGCCAGGTCCGCGCCCTCGTGCTGACGACGCCAGATCGCCATCTGTAGCGCATCCAACGCCAGATCCGTATAGAGACTGGTCGCGACCTGCCACCCGACGATCATCCGGGAGAACACGTCCAGCACGAACGCCGCATAAACCCACCCGGCGCCCGTGCGGACATAGGTGATGTCCGCGACCCACAGCTGGTTCGGCCTCGTGGCGGTGAAGTCACGTTCGACCAGGTCAGCCGGCCGCCCGGTCTGCGCCGCAGGCTTGGTCGTGCGCGGCGACTTGTCCCGCAGCAACCCTCGCAGGCCCTGCTCGCGCATGAGCCGCTCGACCGTGCACCGCGCCACCCGGGTGCCCTGCCCGGCCAGCTGCCGGTTCAGCTCGTGCCACACCTTCCGGGCCCCGTAGACGCCGTAGTTCTTCTCGTGGACCTGCTCGATCACCTCGATCAGGCCGGCGTCACGCACCGCTCGGGCCGAGGCAGGTCGGGCCTTGTGGGCGTAATAGGTCGACGGCGCGATCTCTGCCGGCGTGCCACGCAACGCCTGCAGGACCGGCTGGACGCCGTGAGTGACCTTCTCCTGGTCGACGAACTCGACCTTCACCTCGACGGACGGTCCAGCTCCGCCGCGAAGAAACTCGCCGCGGACTTCAAGATCTGGTTCGCGCGCCGCAGCTCACGATTCTCCCGCTCCAGCTCCGCGACCCGGGCCGCTTCAGCCGTCGTCGGTCCCGGGCGCAGGCCCTCGTCCCGCTCCGCGCGCGACACCCAGGTCCGCAACGCCTCCGGGTGCACACCGAGCTGGTCCGCGATCCGTTTCACCGCCCCGACACGCGACTCGGGGTCCTTCCTCGCCTCGACCGCCAGACGCGTCGCACGCTCACGCAACTCGTCGGGGTACTTCCGTGGTGCCGACATAGCTCCCAATCCTCCGGGTCTTCGATGTCTCCATCAAACCCGGGGCGGAACA
>NZ_JBFAAH010000059.1:0-1494 GCF_040639635.1 Promicromonospora sp. NPDC023805 | reverse complement strand
CACTGACGTTGATGATGTACTCGCCTCGTTCAGCGGGTCTGACCCTGACACTGACTGACGTCTCCGGGCTGTCTTTGGAGTGATCTGTCGGCCTGTCGGGCGGGGCGCGTCCCTCGCGCGTCGGCCGGGGGCGGGCATGACTTCATAGGAGCCTGTCCAGCGTCCCATCAACGTCTTGTCTGCCCGACCCCGGCCGGTGTGCCCCGTTCCGCTGCAACGGAAAAAGGCACCCGCCCATCATGCCAATCCTGTCTCCTGAAGTCATCGGCGCGCCCGACTGGGTCGTTGCCGGAGTCGATACCCACAAAGACACCCACCACGTCGCCGTCCTGGGCCCTAGCGGCGCCCACCTGGGTGACCGGCAGATCGCGGCCACCACGGCCGGCTACGACGAGCTGGCCGGCTTCGTTGCCTCGTTCGGCGCCGTCCGGGTGATCGGGGTGGAGGGCACCAACTCCTACGGCGCGGGACTTGCCCGCCACCTGGCAACCGCCGGAATCACGGTGGTCGAGGTAATCCGACCCAGACGTGCCCAACGCCGCCGGGGCAAGTCCGACCCGATCGACGCGGTCGCAGCCGCCCAGCAGGCCCTGGCCGACCTCGAGACAGGCGACCTGCCGACCCCGAAGACCGCAGACGGGACCGTCGAGCAGATCCGTCACCTGCTGGCCGTGCGGCGCAGCGCGGTCAAGGCCCGCAGCATCGCGATCCAGCAGATCAAGAACATGCTCGTCACCGCACCCCAACCGATCCGAGACCGGTTCGAGCCGCTCAAGGACACCGTCCTGATCCAGACCCTGGTCGCCACCCGCCCCGCCCCAGCGACCGAGTCCGTCGACGCCGCCGTCGGGCGCGCGTTACAGACCCTGGCCCGCCGCTACCAGTACGTCTCTACCGAGATCGCCGATCTGGACCGTGACCTCGACGTCCTGAACCAGCACGCCGCACCAGCGCTGAGGGCAGCGTTCGGCCTGGGGACCGTGACCACTGCGACCCTGCTGGTCACCGCCGGCGACAACCCCGAGCGCCTGCGCTCCGAGGCCTCGTTCGCCGCTCTGACCGGCACCGCGCCCATCCCCGCCAGCTCCGGACGCACCAACCGGCACCGCCTCAACCGCGGCGGGGACCGGCAGGCGAACTGGGCCCTGCACCAGATCGCGCTCGTTCGGTGGTCACACGACCCGGCCACCAAGGCCTACGCAGTCAGGCTCCGCGCCAGCGGCAAGACGACCAAGGACATCCTGCGCTGCCTCAAGCGAGCCATCGCCCGCCAGGTCTGGCACCTGCTGGTCCATCCCGAGCCAGTGCCCACCATCGACGACCTGAGACCGCTACGCCAGGCCAAAGGCCTGCTCCTGCGCCACGCCGCCGACCACTTCGGAGTCTGGCCCGCCGTCATCTCCACCATCGAACGCGGCAAGAGCCGCAACGACGACCTCGCCAACGCCTACCGCGACTGGCTCCTGACCGCTTGACACGAGATAGGAGCATCAC
>NZ_JBFAAH010000058.1:0-2287 GCF_040639635.1 Promicromonospora sp. NPDC023805 | reverse complement strand
CTTCCCTCGCTTCCCCGCCCGCGGGGCCCCACTCCGGCCGTTTCCCCGGCCCCTGGGGCCGCCTGCGGCCCGTTGCTCTGAGATCGGTCAATCAATTGACCGATCTCAGAGCAACCGACCGAAGTCACGAGCAACGCCGTGCCGACGGCGTCGCGCCATGCCCGCCCGGCCTGCTGCGGCCGCCAGAAAAACCGTTGCCCCGCTCGTGCCTACCGGAGCATCGTGGTGCCCTCCCGAGCGATAGGAACTCCGATGACAGCTGTCACGCCCCGTGCCCTGACCCACCGAATCACGGACGTGACTGCTTTTGTCGTACCTCAACCTCGGGATCGTCGCCCATGTCGATGCCGGTAAGACCAGCCTGACCGAACGCCTGCTGCACCACGCGGGCGTGATCGACCGCCCCGGCAGCGTGGACCGCGGCGACACCACCACCGACACGCTCGCGCTGGAGCGTGAGCGCGGCATCACCATCCGTGCCTCGGTGGCGTCGTTCCCCGCCGGGGACGTCACCGTCAACGTGTTGGACACGCCGGGCCACCCGGACTTCATCGCGGAGGTGGACCGCAGCCTCGCCGTGCTCGACGGCGCGGTGCTCGTGCTGTCCGCCGTCGAGGGTGTGCAGGCGCAGACCCTCGTGCTGATGCGTGCCCTGCAGCGCCTGCGGCTGCCGGTGATCGTGTTCGTCAACAAGATCGACCGGCGCGGCGCCCGCCCGGACGTCGTGGCCGACGCCGTCGCGCGCCGCCTCAGCCCCGACGTGCTGCCGGTGCAGCGGGTCGTGGCGGCAGGAACGCCGTCCGCCCGGGTGGTGCCGCTCCCGGACGACGGCCTGCGCGCCTGGCTCGCCTGCGAGTCGCGGCGGGGGACCGCCCACCCCGTCCTGTTCGGATCAGCGGTGACGGGCGCCGGCGTGCCCGAGCTGACCGCCGCCCTGGGGAGCTACCTGCCCGCGGTCGACGCCGGCAAGAGCGCCGACGCGCGTTCGGGCGTCGTCTTCGCCATCGACCGGGAGGGCAGGAGGAAGCGTTCGTTCGTCCGGATGCGGTCCGGCGCGCTGCGCGTCCGGGACAAGATCGACCTGGGGCACGGCCGGGCCGAGCGGGTCACGGGCCTGAGCGTCGCTCACCGTGGGTCGCTCGACCCGCGGGACACGGCCGCAGCCGGCCAGATCGCCGTCGTGCACGGGCTCTCGACGGCGCGGGTCGGCGACGTCGTCGGGCGCGCTCTGCCCGGGGACGAGCGGGCGAGCCAGTTCCCGCCGCCGTCGTACGAGACGGTGGTCGGCGTCGCCCCGGGCGACCGCGGCCGGCTGTACGCCGCGCTCACCGAGCTGGCCGAGCAGGACCCGCTGATCCGCGTCCGGCGGCGCGGCGAGGAGATCACCGTCTCGCTGTACGGCGAGGTCCAGCGGGAGGTGCTGGCCGCCGTCCTGCAGCGGGAGTACGCGGTGGACGCGCGGTTCGGGGAGGTGCGCACGGCGCGCCAGGAACGGATAGTCGGCACCGGGCACGCTGTCGAGGTGAAGAAGCAGGACGGCAACGAGTTCCTGGCCACGATCGGGCTGCGGGTGGAGCCCGTGAGGCCCGGGTCGGGCGTCACGTTCGAGCTGGAGTGCGAACGCGGTTCCATGCCGCCGGCCTTCTTCGACGCCGTCGAGGACACCGTGCGCCGGGAGCTGGCCCGCGGGTCCCTGCGGTGGCCGATCCCGGACGCCCGGGTCGTCATGACCCACTCGGGCTACGCACCCCGGCAGAGCCACATGCACCAGAAGTTCAACAAGGCGATGTCCAGCACGGGGGCCGATTTCCGCGGGCTGACGCCGCGCGTGCTCGCCGCCGCCGTCCGCCGGGCTGGGACGCTGGTGTGCGAGCCGGTCCACCGGTTCGTCATCGAGATGCCTGACGACGTCGTCGGATCGGTCACGTCCCTGGTCGGACGGCTGGGCGGCGTGCCGATGGAGTCGGGCGTCGGCGGCTCCGGAGGCGGGGTCGGGGTCGCCGTCGTGCGGGGCGAGATCCCGGCGGGCAGCGTAGCGGCGCTGCAGCGGGACCTGCCTGGGCTGACGCACGGTGAGGGGGTGTGCCAGACGGTGCACGACCGGTTCGAGCCGGTGGTCGACCGCGGTTGACCACCGGCTGTTCGAGCCGGTGGTCGACCGCGGTTGACCATGCACCTGCTGCCAGGATGACGTGGCGGATTCATACGGTCAGTGCAATAGCGCTGATCGAGGGAGAGTCTGCTGATGGTGTCGTCGGGTGTGCGGTGGCCGGTCGAGGTCCGACGT
>NZ_JBFAAH010000057.1:0-4352 GCF_040639635.1 Promicromonospora sp. NPDC023805 | reverse complement strand
CAGGTCCCACGACCCGTCCAGCTGCCAGTCCCGGAACCGGTAGTAGACGCTCTCCCACGGCCCGTAAGCGTCCTCGGGAACGTCCCGCCACTCGAGCTTGTCGGGACCCAGGTCCCGACAAGCTCGACCACCGGCGTCGGGCACCCCGCAACATCACTATTGGCGACAAGTACGCGACAAGGACTGGCATGGCCGATTCGGCGCCGACCGACATCCTCGAGATGCGCGGCATCACCAAGACATTTCCTGGGGTCAAAGCGCTCCAGGACGTCAACCTCACTGTCCGCCGAGGCGAGATCCACGCCATCTGCGGTGAGAACGGGGCGGGCAAGTCCACCCTGATGAAGGTGCTGTCGGGGGTGTACCCGTTCGGCACCTACGACGGCGACATAGTGCTCGACGGCGAGAACGCCCAGTTCGGCACCATCAACGACTCCGAGGCCCGGGGTGTCGTGATCATCCACCAGGAGCTCGCGCTGGTGCCGTACCTGTCGATCGCCGAGAACATCTTTCTCGGCAACGAGCGCCGCCGCGCCGGTGGCGCCATCGACTGGAACAGGACCAACGCCGAGGCAGCCGTGCTGCTGGAGCGGGTGGGGCTGAGCGAGTCGCCCACGGTTCCCATCTCCTCCCTCGGTGTGGGCAAGCAGCAGCTCGTGGAGATCGCCAAGGCCATCTCCAAGGACGTGAGCCTGCTCATCCTCGACGAGCCGACGGCGGCGCTGAACGACAACGACTCCGAGCACCTGCTCGAGCTGCTCCGGCAGTTCAAGAGCCAGGGCATCACGTCGATCATGATCTCCCACAAGCTCGCGGAGATCGCCGAGATCGCCGACCGCACCACGATCATCCGCGACGGGCAGTCGATCGAGACCTTCGACATGGCCGAGGCGGGTGGCTCGTCCGAGGCGATCCAGAACCGCATCATCCGCGGCATGGTGGGGCGTGACCTCGACAACCGGTATCCCGACCGGGAGTCGCACCCGGGCGAGGAGGTGCTGCGTGTCGAGGACTGGACGGTGTACCACCCGACCCAGCCCGGGCGCGTCATCGTCAAGGGTGCGAACCTGAACGTGCGGGCAGGCGAGGTGGTCGGTATCGCCGGCCTCATGGGCGCCGGGCGTACGGAGCTCGTGATGTCGCTGTTCGGCCGCTCCTACGGCCGGGACATCTCCGGAACGGCATACGTGCACGGCAAGAAGATCGACGCCCGCACCGTGCCGGACGCGATCAAGGCCGGCATCGCCTACGTGTCGGAGGACCGCAAGCAGTACGGGCTCAACCTCATTGAGGACATTCGGCGGAACATCTCCGCGGCGGGCCTCGGCAAGCTGTCGAAGAACGGCTTCGTGGACGAGAACGAGGAGCTCAAGGTCGCGGAGGAGTACCGCGCGTCCATGAACATCCGCACCCCCAACGTGCTGGTGGAGGTGGGCAAGCTCTCGGGTGGCAACCAGCAGAAGGTGGTGCTGTCCAAGTGGCTGTACACCGCTCCTGAGGTGCTCATCCTCGACGAGCCCACGCGGGGCATCGACGTCGGCGCCAAGTACGAGATCTACACCATCATCAACAAGCTGGTCGCGGAGGGGAAGGCCGTGCTGGTCATCTCCTCGGAGCTGCCCGAGCTGCTCGGGATCTGCGACCGCATCTACACCCTGGCCTTCGGCCGCATCACTGGCGAGGTCGACGTGGCCTCAGCCACCCAGGAAGGACTCATGGCTCTCATGACCCAGGAGCACACACAGGAGACGAAGGCATGACCGGCATCGCCAACATCCGGGACCTGCTCACCAGGAACATCCGCACCAGCGGCATCTACATCGCGTTCGTGCTGATCATCGTGCTGTTCTCGGTGCTGACCGACGGCCTGCTGCTCAGCTCGCGGAACCTGACCAGCCTCGTCCTGCAGTTCTCGTACATCCTCATCCTCGCCATCGGCATGGTGATCATCATCATCGGCGGGCACATCGACCTGTCTGTGGGCTCGGTGGTCGCACTCACCGGAGCCGTGGCCGCGGTGATCGTCGTCCGTGGCGGTCAGCCGTGGTGGGTGGGCGTGCTCGCCGCTGTCGGTACGGGACTGCTGGTCGGGGCCTGGCAAGGGTTCTGGGTGGCCTATGTGGGCATTCCAGCGTTCATCGTGACGTTGGCAGGCATGCTCCTGTTCCGTGGCATCACGCTCGAGGTACTCAACAACGTCTCGCTCTCGCCGTTCCCGGCGGAGTACAACGCGATCGCCAACGGATTCCTCAACGGCCTGCTCGGTGGATACGGGTACGACACCTTCACGCTCGTCATCTTCGCGATCGGCGTGCTGGGCTTCGCGTACAACTCGTGGCGTAACCGCCGTGCGCGCATCGCGTACAAGCAGACGGTCGAGGCACTGGTGCTGTTCGTGCTGAAGCTCGTGGTCGTCGCGGCAGTCGTCATGTGGTTCGCGTACAACCTCGCCACGTACCGGGGCCTGCCCGCGGTGCTGATCATCCTGGCGGTGCTGGTCATGGTCTACACGCTGGTCACCAAGCACAGCGTGTTCGGCCGCCATGTCTACGCCATCGGTGGCAACCTCGCCGCGGCGCAGCTGTCCGGCGTCCGGGTGAAGCGCGTGAACTTCTGGATGTTCGTGAACATGGGCTTCCTTGCCTCGATCGCGGGCATCGTGTACTCGGCGCGGTCGAACGCCGCACAGCCCGCGGCGGGCAACATGTTCGAGCTCGACGCGATCGCGGCGTGCTTCATCGGTGGCGCCGCCGTGACCGGCGGTATCGGCACGGTGACCGGCGCGATGGTGGGCGGCCTGATCATGGCCGTCATGTCGAACGGCATGCAGCTCATGGGTATCGACCAGTCGGTGCAGCAGGTCGTCAAGGGCATCGTCCTGCTCCTCGCCGTCGCGTTCGACGTCTGGAACAAGAGGCGGGCCGCGGCCGCCCGCTGACGGCTGACAGGGAAACGCGAGGGTCTCGACAGGCTCGACCACCGGTGGTCGAGCCCGTCGAGACCCTCGCGTCGTCGTGCCTGGGCGAGAATGGCGGGATGGCCTCACCCGACCCCGCGCCGCGCCGCGGACGGCGTCCCGCCGGGCAGGACGCGCGCGCCGACATCCTGACCGCCGCCCGGGCGGAGTTCCTGGAGCGCGGGTACGAGGCGGCGTCCCTGCGGTCGGTCGCCCGGCGGGCCGGCGTCGACCCGGGCACCGTGCGGCACTGGTTCGCCGACAAGGCGCGGCTGCTGACGGCCACGCTCGGCGTCACGGAGATCGAGCCGGACAAGCTGATGGAGCGGGTCGTGGACGGCCCGGTGGAGACCCTGGGGGAGCGCCTCGTCGAGACGGTGCTCGGCGCGTGGGAGTACGACGGCGGCACCACGGTCCGCGTGGTGATCCCCGCCGTCATGGCCGACCCCGGGCTGCGCCAGCCACGTGATGGACGAGGCGGTGCAGTGCGACCGCCTGCTCCTCATGTGGTCCGGCGCCCTGGTCGCCGACACCACCCCCGACGAACCTGACCCTCGCCACCGCGAGCCGCGTGCTGTCCCAGCTGCGCGGCGACCACCGCACGGTGGCCCTGATCATCCTGCTGCCCTGCCTGCTGATCGGCCTGATCGCCTGGTTGTTCGACGACCAGCCCCAGGTGCTCGACAGGTTCGGGCCGATGCTGGTCGGCCTGTTCCCGCTCATCGTGATGTTCCTGGTCACGAGCGTGGCGACCCTGCGCGAACGGCAGTCGGGCACGTTGGAGCGGCTCATGGCGACGCCCATCCGCAAGGGCGACTTCGTGGCCGGCTACGGCCTCGCGTTCGCGACGCTTGCGCTCGTCCAGGCGCTCGTGGTGGTCGGCTTCGCCCTGCTCGTCGGGATGGACGTCGCAGGGCCGCTCGGCCTCGTCGTCGTGGTCGCGCTGCTCGACGCGATCCTCGGCTGCACGCTCGGCCTTGCCGCCTCTGCGCTCGCCCGCAGCGAGTTCCAGGCGGTCCAGATGATGCCTGCCATCCTGTTCCCGCAGCTCATCACGTGCGGCCTGCTCATGCCGCGCGACCAGATGCCGCAGGTGCTGGAGCGGCTGTCCCGCGCGTTCCCGCTCACCTACGCGATAGAGGCGATGACGTCGCTCGCGGCGGGTGAGGAGTGGGCGGACATCCGCGGTGCGGTGGGCGTGATCGCTCTGTTCATCGTGGGTGCGGCCCTCCTGGGAGTGCTCACCCTCCGCCGTCGGACGGCGTGAGGGCGGGCGATCGGTAGAACGTCAGGAGGTCGGCACCCACCTGAGAACCCACCTGAGACCCATGGAGCGCAATGGCCCGCTTGCCGCAACGTCCCGGCGCCCTGCCGCGATCGTCGAGTGCGCGGAGGC
>NZ_JBFAAH010000056.1:3805-5501 GCF_040639635.1 Promicromonospora sp. NPDC023805 | reverse complement strand
TTGCGGGTGTGGCCTTGCTGACCGTCCGGTTAGTCGGGCCGCATTATTGCGGGGGTTGTTTTGGACAGATCTTAATCATCAGATTGGTCTGGCCGGTATCATTGTTCACACTTCGCCTTCGGGTGGGTGTGGATGTTTCTCTTTTACGGAGAGTTTGATCCTGGCTCAGGACGAACGCTGGTGGCGTGCTTAACACATGCAAGTCGAACGGTGAAGCCCAGCTTGCTGGGTGGATCAGTGGCGAACGGGTGAGTAACACGTGAGCAACCTGCCCCCTACTTCGGGATAAGCCTTGGAAACGAGGTCTAATACCGGATATGAGCACCTACCGCATGGTGGGTGTTGGAAAGTTTTTCGGTGGGGGATGGGCTCGCGGCCTATCAGCTTGTTGGTGGGGTAATGGCCTACCAAGGCGTCGACGGGTAGCCGGCCTGAGAGGGCGACCGGCCACACTGGGACTGAGACACGGCCCAGACTCCTACGGGAGGCAGCAGTGGGGAATATTGCACAATGGGCGAAAGCCTGATGCAGCGACGCCACGTGAGGGATGACGGCCTTCGGGTTGTAAACCTCTTTCAGCAGGGAAGAAGCGAAAGTGACGGTACCTGCAGAAGAAGCGCCGGCTAACTACGTGCCAGCAGCCGCGGTAATACGTAGGGCGCAAGCGTTGTCCGGAATTATTGGGCGTAAAGAGCTCGTAGGCGGTCTGTCGCGTCTGGTGTGAAATCCCATGGCTCAACTGTGGGCTTGCATCGGGTACGGGCAGACTAGAGTGCTGTAGGGGAGACTGGAATTCCTGGTGTAGCGGTGGAATGCGCAGATATCAGGAGGAACACCGATGGCGAAGGCAGGTCTCTGGGCAGTTACTGACGCTGAGGAGCGAAAGCATGGGGAGCGAACAGGATTAGATACCCTGGTAGTCCATGCCGTAAACGTTGGGCACTAGGTGTGGGGCGGGTTCCACTCGTTCTGTGCCGCAGCTAACGCATTAAGTGCCCCGCCTGGGGAGTACGGCCGCAAGGCTAAAACTCAAAGGAATTGACGGGGGCCCGCACAAGCGGCGGAGCATGCGGATTAATTCGATGCAACGCGAAGAACCTTACCAAGGCTTGACATGTACGAGAACGCGTCAGAGATGACGAACTCTTTGGACACTCGTACACAGGTGGTGCATGGTTGTCGTCAGCTCGTGTCGTGAGATGTTGGGTTAAGTCCCGCAACGAGCGCAACCCCTATCCTATGTTGCCAGCGGGTCATGCCGGGGACTCATGGGAGACTGCCGGGGTCAACTCGGAGGAAGGTGGGGATGACGTCAAATCATCATGCCCCTTATGTCTTGGGCTTCACGCATGCTACAATGGCCGGTACAGAGGGCTGCGATACCGTGAGGTGGAGCGAATCCCAAAAAGCCGGTCTCAGTTCGGATCGGGGTCTGCAACTCGACCCCGTGAAGTCGGAGTCGCTAGTAATCGCAGATCAGCAACGCTGCGGTGAATACGTTCCCGGGCCTTGTACACACCGCCCGTCAAGTCACGAAAGTTGGTAACACCCGAAGCTCACGGCCCAACCCGCAAGGGAGGGAGTGGTCGAAGGTGGGACTGGCGATTGGGACTAAGTCGTAACAAGGTAGCCGTACCGGAAGGTGCGGCTGGATCACCTCCTTTCTAAGGAGCTCATCTCCACCAGGCCCCACACA
>NZ_JBFAAH010000056.1:1447-3709 GCF_040639635.1 Promicromonospora sp. NPDC023805 | reverse complement strand
AAAGTGGGGACGCCGACTTAGCTCTTCGGAGCACGCCCTTCGGGGTGATGGTTGGTGCTGGTGGCAGAGGCCATGCCCAGGCCGTACGTGTCTGGGGTGGTTGCTCATGGGTGGAACATTGACGAAGAGTCTCCCTGTTCGGGCTGACTGCTAGTACGCCAGGTGCGTCCTTCTTCGGGAGGGTGTCACGGGTTGGAACGCGGTCTACCGGGTGGTGGGGTTCGCCAAGCACACTGTTGGGTCCTGAGACAACCGGCCGGCTTGTCCCTTCGGGGGTGAGCAAGGATCGTGTGTTTCTGGATCGAGTACGGGTCATCTGGTTCGTGTCATACCCGCCGGCTTGCCGGTTGTGGTGGTACGGGTTTGCCTGGTGGGTTCGTCCGTTGCTTGAGAACTGCATAGTGGACGCGAGCATCTTTGAAATTTTCCAAGATTGCGATCGTGAAACTGTTGGGCCATGAGCCTTCGGGTTTGTGGTTCCTTGTTTTGTGGTCATCTTGGTTTCTGTGATTGTAGTGTTGCCTGAAGTTTTTAAGGGCACATTGGTGGATGCCTTGGCACTAGGAGCCGAAGAAGGACGTTGTAGCCTGCGATAATCCTCGGGGAGTTGGCAGACGAGCTGTGATCCGAGGGTCTCCGAATGGGGGAACCCAGCCGAAGTCATGTTCGGTTACCCGCGCCTGAATGTATAGGGCGTGTGGAGGGAACGTCGGGAAGTGAAACATCTCAGTACCGACAGGAAGAGATATTCCGTGAGTAGTGGCGAGCGAAAGCGGATGAGGCCAAACCGTATGCGTGTCAAGCTGTCAGGCGTTGCGTGTGCGGGGTTGTGGGACCTTCTGGAAGAATCTGACAGTTCTTCAGCCAGTAAGAAAGCCGTGTCATAGTCGAACCGGGTTGAATACCGGACCGTAGTGGGTGGGAGTCCCGTAGACGAAATGGTGCGGCCTGGTTGAGGGGATCCCAAGTAGCACGGGGCCCGTGAAATCTCGTGTGAATCTGGCAAGACCACTTGCTAAGCCTAAATACTACCTAGTGACCGATAGCGGACAAGTACCGTGAGGGAAAGGTGAAAAGTACCCCGGGAGGGGAGTGAAATAGTACCTGAAACCGTGTGCCTACAATCCGTCGGAGCCTCCGTCTCATTTATGGGATAGCAGGGGTGACGGCGTGCCTTTTGAAGAATGAGCCTGCGAGTTAGTGCTCGGTGGCGAGGTTAACCCGTGTGGGGTATCCGTAGCGAAAGCGAGTCCGAATAGGGCGATTGAGTCGCCGGGTCTAGACCCGAAGCGAAGTGATCTAGCCATGGGCAGGTTGAAGCGCCGGTAAGACGGCGTGGAGGACCGAACCCACCAGGGTTGAAAACCTGGGGGATGACCTGTGGTTAGGGGTGAAAGGCCAATCAAACTTCGTGATAGCTGGTTCTCCCCGAAATGCATTTAGGTGCAGCGTCGCGTGTTTCTTACCGGAGGTAGAGCTACTGGATGGCTAATGGGCCTCACCAGGTTACTGACGTCAGCCAAACTCCGAATGCCGGTAAGTCGTAAGCGCGGCAGTGAGACTGCGGGGGATAAGCTCCGTGGTCGAGAGGGAAACAGCCCAGATCATCGGCTAAGGTCCCAAAGCGTGTGCTCAGTGGGAAAGGATGTGGAGTTGCACAGACAACCAGGAGGTTGGCTTAGAAGCAGCCACCCTTGAAAGAGTGCGTAATAGCTCACTGGTCAAGTGATTCCGCGCCGACAATGTAGCGGGGCTCAAGCACACCACCGAAGCCGTGGCACTCACACGTTAGCCCAGCACCAGACTTGTTCTGTGTGTTCAGGTGTGTGGGTGGGTAGGGGAGCGTCGTGTGGGCAGTGAAGTCGCGGAGTGATCCAGCGGTGGAGCCTACACGAGTGAGAATGCAGGCATGAGTAGCGAATGACGGGTGTGAATCCCGTCCGCCGAATGACCAAGGGTTCCAGGGCCAGGTTCATCCGCCCTGGGTAAGTCGGGACCTAAGGCGAGGCCGACAGGCGTAGTCGATGGACAAGGAGTTGATATTCTCCTACCGGCGAAGTACCGCCCATACCGAGCCCGGTGATACTAACCACCCCGAGCCCACACCGACACCTTCGGGTGTCATCGTGGGGTAGGCGTGGGACCTGATCCGGTAGTAGGTAAGCGTGTTAACAGGGGTGACGCAGGAAGGTAGCCAGGCGTGGCGATGGTTGTCCATGTCCAAGGTCGTAGCCCGTCCCATAGGCAAATCCGTGGGGCGTT
>NZ_JBFAAH010000056.1:0-1351 GCF_040639635.1 Promicromonospora sp. NPDC023805 | reverse complement strand
GTTAAGGGTGAGAGCTGATAGAGACCGTGTATGCGGGAATCTGGTGATCCTATGCTGCCTAGAAAAGCCTCGACGCGAGGGACTAGCCGCCCGTACCCTAAACCGACTCAGGTGGTCAGGTAGAGAATACTAAGGCGATCGAGCTAATCGTGGTTAAGGAACTCGGCAAAATGCCCCCGTAACTTCGGGAGAAGGGGGGCCTGAACCGTTAACCCACTTGCTGGGGGACGCGGGGAGGGCCGCAGAGACCAGGGAGAAGCGACTGTTTACTAAAAACACAGGTCCGTGCGAAGTCGCAAGACGATGTATACGGACTGACGCCTGCCCGGTGCTGGAAGGTTAAGAGGACGAGTCAGCCTTCGGGCGAAGCTCAGAATTTAAGCCCCAGTAAACGGCGGTGGTAACTATAACCATCCTAAGGTAGCGAAATTCCTTGTCGGGTAAGTTCCGACCTGCACGAATGGCGTAACGACTTCTCCGCTGTCTCAACCGCGAACTCGGCGAAATTGCACTACGAGTAAAGATGCTCGTTACGCGCAGCAGGACGGAAAGACCCCGGGACCTTTACTATAGCTTGGTATTGGTGTTCGGTGCGGTTTGTGTAGGATAGGTGGGAGACTGTGAAGCCAGGGCGCCAGCTCGGGTGGAGTCATTGTTGAAATACCACTCTGATCGCTTCGGATGTCTAACCTCGGTCCGTAATCCGGATCAGGGACAGTGCCTGGTGGGTAGTTTAACTGGGGCGGTTGCCTCCTAAAATGTAACGGAGGCGCTCAAAGGTTCCCTCAGCCTGGTTGGCAATCAGGTATCGAGTGCAAGTGCACAAGGGAGCTTGACTGTGAGACCGACAGGTCGAGCAGGGACGAAAGTCGGAACTAGTGATCCGGCGGTGGCTTGTGGAAGCGCCGTCGCTCAACGGATAAAAGGTACCCCGGGGATAACAGGCTGATCTTGCCCAAGAGTCCATATCGACGGCATGGTTTGGCACCTCGATGTCGGCTCGTCGCATCCTGGGGCTGGAGTAGGTCCCAAGGGTTGGGCTGTTCGCCCATTAAAGCGGTACGCGAGCTGGGTTTAGAACGTCGTGAGACAGTTCGGTCCCTATCCGCTGCGCGCGCAGGAAACTTGAGAAGGGCTGTCCCTAGTACGAGAGGACCGGGACGGACGAACCTCTGGTGTGCCAGTTGTTCCGCCAGGAGCATGGCTGGTTGGCTACGTTCGGAAGGGATAACCGCTGAAAGCATCTAAGCGGGAAGCCTGCTTCGAGATGAGGTTTCCATACACCCTTGTGGTGTGAGAGGCACCCAGCAGACCACTGGGTTGATAGGCCGGATGTGGAAGACAGGACTAA
>NZ_JBFAAH010000055.1:0-11594 GCF_040639635.1 Promicromonospora sp. NPDC023805 | reverse complement strand
GGATAGGCGACTACGCCGAGGCCGCCGAGATCGAGCATCAAGCGCTCGCCATCGTGCGGGAACTTGATTGACCGATCTCAACGCAACCGACCGAAGTCATGGTCACTGATGTGCATCCGACCGATCTCGTGCTTCCGGGGAACCGTCGGAGGATGCGTGCTTCGGCACCTTCTGCCTCACCCGGAGCCCGTACGCCCCCGAGGCGGAGATCCCGGGCGGGCACGACGACGTCGGCTGGCACCCGCTCTGAACGGTCCGCTGTGACCCGGCTCACCGTCCGGATCGGCGCTCGCGGGACACGCCGAACGGTCGCGACACGCCGCGAACTGAGATCACTTTTTTGGTGCTCCGGGACCCTCCGCAGGCGCGTGAGGTGCCGGTTCTCGGGGCCCGCGGTGCCGGGCCGGGAGTCGCGGCAGCAGGCCAGGCGTGCGGCCTGCCGAGCGGTGTCAGAGGCTCGTGGCAGCATGGTCCCTGAGCGTCACGAGCGGTTCCGGTGTAGTGCGCCACTCGGCCTCAACCACAACATGTCGTAACCGAGCGGGTGTCAGACACTAGGTGTAGTGTTTGGTTCAGCGGGAGACGCAGACCCGCTCACAAAGCACATCGGTGTAAGTTCACAGATGTCCTTCGAGGTCAGAGGAGGCGGACATGAGCGTCACTGTCTACAGCAAGCCGGCATGCGTCCAGTGCGACGCGACGTACCGGGCACTGGATCGCAAGGGTGTCGAGTACACGGTCGTCGACATCACCCAGGACGCCGAGGCGCTCGAGATGGTCCGCGGCCTCGGGTACCTCCAGGCACCGGTCGTCGTCGCAGGCGACACCCACTGGTCGGGCTTCCGCCCCGACCAGATCAGCGCGGTCGCCGCGCTTCAGGCCGCTTCGGCCTGACCAGCACCACCGCAACACCTTGTACTACCGCAACGTCGGCAAGGAGGCGTGACGTGGGCTCACTCGTCTACTTCTCCAGCGTGTCAGAGAACACGCACCGGTTCGTCGAGAAGCTTGCTCTCGAAGAGCTGGGGATGTCGGTGCACCGGATCCCGCTGCGCCCCGCCGACGGATTTCTGCGCGTGGACGAGCCCTACGTCCTCCTGGCCCCCACCTACGGTGGCGGCAACGAGGGCGGGGCCGTCCCACGGCAGGTGAGGAAGTTCCTCAACGACGAACACAACCGGTCGCTCATTCGCGGCGTCATTGCTGCGGGGAACACCAACTTCGGGGCTGCGTACTGCATCACCGGGGACATCATCGCTGCGAAGTGTGATGTCCCCTATCTGTACGCCTTCGAACTCTTGGGAACTGCGGAGGACGTCGCGCGCGTCCGCAACGGATTGGGACGATTTTGGCAGCAACAACTACAGAGCCTCTCCGCCTGAACGGTGCAGGCCTGAGCGAGATCCCCCTGGAGAGCATCCAGATGGACTATCACTCGCTCAACGCGATGCTGAACCTGTACGGGCCGGACGGGAAGATCCAGTTCGAGAAGGACCGCGAGGCGGCCCGCCAGTACTTCCTGCAGCACGTGAACCCGAACACCGTCGAGTTCGAGTCGCTCGAAGCCAAGCTCGAGCACCTCGTCGAGGCCAAGTACTACGACCCCACGGTGCTCGACAAGTACTCCGGTGCGTTCGTCAAGGAGCTGTTCCAGCTCGCGTACTCGAAGAAGTTCCGTTTCGAGACGTTCCTGGGTGCCTTCAAGTACTACACCTCGTACACGCTCAAGACGTTCGACGGCAAGAAGTACCTGGAGCGCTTCGAGGACCGCGTCGCCATGGTCGCGCTCGGCCTGGCCGACGGCGTCGAGCAGACGGCACGCGACATCGTCGAGGAGGTGGTCTCCGGGCGGTTCCAGCCGGCGACGCCGACCTTCCTCAACGTCGGCAAGGCGCAGCGCGGCGAGCCCGTGTCCTGCTTCCTGCTGCGCATCGAGGACAACATGGAGTCCATCGCGCGCAGCATCAACTCCGCGCTGCAGCTCTCCAAGCGCGGCGGCGGTGTCGCGCTGCTCCTGAGCAACATCCGCGAGCACGGCGCGCCGATCAAGCACATCGAGAACCAGTCCTCTGGCGTCATCCCCGTGATGAAGCTCCTGGAGGACTCCTTCTCCTACGCCAACCAGCTCGGCGCTCGCCAGGGTGCCGGCGCGGTGTACCTGCACGCGCACCACCCCGACATCATGCGGTTCCTGGACACCAAGCGCGAGAATGCGGACGAGAAGATCCGCATCAAGACGCTCTCGCTCGGTGTGGTCATCCCGGACATCACGTTCGAGCTGGCCAAGAAGAACGCGGACATGCACCTGTTCAGCCCGTACGACGTCGAGCGGATCTACGGCGTGCCGTTCGCCGACATCTCCATCTCGGAGAAGTACGACGAGCTCGTGGCCGACGACCGCATCCGCAAGACGACGATCAGCGCACGCGACTTCTTCCAGACGCTCGCGGAGCTGCAGTTCGAGTCCGGCTACCCGTACATCATGTTCGAGGACACGGTGAACGCGGCGAACCCCATCAAGGGCCGCATCACGCACTCGAACCTGTGCTCGGAGATCCTGCAGGTGTCGACCCCGTCGACGTTCAACGAGGACCTCTCGTACAGCGAGGTCGGCCGCGACATCTCCTGCAACCTGGGCTCGCTGAACATCGCCAAGGCGATGGACTCGCCGAACTTCGGCCGCACGATCGACACCGCTATCCGCGCACTGACCGCGGTGAGCGACCAGACGTCGATCGAGTCGGTCCCGTCGATCAAGCTGGCCAACTCGCAGGGGCACGCCATCGGCCTGGGCCAGATGAACCTGCACGGCTACCTCGCCCGGGAGCGCATCTACTACGGCTCCGACGAGGGCATCGACTTCACCAACATCTACTTCTACACCGTCGCGTACCACGCGATCAGGGCGTCCAACCGCCTGTCGATCGAGCGCAACAAGAAGTTCGGTGGGTTCGAGGACTCGAAGTACGCCACGGGCGAGTACTTCGACAAGTACGTCGAGCAGGAGTGGAAGCCGGCCACGGAGCGCGTCGCGCGTCTGTTCTCCGATGCCGGGGTGTCGATCCCGACGCAGGACGACTGGCGTGAGCTGCGTGCCTCGGTCATCGAGCACGGCATCTACAACCAGAACCTCCAGGCCGTGCCGCCGACGGGTTCGATCAGCTACATCAACAACTCGACGTCGTCGATCCACCCGGTGCCGGCCAAGATCGAGATCCGCAAGGAAGGCAAGCTCGGCCGCGTCTACTACCCGGCGCCGTACATGACGAACGACAACCTGGACTACTACCAGGACGCGTACGAGATCGGCTACGAGAAGATCATCGACACGTACGCCGCGGCGACGCAGCACGTGGACCAGGGCCTGAGCCTCACGCTGTTCTTCCCGGACACCGCCACCACGCGCGACGTCAACAAGGCGCAGATCTACGCGTGGCGCAAGGGCATCAAGACCCTGTACTACATCCGCCTGCGTCAGCTGGCACTGGAGGGCACCGAGATCGAGGGCTGCGTCTCCTGCATGCTCTGACCGGTTCCTGCCGCCAGTCTCGCCCGTACCGCTGCTCCTGAAGGAACTCCCATGTCGCCAACCGGCAAGCTCAAACTCATCGATCGCGTGACAGCGATCAACTGGAACCGCCTCGAGGACGAGAAGGACGCCGAGGTCTGGGACCGTCTGGTCGGCAACTTCTGGCTGCCCGAGAAGGTCCCGGTCTCCAACGACATCCAGTCGTGGAACACCCTCTCGGAGCACGAGAAGACCATGACCTCGCGGGTGTTCACCGGACTGACGCTCCTGGACACCATCCAGGGCACGGTGGGCGCGGTGTCGCTGATCCCGGACGCGATCACTCCGCACGAGGAGGCGGTGTACACCAACATCGCCTTCATGGAGAGCGTGCACGCGAAGAGCTACTCCTCGATCTTCTCGACCCTGCTGTCGACGCCGGAGATCGACGCGGCGTTCGAGTGGTCAGAGAACAACGCGAACCTGCAGAAGAAGGCAGAGATCGTCCTCGACTACTACCGGGGCGACGACCCGCTGAAGCGGAAGGTCGCCTCGACGATGCTCGAGTCGTTCCTGTTCTACTCCGGCTTCTACGCGCCGATGTACTGGTCCTCGCGGGCGAAGCTCACGAACACGGCCGACCTGATTCGCCTCATCATCCGTGACGAGGCGGTCCACGGGTACTACATCGGCTACAAGTACCAGAAGGGCCTCGCGAAGCTGACACAGGCGGAGCAGGCAGACCTCAAGGACTACACGTTCGGCCTCCTCTTCGAGCTGTACGAGAACGAGGAGGAGTACACCGACTCGCTCTACGGCGAGCTGGGGCTGACCGAGGACGTCAAGAAGTTCCTGCGGTACAACGGCAACAAGGCCCTGATGAACCTGGGCTACGAGGCGTTGTTCCCCAAGGAGGACACCGACGTCAACCCGGCCATCCTCGCGGCGCTCTCGCCGAACGCGGACGAGAACCACGACTTCTTCTCTGGGTCCGGCTCGTCGTACGTGATCGGCAAGGCAGTGGAGACCGAGGACGACGACTGGGACTTCTGACCTCGTGTCGGGAGCCGGTCGCTCATAGCGGCTGATCAGAGGCCCGGAACCGCAGACTGCTGCGGCTCCGGGCCTCTTTGCGTGCCGTTCACGAGCGTCCCTGGCTAGGAGGTGGCACGCGTGGGACACTGGCGGTATGGCTGCTGAAGCGACTCGTCTCGGACGGATCTCTGTGGACCCCGCGGTGGTGCACGGGAAGCCGCGGATCCGTGGTACCCGGGTGACGGTGCAGGTCATCCTGGAACTGCTCGCGGCTGGCGAGACCTTCGAAGAGATCCTCGACGAGTACGACGAGTTGTCTCGGGAGGATATCGCCGCTGCCCTCGAGTACGCGGCCTCGGTAGCCGGTGGTCTCCAGGTTCAGGTCCTTGTCGCCTGAGGTGGCCGAATCGGAGCGATTCATCGTCGATGCGCAGCTTCCGAAGTCTCTGGCTGTCCAGCTGACAGAGCTCGGGTACGACGCGATCCACGTTAAGGAGCTTCCGGCCGGGGGAGACACCAGCGACTCCGAGATCACGAGGGTCGCTGATCTGGATCACAGGATCGTCGTCACGAAGGACGCGGACTTCCGGCACACGCACGAGACCGGTGGGCACCCTCGCAGGTTGCTACTCGTGACTGTCGGAAACATCAAGAACCGGGACCTGCTCGCCCTTGTCACCGCTCATCATGTCGCGATTGCAGCAGTGTTCGTTCATGCGGACTTCATCGAGCTGGGACCCAGCGCACTCACCCTGCACGGGACCGGATGAAGAAACGGTGATTCCGGAGCGGGCCTCAGCCCGGTGTCCGTGCGTGCGCCGCGATGAGCGCCGCCTCCACCCGGTTACGCGCGCCGGTCGTGCGCAGGATCGAGGTGACGTGCACCTTGACTGTTCCCTCCGCGAGATGAAGGCGCTCAGCGATCTCCGGGTTCGCGAGGCCGTCGCCCACCAGGGTCAGCACCTCCTGCTCACGCTGTGTGAGGCGCTCGAACCGCACCCTGGCATCCTGCTGAGCGACGAACCGCGTGCCCAGCCCGGTCTGCAGCAGGCGCCGCGATACGGCGGGCGAGAAGTAGGCGCCACCTGATGCTGCCGCGTGCACCGCGAGCAGCAGCTCCCGTGGGTCGCCCGACTTCAGGACGAAGCCGTCGGCGCCGAGCCTGATCGCTTCAGCGACGTACTCGTCCTCGCCGAACGTGGTGACCATGAGGCACGGCAGGTGCTCCGCCGAGCGTCTGATCTCCGCGAGAGCGTCCAGACCGCTCATGGTTCCCATGCGTACGTCCAGCAGCACGACGTCGGGAGGGTGGGCCCGGATAGCCGCCAGCGCCTCTTCGCCGGAGGAGCCCTGACCGACGACGCGGACGCCGTCGTCGGTCTCCAGGATCCCCACGAGGCCGGCGCGGACGAGGGGTTCGTCGTCGGCGATCACCACGCGCAGCGGTGTGCCGGGAGCTGGGCCGCTCATCGCGCGCCGCCCACCACTACGTCCGCCGAGGCGACACGATCTTCCGTCCAGCAGATCCGGTAGGCGTCGCCGGACGCGTCGGCGAGCGGGTCGGCCGTGACCGCGTAGTAGTCGCACGAAGGATCCGCGCCGGGCGGTCGTTGGAGCGGGGCTGCGGGCAACAACCGCCGGACGTCGAACCGGGAGTCGCCGACCGAGATCCGGGCGAAGGCGTCCGGGCCCAGCAGCGCGCGGCGCGCGGTGAGGTGGTCGGAGAGCTGGATCGCCGTCGCGACAGCGGCCAGCGCCACCGCGGGTACGAGGACCGCGGTCAGCAGCAGTACCCCGCCGCGGCGCCGGGCGCGGACCAGACCGTGGGTGACCGTCTGGGCATCCAGGGATCCGGAAGCGACCGGCGGTATGCCTTCCACGGACTTGCCCGCTGCGGTGTCGGCAGCCGTGTCCGCAGCGGAGCCCGCACCTCTGTCCAGAGGCAGCAGCTCGGCTCGCAGCACGTACTCGCCGCTCACCGGGCCGGCCGCTACCGAGCCACCGGCCGCACGCACGTGCTCGGTGAGGGACAGGACTCCCGTGCCGCCGACAGAGGGGGAGGACACGGCCGTGCCAGCCGGCGGTGACCCGCGAGGCGGCTCCCCGCTGCGACGGCCATGGCGACCACGCCCAGCCGTGCACCGCCGTCGGTCAGCCCGAGGGGCGCCGCGACGGCGGCCAGTGCGAGCATCCACCACGGGTCCACACCGGCGAGGACCAGGAGCGCTGCGAACACCGCGACCAGAAGCAGCCGGAAGGGTCGCACGGCGGCTGTCCCGGCTGTGTGCCCGGTGTCGGAAGGTGTCGGCGGCATCACCCGACCATCCTCGCCGAAGGGTGGCCGCGCCCGCTTCCCGCCCAGGGCTGATCTTGGGACGGGCCATGTAGGACCAGGGTCATAGACGGCTCCTGACCCACGCCAGATCCGCGAGGCGCCAGCGATTCCTAGCGTTCTCAGCATGACCACAACGCGCCACGCACCAGCAGCGAACCGTCTGGCTCCACCGGCCCGGAGCCGGGTCCCGCACGCCACACTGGCCACCGTGCTGACCGCGTTCCTCGGGCTGAGTGCCCTGTCGCTTGCGGCCTGGCCGGCACGGGCCGGCCTCTTCGAGAGCGTGGCGGGCGGGACCACCGGCTCACCCCTCGCCGGATTCGCCGGCCTGGTCGCAGACAAGGGACTGCTGGGCCTCGTCGCCGTCGTAGCGGTACTGGTGCTGTTCACGTGGCTCCGTGACCGTCCGGGGTTCGGTCTGCTCGCCGCTGCAGGGGCCGGGACGGTCGCCGCATACGCGACGAGCGAGGTAGTGAAGTTGGTAGTCACCGAGGAGCGTCCGTGCCGCGCCATCGACTTCGCCACCGTGCTGGCCTGCCCCGCGCCCGGAGACTGGTCCTGGCCCAGCAACCACTCGACCATCGCCGGTGCCCTTGCTGTCGCCTGCCTGCTCGTCGTGCCACGGCTCTGGCCCGTGGTGGTGCCGATGGCACTGGCCGTGGCGGGCGCCCGCGTCGCCGCGGGCGTCCACTACGTGCACGACGTCGCCTCAGGGTTGGCCCTCGGCGCAGCGGTCACCTGCCTGGTGGCCCTGGCCGCGCACGCGGGCGTTCAGCGGTTCACGCGTCGATCGACCTCGCGCCGGTCACCGGCGGCTCGGCGGACCACGGGAAGGTGATCCACAGATCGGTGTCCTTCCACGAGTAGTCGGGCTGGATGATCGTGCGGGGCTTGGTGAACAGCACGGCGGAGCGGGCCTCGGCGCCCTGCTTGTCCAGGAGGTCCATGACGAGGGCCAGGGTGCGGCCGGAGTCGGCGACGTCGTCCACCACCAGGACCTTGGCACCCGGGAGCTCGGACGTGTCCATGAGGGGCGGCAGCACACGGGGGTCGTCCAGCGTCTGGCCGATGTCCGTGTAGAACTCGACGTTCAGCGTGCCGACGCCCTTGGTGCCGAGCGCGTACGCCATGGCACCGCCGGGCACCAGGCCGCCGCGCGCGACGGCGACCACCACGTCGGGCACGAACCCGCTGTCGACGACCTTGTGGGCGAGGTCGCGCACCGCGTCGGGGAAGGTCTCCCAGGTGAGCACCTCGCGCTCCGGCATGGGAGCGGGCTCAGCGGCGGGAAGGTCTGTCGAGGTCATGGGACGACCCTACGAGATGTGGCGGGCACCCGGTTCGGGTACCCGCCACGTCTACGCCGTGACCAGCGGCGATGCGCACGCGGAGTGCGCGAGGTCTCAGACCGTCCGCGAGCGGACGGGCCGGGAGGTCAGGCCTTCTTGGCCTCGAGGATGTCGACCACGAAGATGAGGTCCTTGCCGGCCAGTTCGTGCGTGTTCTCGGCGCTCTCCTCACCGTAGGCCTGGTTGGCCGGGACGACCAGCAGCACCTGGCTGCCGACCTTCTGGCCGGCGATGCCGTTGGTCCAGCCGGGGATCACGCCGTTGAGCGGGAACTCCAGCGGAGCCCCGCGGCTCCACGAGGAGTCGAACGACGTGCCGTCGAGCAGGCAGCCCGCGTACTGGACGGTGACTGTCTGGTCCTTGGTGACCTCCGCGCCATCGCCCTCGATGAGGGGCTCGACCACCAGCTCGGTGGGCACCTTGTAGCCCTCGGGGATGGTGACGGTCGGCTGGCCGTCGTCGGCGAGCGCGACGGTGGGCAGGCCATCCTTCGGCGCGACCTCGGTGCCCTCGGCGCGGGTCGGGATCTCCTTGGGGGCCTCGACCTTCGCGACCTCGACCATCGTGACCTGGATGGACTGGTCCATCGCGGTGCTGGCCATGAGGAGTCGCGCGCCGACCTTCTGACCCATGAGCTGGTCGTTCAGGAGGTCGTACTGCGGGTCGCCGAGCTCGAAGGTCTCGGGCTCCTTGGTCTTCCAGGTGGAGGTGGCCTGCTTGCCGTCCTTGCCCGCGAGGACCACGTAGTCGATGGTGACCTGGTCCTTCTCCTTGAGTTCCTCGCCTGAGCCCTCGTCGACGATGCGGAACGTCGGAGCGCTCACCTGCAGCGGCGCCTTGAACGTGACCGTCGGCTCCTTGCCGACCGGGCCGGCGACCTCGATCGCGTCGACGGCCTTGACGTCGGCCTCGGACGGGCTGGGGGCGGGCGACGGCTCAGGCGCGGCCTTCACCTCGCAGACGTTTCCGTCGGAGGCGGCAGCGTTGCCGCCGTCCGCGGGGCCGCCTTGGCTTGCGCAGCCGGTGAGCGCGATAGTTGCCAGCGCGACGGCTGCCAGGCCGGCAGTTGTGCGGTGCTTCACAAGTAGTCCTTCGGTCGGGTTTGCGCCTTGCTGGGGACCGGCACACTCTAGCGGGCGGAGATGGGCGGGGCTCCCAGGCAGTGTGATGCGCGATGCGAGCAGTTTTCGGGCGGGGTTCGAGCGATCCGCTCCGCCCTGCGGAAGAATAGTTGCCATGCCGTCGAACCGCCGCTCCAGCAAGCGTCCGTATGCCGCGGACCACGTCCCCCTCGATGTCGATCGGGCTACGGGTGGCCGGCGCAGCGAGTCGGCGGCGGACGGCGAGTGGGTGGTGCAGCGGATCCGTTCGTCCGACAAGACGTACGTCTGCCCTGCCTGCCGCCAGGAGGTCACGCCAGGGACCGCGCACGTCGTCGCGTGGAAGACGGACGTCCTCGGCGGTCCAGAGGCGGGTCTGGACGGTCGCAGGCACTGGCACAACAGCTGCTGGCAGCGCCGCGCGAACCTGCGGTGAGCCCGCGGACGGGTAGCGGGGCGACAATGGGACCGATGACCACCGAAGCGACGCCGGACGAGGCTTCCGGCCAGACGACCCACCAGATCCGCTCGGGTACCGTCCTGCCCGCGCAGCGGGAGGACGTCGAGCTGCACACCGCCGACGGCCTGACGCTCGTGGGCGAGCTGGCACAGCCGGCGGACAGCGAGGCGTCGGCCAGCCTGCTGACGTTCCACCCGCTGCCCACGCACGGCGGGTTCATGGACTCCCACGTGTACCGCAAGGCCGCCTGGCGCCTGCCCGCGCTGGCGAACCTCGCCGTCCTGCGGTTCAACACGCGCGGCACCTCGTCCCCGCGCGGTACGAGCGAGGGCACGTTCGACGGCGGTGACGCCGAGCGGTACGACGTCGCGGCGGCCATCGAGCTCGCCGAGTTCCGTGGACTGCCGCGGCCGTGGCTGGTCGGCTGGTCCTTCGGCACCGAGCTGGTGCTCAAGCACGGCGCCGACCCGAGCATCGAGGGCGCGATCCTCCTGTCGCCGCCGCTGCACCGCGCGACCGACGAGGACCTGGACCGCTGGGCGGCGTTCGGCAAGCCTCTCGTCGTCCTCGTGCCGGAGCTCGACGACTACCTGCGGCCGGAGGAGGCTCGCCGCCGCTTCGCGCGCGTGCCGCAGGCCGAGGTGATCGGCGTCGACGGGGCCAAGCACCTGTGGGTAGGGGAGCCGGCAGTCGCCCGCGCGCTGAACGAGATAGTGGCCCACGTACTGCCCGACCATCCGCTGCCGCTGCCGACGCACTGGGACGGACCCGTAGGAGCTTCTTGAGCGGCCTCACCACTACAGCACCCACCACAGGAGGACGACGATGACCTCACAGGCCCTGGCCACCTTCACGCTGCACGACGGCGGCGGAGTGCCGCTCGTGCTGCTGCACGGCTTTCCGCTCGACCACCGCATGTGGGCGGCCTGCGCGGCGTTCCTTCCCCCGGGCGCCCGCGCCATCGGCGTCGACCTGCCGGGAGCGGGGCACAGCGACCTGGACGGGTTCCAGCCGAGCATCGACCACACGGCCGACTGGGTGTACCGGACCATGACCGAGGCCGGTGAGGGCAACGCGGTGGTCGTCGGGCACTCGATGGGCGGGTACGTGGCGCTCGCCCTGGCCGAGCGGCACCCAGGGTTCGTCGCGGGTCTCGGGCTCGTGAGCACCAAGTCGACGGCGGACACCGAGGAGGCGCGTGCCAAGCGCCTCCGGATCGCCGCCGCGGTGGACGCCAGCCAGACGGTGGACCCCGTCCTCAGCATGCCCGCCGCCCTGGTGGGTGCGACGACCACCGAACGCCGGCGACACCTCTTCCCGGTGCTGGACTCGTGGATCCGCGGGCAGTCGCCCGCAGGCGTCGCCTGGGCGCAGCGGGCGATGGCGGCCCGCCCGGACCGGACGGCGGTGCTCGAGCGCTTCGACGCGCCGGTCTCCGTGGTCGTGGGAGCTGAGGACACGATCACGCCGCTCGCCGAGGCGGAGCACATGGTCCGGGCGGCAGGTACCTCCGCCCGGCTCTCCGCCGGCGACGGCGCACTCACCCTCGTGCCCGGCGTCGGCCACATGAGCGTCGTCGAGGACCCACAGGCCGTCGCCGCGGCCCTGGGCCTGCTGCACAGCCATGTGGTGGCGCACCGCTGACCAGCACACCGAGTTCCGCGAAGTAGAGCGCCTGTCCGGGTCTCCCTGGTGTTGCCAGGGACCCGGACAGGCGTCCTCGCCGCGGGCGACCGCATCGACGCGCTGGCCAACGTCGCAGGGATCATGGACGACATGTCCGCGGTCCACGAGGTCAGCGACGACC
>NZ_JBFAAH010000054.1:0-11604 GCF_040639635.1 Promicromonospora sp. NPDC023805 | reverse complement strand
GCCAGGCCCGGTACAAGTCCGAGCACCAGCAGTCCGACGACGAGCGGTGCCGCGACGATGCGCTCACGCCTTCCGAGGTCCCTGAGTAGCTCAAGGAGACTCGGACAGGCGCTCTACTTCGCGGACCGCTCTATCTCACGGATGCCGGGTTACTTGAGCGGGTCGAGCTCGAAGTCGGTCACGACGTTCGTGCCCGCCGCCACCTTCGCGGAGCCGACCTGCGGGACGTACCCGTTGGCCGTCGCGATGATCTGTGCGGTGCGCTCCGACTTGTCGAACCAGTACTCGTACTTGCCGTCGGCCCCCGTGACCAGGGTGACCGTCGAGAAGCGGCCGTTGAGCTGGACCACCGAGTCCCCGAGCGACACGACGCCGTCGGGCGTGAAGCCGCCCACGGTCCCGGAGAGCTTGCCCCAGCTCTTCGGCGGGTTGATCTTCATGGACACGTCCACCGACGGGGCGTCGTAGGGCGTGGCGGCGTCGGCGACGATCGAGCCGGTGAACGTGCCCGGCTGGGCCACCACACCGTTCAGGGCCGCCGTGATGGTCTTGCTCTGGCCCGGTGCGAGCGTGAACTCGGCGGGGGTCGTCGTCACCCAGTCCATGCTGCCGCCACCGGCGGTGTCACCGGAGACGTTCATGACGATGTGCATGTCGGGCCAGCCGATGGAGTCCGTCGTCGCCGGCTCCGGGAGCGAGCAGTCGGGGGCGGAGAGGTACGACGGCGCGCTCTGCCCCGCACCGTTGGACCCGATGTAGAAGACACCACCGGTCGCCTGCTGGTTGGCCGAGACGATCTCGACGACGAGCGTGGAGCCGGCCGGCACCTCGCCCGCCACGGGCACCGAGATCATCGTCAGGGTCGAGGCCGGGATGGCGGCTTCGGCCGTCCCGATCTTGGTCAGGTTGGCGAACGTGAGGGCGCCGTCCAGGGTGTGCAGGTTGACGGTAAGGCTCTGCGCCGTCGCCTGCTCCACCCCGAAGGAGACCTCCGAGACGTCGAAGTCGCCGTCGATGCCGAAGTCGCTCAGCGTGAACGTCCGGAAGAAGCGGTTCTCCGTCGTCCCCGCCAGGCCACCGCACGAGGCCGAGCTGAGCTCGGCGATCTCCTGCGACGTCGAGTGGGTGATGGTCGTGGCGTTCGGCGACACCGGGATGGACTCCGGCGTCACGACCTTGCCCGTGGTGCCCTTGCCCGCGGCCTGCAGCCGCGAACCCGAGGTACCGAACGACCCGCCGGCCTTCGCCGACGGCTTCGTGGACCTGGCGACGGTCGCCTCGCCCTGCGGGTGCTGGATGACGGCGGCGCCGTCAGCACCCAGGATGTCGAAGCCACCACCGGTGCCGACCAGCTCGACGTCGGCCGGCGCGGTGCCCTCGTTCTTGACCGTGAACCGCTTGGTCGTGGAACTGCCCAGCGGGAGAGTGGCGCTGATCGACCCGGCGCTGACGGCGAGCTTGCCCGCAGCGAGCGCCGCGTCGAACGTACCGGTGCCCTCCGGTTCGAGGGTGACGGTGCCCGACTCGGACTCGTAGTCCGGCGCCGTGACCTCCACGGTGTAGTCGCCGGGCAGGGCGATGGCCGAGTACGTGCCGTCCTCGCTCGACGTGGCGGTCCGGGTGACGCCGTCGGCGGTCGCCGTGACCGTGGCGCCCTCGACGGGGTCACCCGTGTTGAGGTCGGTGACGGTGCCCTCGAGGAACGCGAGGACGGGAGCCGTGTAGGTGATGCTCAGGCCCGCGGAGACCGCTGGAGTGTTGTTGGAGTACTGCATGCCGACGGTGCCGGACTCGTTCTCGATACCGATCGACGCCGAGCTGCCCTTGGCGGTGTCGGTGTCGGTGGTGTCGCCGTAGCCGTAGATGACCGTGCCGTCCTCGACGAGCGTGACGGAGAAGCTCAGCCGGTCGGTGGCCGGGCTGTACTTGCGCACGTTGCGCCACTCGACGACGTACGCGTCCTTGCCGTCGACCGTCGTCGTGCCCGTGTACAGGCCGGCGGCCGCGTCGAGGTTGAGGTCGTCCCAGAACGGGTACAGGGCGGCGTTCGGCGCCGCACTGCTCGGGATGGCGCCGTTCGCGTAGGCCGTCGTGCCGGCCAGGAAGTTCAGGTGACCGTTCGAGGTGACGAACGCGCTGTCGTAGCTCACGCCGTAGAAGGGAAAGCTGAACGGCAGGTCGAGCGACGTCTGCACGTCGTCGCCGGTGAGGGTCGACTTGGTGTCGCCCTGCAGGTAGTCACCGGTCGAGGTGGCGCAGGAGTAACCGAAGGCGTCGGTCACGGCGGTGATCTCGACGGGCACGTCCTTCGCGCCGTCGACCACGACGTCTGCCTCGTAGGTGGAGGCGCAGCCGCCCATCTCCACGGTCAGCGGGTAGGTGCCCTCGGGGACGTCGGCGAAGGCGAAGGTGCCGTCCGCGCCGGTGGTGGTGTCCTCGAAGTGGCTGCCGAGGCTGACCGGGGCGCCCGCTACCGGGTCGCCCGATCCGGCGAAGGTGACGGTGCCCGTCACGGCGTGCGACGGGGCGGCCTCGAGCGTGATCTGCACGTCGACGGTGCCGTCCTCGGTGACGGCCGCGGGGGCCGGCGTCGAGGTCAGGAACCCGAAGGCGGATGCGGACACCGTGTAGTCGCCGGTGGCGACGCGCGCGCTGAAGGTGCCGTCCTCGTCGGTGCTGACGGTGCGGTCCCGCTCGCCGTCGACCGTGACGTCGGCCCCGGCGACCGGGGCGCCGGCGGCGTCGGTCACGGTGCCGTTGACGTACCCGGTCGCACCGATCGGGGCGGCGTCGATGAGTGCGGCGACGTCGAGCTTGCCCTCGCCCCACACGTTGTTGTCGTCAGCGGTACCGCCGCAGGTGGTGTCGTTCGTGTCGACGGCGGAATCGTTGAGCAGGGCCTGCGTGCCCTCGATGTCACCGATGAGGGCGGGGGCCGCGCTCCACAGCAGGGCCACCGCGCCCGCGAGGTGCGGGGCCGCCATGGACGTGCCGTTGAAGGCGGCGTAGCCGTCACCAGGGATGGAGGAGCGCACGTTCACGCCGGGGGCAGAGATGTTGGGCTTGACCAGGCTGTCCTCGCCGGCACCGCGGGACGAGAAGCCGGCGATGGCGCCGTTCACGTCGAACGCGCCGACCGAGTAGGAGCCGGTGTTGGCGCCGGGGGACGACGTCGTCGTGCAGCCGGGGCCGGAGTTGCCTGCGGACCAGGTGCCGAAGATGCCTGCGGCCTCCCAGGCCGCGGTGGTGTCGGTGTACCAGTCGTCGATGCTGCCCGCGGCGGTGAGGCCCCACGAGTTGTTGACGACGTTGGGCCGCTTCGACGGGTCAGGGTCGCTGCCGTCGGTCTTGGTCGGGGCGACGATCCACTGCCCGGACGAGAGCAGGGCGGCGTCCGAGCAGCTGTCGCAGCCGTTCGTGGCGATCCAGTCGGCGCCGGGAGCGACACCGATCTGGTTGCCGTTGCCGTCGTCGCCGACCATCGTGCCGATGGTGTGCGTGCCGTGGCCGTTGTCGTCGAACGGCAGCTCGGCCGAGCCGGAGGTGTCCTGCCAGTTGTAGTCGTTCACTACCGTGCCGTCGGCCTGCTTGCCGCGGTACTGGTCGGCCAGGGCCGGGTGGTCGTACTGTGCGCCGGTGTCGATGTTCGACACGGTGATGCCCTCGCCCGTGTAGCCCATCTCCCAGACCTCGGGGGCGTTGATGGCGTCAAGGCCCCACTCGACGGCAAGGGTGCCCTTGTCGCTGACGTCGGTCCGCTTGACCGGCTCGACCAGGTTCAGCTGCACCGTCTCGCTGATCCGCTGGACCTCGCCGCTCTTCGCGAGCTTGTCCGCCAGCGCCAGCGTGCCGTCCTGGACGAGGATCCGGTTGCTGATCCAATAGCTCTCGTAGTCGGCACCGGCCGCCTCGAGCTGCTTGATCAGGCTCGCCTGGGACGTCTCGGCGGTGCTGGTGAGCGCGTCGTAGACGCGCTGCCCCCGCTCGTCCCAGTTCGTGACGCCGCGGGCGTCGGTCAGGTCCGCCTCGTCCGCCATCTCGACCCAGAAGTCGGCGGTCTTGCGCTCGGCCAGCATCTCCCTCGCGAAGTCGGTGAACTTGTCTTCGGGGTCTGCCGCCACGGCCTTCGTGGTTGTCGCCGCTGTGGCCGGGGACGTTCCTGCGAACGCCACCGGGGCGACGCTCAGCGCTGATGTCGCGACAAGCGCGAAAACCGCTGTGGCGGTTGTCGAGCGTTGTGCGAGAGCAGTTCGACGATGCATGAACCCTCCATTACCCGGCGCATCCACGACTTCGGATGCGCTTGGACGGACCACGGTCGTGGGCCATCCCTAACCGTCGTTTGCGCAGGTCAGGGCAACAAGGTCCGTTCACGGTCAGGAGACGGTCACTTCTCGGTCAAAATGCGGTCGAGTGCGAGGTGGCCGCCATGTCAACAACTCTGACCAAACTTCACCCGGCGTGCGTGAAAATTCACCCCTTACGGGCGATCTGTGGCGTAAAAATGCCAACCGGGCGGGAATGTGTCATTTCCGGCACGCAACGTGCAGGTAACGAAAAATTGACCTCAACGGTACGACCCGAGGACAAACTGGCGCGCGCTGCCCGGTTTCAACCCGGTAAGTACCCGAACGGCCCGATCCACGGAGGGTGACGCACGTGACGCTCGATCCCGCACCAGGTTCCACCCCCGGCCTCGTCGTCTGCGTTGGCCTGCCCTCAGACCAGATCATCGAGATCGCCCATCTACTCCGCGGCCGGGCGACGGTGCTCGCCACACCTGACGCCGAGGGCGCCCGCGCCGTCCTCGGCAACCAGGCCGCGCCCCGGCGCCCGGCCGACGCCACCCCGCGCGTCCTCGGCGCGCAGCCCGAGCGGTACGACAACCCCGGCCCGACGGAGGACCAGACCTACGGTCAGCAACTCGCTGAGCACCCCACCGACCGGTTCCCCGAGAGCGACAACCTCACCGAGGCAACGCTGCTCGTCGCGGCCGAGAGCAGGTCGACAGCGCTGTCCTCGGCCCTGCCCGCACCGATGCCCGGCGTGGCCGACGCCGGAGCCACCGGGCGCCGCGGACGGTTCCGGCCGGCGTCGAGCAGCGTGCTGGCGCAGCCGGTGCTGCGCGCGACCGTCCCGACTTCGCTCCGGCCGGAGCCCGGGTACGCGGCGGCCGCTACGGCGGCCCGTGGCACTGCACGAGGCGCAGGCTCCGAACCGGCCCTGGGCAGCAGGACCGGTGCCGTGCGGGACCGGACCGGCGGCACTCCCGCCGTCAGCGGTTCGATCCCGATGACCGCCCCACCGACGCTGGAACCACTGGTGGCCGGGCCGCTGCTCGTGGACCTGGCCGGCCGGGAGGTCATCGCGCTGGGCAGGCGCGTGTATCTGTCGGCGCGGGAGTTCGACCTGCTCGCGACCCTCGCCCTGGAGGCGGGACGGGTCTGGTCGTTCGCCGAGCTCACCGCACGCGTCTGGCAGCTGCCGTACCTCGGCGACTCCGACCCGGTGACATCGGCGGTGAAGCGGCTGCGCAAGCGGCTGGCGCCAGTGCGCGACGTCGAGGTCGCCTCGGTGCGCGGCGTGGGCTACCGACTCAGGGTGCGGGTCTGAGGGGCAGGCCGACGGACGGACCGGGGCGCTGGGTCACGCCCCGGTCACCAGCCAGCGGTCGCCCCGCGCACGCCATCCGGTAGTGGCGGCGCGCGCGGCCATGAACACGCCGGCGAACGCCAGCCAGAGCCAGGCGAGGCCCCGTGCGCCATCGGGCGCCCAGGCGGAGACGGCGAGCGCGAACGGAACGTAGACCACCAGCGTCGCCATACCCGCCCAGGCGAGGTAACGACCGTCACCCGCGCCGATGAGGACGCCGTCCAGCACGAAGACCCAGCCCGCCATCGGCATGAGCACGCCACAGACCGCTATGCCGAGGGTGATCGCGACGCGGACGTCGGCGTCGGGCGAGAAGAGTGGCGCGATCCACCAGCCGGTCGCCGCCAGGACCAGGCCGATCGCCGCCCCGACGCCGACGCCCCACTGCAGGCAGCGGCGCAGCACGAGGCGCACGTGCCCGACGTCGCCGGCGCCGAGCCCATGGCCGACCAGGGCCTGCGCCGCGATGGCGAGCGCGTCGAGCGCGAACGCGGCAAGGCCCCACAGGGAGCTCACTACCTGGTGCCCGGCCAGTGCGACCGCGCCGAGATCGGTCGCCACGACCACGGTGAGCAGGATCGCGGCGCGCAGGCTGAGGGTGCGGATCACCAGCGGCACGCCGGCCCGGGCACCCGAGAGGATGCCCGCCCGGTGCGGACGCAGGCTCGACCCGCGGGCCCGCGCGCCGCGCACCACTATCACCCCGAGCACCACCGCCATGAGGATCTGGGTGATGGCCGTCCCCAGGCCCGACCCGGCGATCCCCATCCCCGCGCCGTAGACGAACGCGAGGTTCAGGCCCACGTTGAGCAGCGCGCCGGAGGCCGCGACGACCAGCGGGGTGCGCGTGTCGCGCAGCCCGCGGAGGACGCCGGTCGCGGCCTGGACCACGAGCATCCCGGCGAGGCCGGGCGCCGACCAGCGCAGATAGGTCACGGCATGCTGCGCGACGTCGCCGTGCGCGCCCAGGGCGGTCACCGTGAGTGGGGCGGCGAGCAGCAGGACAGCAACGAGGACGACGCCGATCCCGAGCGCGAGCCACATCCCGTCGATGCCGGACTGCAGCGCCTCCCGCTCCTTGCCCGCACCGGTGAGCCGGGCCACCGACGCGGTGGTCGTGTACGCGAGGAAGATGCACAGCCCCACGAGCGCCAGGAGCACGTTGCTCGCGAGCGAGAGACCGGCGAGCTGGGCCGTGCCGAGATGCCCCACCACCGCGCTGTCCACAAGCACGAAGACGGGTTCGGCGACGAGCGCCCCGAGGGCGGGTACCGCAAGGGCGAGGATCTCGCGGTCGATGGACCGCCGAAAACCCGGAGTGTGGCGAGGCTCGCCCAACTTTCTTTCCTCCACAGGCTGGGGGTTACGTTCGTGCAGGTCAGAGGGGATGGTGATGTTTTACACAGGGGTTATCCACAACTGGGGACAGGGTTGTCCACCCACTATGCACAGGCTGGGCCACCTTTCCACATGGATGTGCACAGGCTCGTCCACAGGTCTCATTGCGTTCGGGTCCGCAGGGGCTTAGCGTCAGCGGGACCTACCAGCCGGCCAGCCGGGGCGAGACTGTCACACACGACACAAAGGCGTGTCGGCCCCGAAGTCCCGGGGCGTGTGGGTGGCGGGGAGTAGAACAGATGTAGGACATCGATCGAGCGCACGTGCAGCGTGCGCCAAGATGTCATGAGACGTGGAAAGCAGGAGGTGCGGATGTCGGTCGAGGAGCTGGAGTCGAGCTATTCGGGACGGCCGGGCCTCGATCGCACCCCGCCGCAGGACATCGCCGCGGAGATGAGCGTGCTGGGCGGCATGCTGCTGTCCAAGGACGCGATCGCCGACGTGATCGAGCAGATCCGCGGCAACGACTTCTACCGGCCTGCGCACGAGGCGATCTACGACGCGATCATCGACCTCTACGGTCGCGGCGAGCCGGCCGACGCCATCACGGTCCTCGCGGAGCTGCAGCGCCGCGGCGAGCACGCCCGCGTCGGCGGTGCCCCGTACCTGCACGACCTGATGGCAGGCGTACCGACGGCGGCGAACGCGGGCTACTACGCACGGATCGTCCGCGAGCGCGCGATCATGCGCCGCCTCGTGGAGGCCGGCACACGCATCGTGCAGATGGGCTACGCCACCGACGGCGGCGAGGTCGACGACGTCGTCAACAACGCGCAGGCCGAGGTCTACGCGGTGACCGAGCGCCGGGCGTCGGAGGACTACCTGCCGCTGGCCGACATCATCGGGCCGACCTTCGACGAGATCGACGCCGCCCAGGGCCGGGGCGAGGGACTCACCGGCGTGCCGACCGGGTACTCGGACTTCGACCGCCTGACGAACGGCCTGCACGGCGGCCAGATGATCGTCGTAGCGGCCCGACCTGCGGTCGGAAAGTCCGTTTTGGGTATTAACGTCGCTTCTCATGCGGCCATTCACCACAACCAGGCAGCCGTCATCTTCTCGCTGGAGATGAGCCGCAACGAGATCGTCATGCGAATGCTCGCCGCCGAGGCGCGCGTGCCGCTGACCAAGATGCGTAGCGGGAACATGGACGACGGCGACTGGCAGAAGCTCGCCGCGACCATGGGCAAGGTGTCGGACGCCCCGCTGTTCATCGACGACTCACCGAACATGTCGCTGATGGAGATCCGCGCGAAGTGCCGACGGCTCAAGCAGAAGCACGACCTCAAGCTCGTGGTCATCGACTACCTCCAGCTGATGTCGTCCGGCAAGCGTGTCGAGTCGCGTCAGCAGGAGGTCTCCGAGTTCTCGCGTTCGCTCAAGCTGCTCGCGAAGGAGCTCGAAGTACCCGTCATCGCCATCTCGCAGCTGAACCGTGGCGCTGAGCAGCGCAGCGACAAGAAGCCGCAGATGTCGGACCTTCGTGAATCGGGCTCTATCGAGCAGGACGCGGACGTCGTGATCCTGCTCCACCGCGAGGACGCCTACGAGAAGGAGTCGCCACGCGCCGGCGAGGCGGACTTCATCATCGCCAAGCACCGTAACGGCCCGACCGATGTGATCACCGTGGCGTTCCAGGGCCACTACCAGCGGTTCGTCGACATGCAGGTGTGACGCGCTGCCGCTGACCCGTCAGTCGACGTACTCGCAGTAGCCGAGAGCCTCACGCTCAACTCGGCTGAGCCCGCTCGGTGAGCTGCCGCAGGGCACGGAGCCGCTGGCGTCCTCGCCGTTCCACGAGGTGATGGTGAACTTGGCAGACTCGTCGCCGTCGAAGGTGACGGGAAGGCCCCCGCACCGCACGACGCCTGGCAGGCTCCGCAGCTCGCTGGTGGTCCACCAGGCGTACCCGCTGGCCGGGAGGTTGCCCTTGGCCGTGGTGAAGCGGTCGTACCCGTTGTCGATCTGCTTGATGAACGTGAACGCTCGGTCGTGCTCAGCACGGGGCAGCAGGGCCCGCGCGACCTCGGGTCGCAGGAGCGGGGCGACAACTCTGCCCTCGGGCAGACCACTGCCCTCGACCGTGGCCTCCTGCACACCGTCGTCGGTGTCCATGGACGCCACGAACAGCACGTTCATCGTCCGGGACGACTCCTCGCCCCACTCGATGGTCAGGTCCTCGGCCGAGCAGACGGCGGGCTCGGTCTCCAGGCCGACCAGCCTGCGGATCTGCTCGCTGCCCGGCAGAGCCACCTTGCCTATCCCGGGCACCGGCACCGGCCCCGCGAGGGCGAGCACGAGGGCAAGCGCCACCGCCGTCATCCCTGCGGCCGCAGCCTGCCAGGAACGGCGCCGCCGTAGCGCGCGCCTGCTCCCCTTCAGAACCTCGTGCGTGTCGAAGTCCCGGCCCGTCATCGAACCGGCCCCCGCGCGCAGGCGAGCGACCACGTCGGTGTCGTTGATGCTCATCGCTCATCCTCCTGGAAGATCTCGCGCAGGCGGGCGATCCCGCGTGCGTTGGCTGACTTGACGGTGCCCAGTGCGACGCCGAGCTCGCGGGCCGTCTGCACCTCCGTGAGGTCGAGCAGGTGCCGAAGCACCACGACCCGACGCTGCGAGAGAGGGAGCAGCGCCAACGCGCGCACCACCTCGTCGCGGACCACCACCCCGTCGGCGTGCCCAGGCACCGACCCGGCAGGGACGGCGTCGGACACCACCTCCCGGCGTGACCGCCGCCATCTGTCCACGCGGAGGTTCAGCAGGATGCGCCGCGCGTAGGCGCGGGGTTCACCGGCACGGGCCTTGCGCCACGCACGGTAGGTACGCTCGAAGGTCTCCTGAACCAGCTCCTCGGCGCGGTGTGCGTCGCCGGCCAGGAGCAGGGCCGTCTTGTGGAGGTACGGGCCGGAGTCATGGACGAACGCCGTGAACTCCTGGTCCCGCGTACGGGCCACCTCGATCCGGACCAGCGGGTCATCACTCACCTGAGCTGACATGTCCACGTGCTCTCCCTCGTCATGTCCCCCACCACGCACCACCGTGGTCAAAAGGTTCCACGGCTCCGCGCTTTCGACACGCGGGCACGCCACCGCGCGACTCGAGCCGGACCGCAATACGGTCGGCACGTCCGGCGTCCGCCGGATCCAGCACAAGGAGGACAGGCGATGGGACTCTTCGGCCGCCGCACACCGCGCCCCGCCCCGCCGAGCGTCGAACCCCAGCCACCGGCCGAGCCCGCGCCCGCCGAGAGCGGCGCGTCCCGGCTGTGGTCCGACGGCTTCGGTCGTGTCGGCACGCGGTCGTTGCAGGTCCTCGCGGTGGTCGCGGTCATCGCGGTCTTCGGGTTCGTGGGCACGCGCCTGACGCTCGTCGTGATCCCCGTCCTGATCGCGCTCGTGCTGGCAGCGGCGATCTACCCGTTGGTCTCGCTACTGCGCCGCCGCGGGCTGCCGTCGCTGCTCGCGACGTGGATCGCACTCCTGGCCCTGGTCGCGCTGCTGTCGGCGATCGTGTGGCTCGTCGTGCGAGCCGTCGTGGACCAGTGGGACGAGCTCCAGACCCAGGCGCTCGACGGTTTCGACTCCCTCCAGACCTACATCCAGGACCTGCCCTTCCAGATCACCGGCGAGCAGATCGCCTCGGTACGTGAGTCGGCCGTGAACCTGCTGCAGTCGGACACCTTCGGCTCCGGTGCCCTCGCGGGTGTCTCCCAGACCGCCGACTTCGTTGCCGGCTTCTTCATCATGATCGTCGTGCTGTTCTTCTTCCTGAAGGACGGCCCGGCGATGTGGGAGTTCCTGCTGCGGCCCTTCGAGGGCCACCGGTACGAGCGGGGGCAGCGCGTCGGCGCCGCCACGATCCGCACGCTCGGCGGCTACGTGCGCGGGACGGCGATCGTGGCGTTCGTCGACGCGGTCGGCATCGGGATCGGCCTCGCCATCGTCGGGGTCCCGCTCGTCATCCCGCTGTCGGTGCTCGTCTTCCTGCTCGCCTTCATCCCCCTGGTCGGCGCGACAGTGGCCGGCATCCTCGCGGCGCTGGTCACGCTCGTCGCGGTCGGGCCGGTCGAAGCGCTCATCGTCGTAGCGATCGTCGTCGTCGTGAACCAGCTCGAGGGCGACTTCCTCCAGCCGATAGTCATGGGCCGGACCCTGCGCCTGCACCCGCTCGTCATCCTGTTCGCGCTGACCGCGGGTACGGTGCTCGTCGGCATCACCGGCGCCATCCTCGCCGTACCGATCGCCGCGTCGATCTGGCGGGCGATCCAGGTGTGGGACGGGCCCGACCTGCCGGCCCGGTTCGCACGGCAGAAGCGCGCCGAGACCGTCTGAGAGCGAGGGACCGCGGGGCGCTCAGCCGCCGAAGCGCTTCCAGGTCCCTTCGGAGACGACTTCGACGACACCGTCGGTCACGACGACGGCGGTGTCGTCGTCGATCGCGTACGCCGGTCCGTCGATCCCGGCCGCCCACTTCTCGGCGGCGGCCATCGTGTTGTAGGGCAGCATCGGGTGGCCGACGTGCGGGAAGATCGAGAAGTCGACGACCCCGAGCGTG
>NZ_JBFAAH010000053.1:0-16211 GCF_040639635.1 Promicromonospora sp. NPDC023805 | reverse complement strand
CCACCGCACAACGTGCCGCGCCGCCCCCGCGATTGGGCCCACAACTCACGTGAGTTGTGGGCCCAATCGCTTGGTCGGCGCGGAACTTTCAGCCGACTCGGGTCACTCCACGCCAGAGTAGGAGTGAAGTCCGTTGAAGATCAGGTTCACACCGGTGAAGTTGAACAGCACGCACGCGTAGCCCGCCACGACGAACCAGGCCGCGCGGGTCCCGGACCAGCCGCGCGTCGTGCGCGCGTGCAGGTAGGCCGCGTAGACCACCCACACGATGAAGCTCCAGACCTCCTTGGGGTCCCAGCCCCAGTACCGGCCCCAGGCGTCCTCGGCCCAGATGGCGCCGCCGATGAGCGTGAACGTCCAGAGCACGAACGCCACCGAGTTGAGCCGGAACGAGAGCGACTCCAGGGCCGACGGCGACGGCGTGTGGTCGAGCCAGCCCCAGTGCCGGCTGCCGAGCAGCACCGAGCCGTTGTCCCGGCCGTCGCGCAGGAGCTGCAGCGCCGACGTCACGAACGCGACGGTGAAGATGCCCGTGGCGCAGATGGCGACGCCGACGTGGATCACGAGCCAGTACTTCTGCAGCGCGGGCTGCACGCCCATCGCCGCGACGAAGAACTGCTGCTGCGCCAGCACGAGGAACAGCACGCCGAGCCCGGTCACGAAGGCACCGAGGAACCGCACGTCGCGCCGGACGTTGACGCCGGCGAACACCGCGACGGCGACGAACGTACCGACCAGCGTGAACTCGTACATGTTGGCCCAGGGTGTGCGGCCCGCGGCGATCCCACGCAGGACGATCGCGGCGAGCAGCATCGCCGCCGCGAGCCAGGTCACCGACATGCCGACCTGGGCGAGCCTGCGGTTCACCGGCCCGGGAGCCTCGTTGGTGTCCGGGCCGTACGGCGAGACCACCTCGGAACCGGCGTCGGCGACCGCGACGGCCACCTTCTCCCGGCTCCTGGCCGCGTCCCGCGCGTCGACCTTGGCGCCCGACAGGCGCGACAGGTCCACGGCGAACGCGACGAGCGCGACGGCGAGGGCCGTCGCCGCGCCCCAGACGAGCAGCACACTGAGGTTTGCCAGCTCCATGTTCAGTCCTTTTCCGATCCGGTCTCGACACGCGGTTCCTGAGCCTGTCGAGGTGCGTCCAGCGAGGTCTCGGCAGGTGATGCCTCGGCGGGCTCGGCCACCCCTGGCACCGCGGCCAGCGCGCGGTCGACCTCGGCCTGCAGGCCTGCGTCGTCCCCGCGGGCGAGCCCCGCGACCTCGACCACGGTAGCCCCATCCTGGGCGACGTACGCCCGCGCCCAGACCCGCCGTCGGGGCGTGAAGAGCGACACTGTGAGCCCGCCGAGCGCGAGCAGGGCGAACACGAGGACGAACCCGAGCGACGGGTCGTGCCGAAGGTCGAGCGCCACGTAGCGGGGCAGCTCGTCGCCGAGGGTCAGGGTGCCGAGCCCGTCCGGCAGGTCGACGGTCTCGCCGGGCCGGGCCAGCACCTTGACGCGCTCGCCGTTCTCGTCCACGGCGGGCGTGAGCGACGCCGTGTCGAGCTCGTACACGTTCTGCGGGGAGCCGTCGTCGAGCCCCAGGTCGCCCGTGTACACCTCCAGCACGAGCAGCGGGTCGACGGGCTGCGGGAACGCCGAGCGGGCGGACCCGTCCGGCTCGACCTCGGCGGTCGGCAGGAAGTAGCCCACGAGCCCGATCTGGTCGAGCCCGGGGGCGACGTCCGGCACCTTCACCACGCCGCGGGACGTGTACATCGTGTCCTGCGGGATGAACGTCACGCGTCCCGCGAAGGCGACCTCGCCCTCGGCATCGTGCACGGTGATGTCGGGCGCGAACCCGTTGCCCTGCAGGTAGATCTTGGCCCCGTCGACGACCAGCGGGTGGTTGACCTTGACGGTCTCCGGCCGCTGCTCGCCCGAGGGCTCGGTCACCGTCACGTGCGCCGTGAAGTCGCGCGCCTGTGCGAACGCCACGGTGTCGCTCGCGAACTCCGACACGAACCGGTCGAGCGTCATGGAGAACGGCACCAGCGACTCCGGGCGGAACCAGGCGCCCTTCTCGAAGGTGTCGTAGTCGACGACGGCGTTCGCGAACCCGCGGCCCTCGGTGACTATGGCCTGGCCGCGGTAGTGCAGCAGCTGGCCCGTCGCCACCGACACGAGCAACCCGACCAGGGCCAGGTGGAAGATCAGGTTCCCGGTCTCGCGCAGGTAGCCGCGCTCTGCGCTCACGGTGGCCGACGCCGGTCGCGCAGCGCCGCGAGCAGGCTCCTCACCACGGTCCACCCGGAACATCGGCAGCCAGGAGACCTTGCCGCGCAGGCGGGCGGCGACGGCGTCGGCGGCTTCCTCCGGGGAGGCGGTGGTGGTCCCGGAGGCCTTGGCCGGGAACCGGCTGAACCGGGACGGCACGCGCGGCGGGCGGCCGCGCAGGGCGCGGTAGTGCGCCATCGACCGCGGCAGGATGCAGCCGACCAGCGACACGAACAGCAGGATGTAGATCGCGGAGAACCAGACCGACGAGTAGACGTCGAAGAAGCCGGCCTTGTCGAGCCACTCCCCCGCCGTCGGATGGTCGGCGAGGTACTCGATGACGCCCGCCGCGTTCTGGTTGCGCTGCGGGAGCACCGACCCGGGCACCGCGGCGACGGCGAGCAGCATGAGCAGCATGAGCGCCACGCGCATCGAGGTGAGCTGGCGCCACATCCAGCGCAGCGTGCCCACCAGACCCAGCGCCGGTGCGTTCGGCCGGCTCGGCTTCTGCTCGCCGGACGCCGGCTCACCCTGCGTGAACTCGTCCGCGATCCCCTCAGGGACGTAGGTGCCGTCCCCACCCGTACGCGTGGCCATCAGATCACCGTCTCGAATCCGCCGATCCAGAGCTGCATGGCACCGGTGAGGCGCGTCCACAGCCCCGTGACCAGCAGCAGCCCGACCAGCACCAGCATCCCGCCGCCGAGCCGCAGCGCCGCGAGGCGGTGCCGGCGCAGGAAGTCCATCATCCGCTCGGAGCTCTGCAGCCCGAGGGCCACCAGCAGGAACGGCACGCCCAGGCCTATGCAGTAGGCGACGCCGAGCAGTGCGCCGCGGCCGGCGGACGCCTCGTCGATCGCGAGGGCCTGCACGGCGCCGAGGGTGGGGCCGATGCAGGGCGTCCAGCCCAGGCCGAACACGATGCCGAGCAGCGGCGCGCCCCAGAGGCCGGCGCGCGGTGTCACGTGGAACCGCGCCTCGCGCTGCAGGAACGGGACCGCGCCGAGGAAGCCGAGGCCGAGCAGGACGACCACCGCGCCGAGCACGCGGGTGATGACGTCCTCCCAGCGCACGAGGTAGCTACCGAGGCCGCCGAACGCCGCGCCGAACGAGACGAACACGACCGTGAAGCCGAGCACGAACAGCGCCACGCCGCCGACGACGCGGGAGCGGGCGGGCTTGACGCGGGTGGCCACGGCCCCGCCGGTTCCGCCGGCCTCGGCGGTCGCGTTCATCGAGGCGGCGGCCATGCCGCTCACGTAACCGATGTACCCGGGCACGAGCGGCAGCACGCACGGCGAGGCGAACGACACGAGCCCAGCCAGCATCGCCACGGGCACCGCCAGCAGCAGCGACCCGCTGAACGCGGTGACCGCGAGCCCGTCGCCGACGGCGGACGCGACAGTGCCGGAAAGCATCAGGCGGCCTCCGCCAGGACGTCGTCGATCAGCGCCTCGAGCGTCGAGCCCTCGGCCTGGCCGATGACCCGCGCTGCCACGTTGCCCTCCTGGTCCAGGATCACCGTGGTCGGTACGGCCTGCAGCGGCACGATGTTGGTCAGCCCCGCGATCACCACGCCGCTGCGGTCCTCGACGCTCGGGTAGGGCACCTCGAAGGTGCGCTGGAACGCCTGGGCGGCGCCGGCGTCGTCCTCGGTGTTGATGCCGAGGAACTGCACGCCGTCCTTCGAACCCGCCAGGTCGACGAGGTCGGGCGCCTCGGCGCGGCACGGGGCGCAGGAGGCGTACCAGGTGTTCACGACCACAACGGAGCCCGCCCAGTCGGCGGTGTCGACGTCCTTGCCCTCGAAGTCGGTGCCCTCGATCGCGACGGGCCCCTTGCGGTCCCCGACGTCGTACGTCTGCACGGACCCGTCGCCGGACACATACCCCTGCCCGACGACGTCGTTCGCGCCGGACTCCTCCGGCGCGCACCCGGCGAGGGCGGCCACCAGGCCGATGACTATGCCGACCGCCACTATCCACTGCACGACCCTGAAGGTCTTTCCGCGCATCATGCTCCGGCGACCTTGCTCGCGCCGTCGTAGAGCTCCGCGGCGGGCTCCGTGTAGTGCAGGCCGACGAACCGGTCGTCCTCGAAGTGCAGGGACGTCAGCGAGGCCAGGTTGCACTGGCGGTGGCGCGGGTCGTGCCAGAGCTGGCGGCCCTCGAACGACCGGCGCGTGAGCCACACCGGGAGCTGGTGGCTGACCAGCACGATCTCGTGGCCCTCCGCTGCCAGGCGCGCGTCCTCGACGGCGCCGCGCATGCGCTCGACCTGCTGCGTGTAGGGCTCACCCCAGGACGGGCGGAACGGGTTCCACATGTACGGCCAGTTGCGCGGGCTCTTGAGCGCGCCCCCGCCGTCGCCGACGGGCAGACCCTGGAACCGGTTGCCTGCCTCGATGATGCGGTCGTCCGTCGCGAGCTCCAGCCCGAAGCCCTGTGCGACAGGGGCGGCGGTCTCCTGCGCGCGTTGCAGCGGGGAGGCCACCACCCGGATCACGTCGTGACCGGTGCTGGTGAGGTGGTCGGCGACGATCTTCGCCATCGCCTGACCACGGTCGGAGAGGCGGTAGCCGGGCAGCCGCCCGTACAGGACACCGTCGGGGTTGTACACCTCGCCGTGACGCAGCAGGTGAACCGTCGTGGAAACCATGGCGCCCAGTCTCGCACCCGACCCTGGGTGCCGGTGACCTCGGGAGTGTGGATTACGTCATCCCGCGCCCGACCTGGTGACCGGCCGGGTCAGTCGCAGTGCGCCGTCAGGCCCTCCTCGGTACCGCCCGAGAGCTTCGAGGACTCGGCCACCTTGGCCATGATCCGGCCCAGCGTCGCGAACTCCTCGGGCTCCAGCGCGTCGACCATGATGCGGCGTACCGCGGCGACGTGGCCGGGCGCCGCCACCTCGAGGGCCGCGCGGCCGGCGTCCGTCATCGTGCAGTTGACACCGCGCCGGTCGCCCTCGGCGGCGCGGCGCTCGACCAGCCCGCGCGACTCCATGCGCGCGACCGTGTGCGTGAGCCGGCTGCGCGACAGCACGAGGCCGTCGGCGAGCGTCGACATCCGCATGGTGAGCTCCGGCGCCTCCGAGAGCTGCACCAGCAGGCTGTACTCGCCGAGGGAGAGGTCGAGGGTGCGGTCGTGGACCGCACCGAGCGCCTCGACGAAGCGTGCGGTGCCTTCGAGGTAGTGCCGCCACGAGCCTTGCTGCTCCTCGGTCAGCCACAGGTCCTGCTGCTCGACCGTCTGCACCGTCATTCCGCCACCGCCTTCGTGCTGACCCGGACACCCTGGGAATACGTTACGGGACCCGCTATGTTGGACCTCATCGTGGGTAGTTGATCTCTAAACTATCCCCCCAAATCGCCGCATCAACAAGGAGTTCTCACTCATGGCCACCCCGCTCCCCGCTGGACTCACCACCGGCACGTACGACATCGACGCGTCCCACACCTCTGCGGCCTTCTCGGTTCGCCACGCGGGCATCGCGAAGGTGCGCGGCACCATCGCCGTCTCCTCGGGCGCCATCACGGTCGGCGAGGACCTCGAGTCGTCGAGCGTCACCGCCGAGCTGGACGCACAGTCGGTCAACACGGGCGACGCCGGTCGCGACGGCCACCTGAAGAGCGCCGACTTCTGGCACGCCGACGAGAACCCCGCCTGGACCTTCTCGTCCACCGCCATCCGCCCCGAGGGCGACGCCTACATCATCTCGGGCGACCTGACCATCAACGGTGTCACCAAGGGCGTCGAGCTGGAGACCGAGTTCACCGGCACCGCCAAGGACCCGTTCGGCAACAACCGCGCCGGCTTCGAGGCCGCCCTCGAGATCAACCGCAAGGAGTTCGGCCTGACCTGGAACGCCTCGCTGGAGACCGGCGGCTTCCTGGTGGGCGACAAGGTGAAGATCACCCTGGACGTCAGCGCGATCGCCAAGGGCTGATTTCGCTCAGCCACCTCGCTCAGACCTAGCCCGTGCCGGCGACGGCACGGGCTATGTCTTTGATGTCAGCGGGGCGCACACGGCAGCATCCGCCCACTATCCGCGCACCGTCAACGACCCACTGTCGCGCCTGCTGCCCCGGCCGTGCGGAGTGCTCCGGCGAACCCGCCCAGGCCCGTCGCCCGGCATCCCAGCTCTCGCCGCTGTTCGGGTAGACGATCACCGGCTTCCCGGTCACGGCACCTGCCGTGACGACCGCCGCCGACACGTCGGACGGCGCACAGCAGTTGACCCCCACCGCCACGACCTCCGGGACGTCCCGGGCGATGGCGAACGCCTCGGCCAGCGGCTGCCCGGCACGCGTGCGGTTGCCGTCGATGCTGTACGTCAGCCACACGGGGATGCCGATCCCGGAGATCACCGTCATCAGCGCTTCCGCCTCGTCCAGGTCCGGGATCGTCTCGAGCGCCAGCACGTCCGGTCCGGCGTCGGCCAGCACTTCCAGACGACGTCGGTGCCACGCCGCCAGCTCGGCGACGCTCAGCCCGTACCGGCCCCGGTACTCCGATCCGTCGGCGAGCGCCGCGCCGTAGGGCCCCACCGACGCCGCCACCCAGCGCTCGCGTCCGTCGTCGGCCACTTCGTCGCGGGCGGCGCGGGCCAGCTCGACGCTGCGCCGCAGCAGCCGCTCGGCGTCGTCCCCACTGATCCCGCGCGCCTCGAACCCGTCGAACGACGCCTGGTAGCTCGCCGTCGTCGCGATCACGGCTCCGGCCCGGAAGAACGCCAGGTGCGCGGCCTTGATCTCGTCGGGGGCGTCGGCCAGCAGCCGCGCCGACCACAGCTCGTCCGACAGGTCGTTCCCGCGTGCTTCCAGCTCGGTCGCCAGGCCGCCGTCGGTGACCAGGATCGTGTCGTTCTGTTCGAGGAATCTCACGAGGCGACCCTAATCTCCGAGCACGCGGCACCTCTCAGGGGTGCACTATCAACCACGTCGCGACGGCCGGCCGCACGCCCGCGTTCCGGATCCGGTGCGGCACGGCACGGCACGGATAGCTGATGGAGTCACCGGCCGCCAGCACCACCTCGTCGTCAGCCAGGTCGGCACTTTGCATCGAGATCGGTCCAGCGCTGGACCGATCTCGATACCAACTGCCGACTTCGACGCAGGCGCCCAGCAAAGTGCCGACTTCGGCCCCGTGCCGGTCACCAGCGCAGAGTCAGAGTGCCGCAGCGCGCGTCGCCGCGTGGAACGCCAGGATCTGCAGCTCGCCGCCGACGTCGACCGAGCGCACGACCACGTCGTCGGGCACCTGGAGCGCGACCGGCGCGAAGCTGAGGATCTCGCGGACGCCCGTGGCCACGACGGCGTCGGCCACGTCCTGGGCCACGTGACCCGGCAGCGCGAGCACGACCATGCTGACCCGCTCGCGCTGGATGATCTGCGCGACGTCGCGGACGTGCTCCACGGTCACGCCGGCCACGCGGGTGCCCACGACGTCGGGCGACGCGTCGAGCAGCGCCACCACCTGGAAGCCACGCGTCGTGTAGCCGGAGTAGTTCGCGAGGGCGTGCCCGAGGTTACCGATGCCGACTATCGCCAGCCGGTGCTCCGTCTCGAGCCCCAGGGCGACAGTGATGTAGGAGGCGAGCGACTCGACGTCGTACCCGACGCCGCGCGTGCCGAACGAACCCAGGTAGGACAGGTCCTTGCGCAGCTGCGCCGAGCTCACGCCCGAACGCTCGGCGAGCTCCGTCGACGAGGTGAGGGACACCCCCTCGGCCGCGAGGTCCCGCAGGGCGCGCAGGTAGTACGGCAGCCTCCCTACGGTTGCTGCCGGAACTGTCCCGTCACTGAGTTCGACCACGTGCTGCTCCCCTCCCCGCGACCACTGTGTCGCGGGCGTACGCACACACTGCCGGGACGATCATGCCAGGAGGCGGGCCAGGCGCGCACCGTCCACGCGCCAGAAACCTTGCTGGACCCCGTCCACCTCGACCACGGGGACATAGTCCCCGTACTTCTCCCGCAGTGCGGGCGCGCTGTCGATGTCGACCTCGCGCCATCGGGCTCCTGCGCCCTCGCACACCCGCACCACCACGGCGCGTGCGTCTTCGCACAGATGGCACGCCTCGCGTGTGTACAGGACTACCCGGGCATCGGCAGGACTTGTCACGACCCGAGGTTACGTCACGCGCGGGGCCGAACGGTCCGTGGCCGGCAGCCGTGTGTCCGCCCACCGCACGCCCCAGGCCAGGACCAGGAAGACGACGGCGACGAGGGTGGCGTTGGTCAGCGCGGCGCCGTAGCCGAGCACGGTGACGTCGAGGAAGGGGTACGGGTACCAGTCCGTGGCGGCTCCCCTGATGAAGGTGTAGACGAGCCACGCGATCGGGTAGACGACCGACCACCACACCGTCCGCACGCTCACGCGGGGCCTGGGTCCTACCCACAGCCAGACGATGACGGCGAGGAGCGGCGCGAGCACGTGCAGCATCACGTTCGCCACGGCGCCCGACGGCGTCAGCGTCACCAGGCCGCGCAGCACCGTGTTGTAGACGATCCCGGTGACCGCGATGCACAGCAGCCCGTCGAGCCGCAGGACCCGGAAGAACGGCCCGTCGCGCCGCGGGTCCAGCGCCAGCGCCAGCGAGACGCCGCCGATCAGCAGGTTCGACTCGATGGTGAAGTAGCTGAAGAGCCGGACGATGCGCTCGGCGTGCGTTGGCGCGATACCCGGGCCGCTGACGATCGCGGTGACGAGCTCGATCGTGAAGCCGCCGAGGGCGAGCGCGGCCACCAGCAGGTGGAGGACGCGCGCGAGGGTGGCCCGGTCCGGCCCGCTGATCTCTTGGCTCACGCCCCGGTTCTATCACCGGCCGTCGCCGCCTGCCCGGTGTGACCTGCACTACGTGGCGCGCGGATAGAGTGGCCTCCATGCCGTCGACGCACCCCTCGTCCGCCACCGCGGCGTTCTTCGACGTCGACAACACGATCATCCGCGGTGCGAGCGCTTTTCACCTGGCCAAGTCCGCGTACCAGCGCAAGTTCTTCGGCACGCGGGACATCCTCAGGTTCGCCATGATCCAGGCGCGCTATCTGGTGTGGGGTGAGAACAAGGAAGAGATCGACAAGGTACGCAACCGCGCCCTGTCGCTGATCGCGGGCCGCAGCGTCGCGGAGATCGCCACCCTCGGCGAAGAGGTGTGGGACGCCGTCCTGTCGCTGCGGATCTATCCGGGCACGCGCCGCCTGCTCGACGAGCACATCGCGGCGGGCCACCAGGTCTGGCTCATCACGGCCACGCCCGTGGAGATCGCACAGCTCATCGCGCGCCGGCTCGGCGCGACGGGTGCGCTCGGCACCATCGCGGAGCACAAGGACGGGTTCTACACGGGCCGGCTCAACGGCGACCTGATGCACGGCCAGGCCAAGGCCGCGGCCATCGTCGAGCTCGCGAACATCAACGAGATCGACCTCGACGAGAGCTACGCGTACGGGGACTCGCTGAACGACCTGCCGATGATGGGCGCCGTGGGCCACCCCTGCCCGATCAACCCCGACCTGCGGCTGCGCCGGCACGCGCAGGAGGTGGGCTGGCCCATCCGGGAGTTCCGCGGTCGGTCGCAGCGCGCGGCGGGGCGCAGCGTACGGACCGCGTCATGGGCCGGCGCCGCGTGGGTGCTGGGCCTGGTGCTGCGGGCAGCGCGCCGCCGCCTCCGCGGGCAGTAGCGGCGCACGGCCGCCGCCCTCTCCTTCGAGGTCAACGTCACTCCGCTCTGAATCGTTTCAGAGCGGAGCAGGTTAGACCTCGAAGGAGAGGGACCGAACCACACGCGGACACGAAGAAGGCCCGGCCCACTAAGGGGCCGGGCCTGCTCGTCACGCGCCCGAGGGCGCGAGCGTCACTTCTTGTTGCGGCGCTGGTGGCGCGTCTTACGAAGCAGCTTGCGGTGCTTCTTCTTCGCCATACGCTTGCGGCGCTTCTTGATGACGGAGCCCATAGGTCCTCGCAATGTTCGATCGGTCGGCGGCAGCCCGACGACGGGCCGCTCAGCGAAATGGTCCACGGTTGGTCCGGGACAGTGACGCCAGAGAGTGACGATGGCCGACCAACACGAAAGGGAGTCCGCTCCCTAGGCTACCTGGTCTGACGCGAGGCCCGTAATCGGGGGCGGTGTGAGGTGCGCCGAACCCGTCCAGGGGCCGAAATCACGGCCGCGCGGCGAACCGTTCGAGGAGGTCCGCGTGGCCGGAGCAGACCAGCAGGTCGTTGGCAGAGATCCGCGTCTCCGGCGTCGCGTAGACGAAGTCGACACCCGGCGACTTCACACCGATCACCGTGATGCCGTACCGCTTGCGGATGTTGGACTGCGCGAGCGTGAAGCCCTGCGCCTCCTTGGGCGGGCGCATCTTCACGATGGTGAAGCCGTCCTCGACCTCGATGTAGTCGAGCAGCTTGCCGCTCACGAGGTGGGCAACGCGCGAACCGGCGTCGGCCTCCGGGAAGACGACGTGGTGGGCGCCGATCCGGGTCAGGATGCGGCCGTGCTCCGCCGAGATCGCCTTGGCCCAGATCTGGGGCGTGCCGAGGTCCACCAGGTTGCCCGTGATCAGCACGGACGCCTCGAGCGACGAGCCGACGCCGACCACTGCCACACCGAAGTCCTTGGCGCCGAGCTGTTCCAGCGCCTCCGGGTTGGACGCGTCGGCCTCCACCAGCGGCAGCCGCCCGGACCACTGGGCCACCAGGATCGGGTCCTGCTCGACGGCGAGCACGTCCTGGCCGAGCCGGTCCAGGGTCGCGCCGATCGACGACCCGAACCGCCCCAGTCCGATCACGAGTACACCCGCATCCCGCTCGGGCTTCTTCTCCGGCACGGTATTCCTCTCTAGCCACTTGTCAGACGTACAGGTCACCCTAGTGACCTGTACGTCTGACACTCTCGTCAGCTACCCGATGATGGGTCGTTCCTCGGGGAAGCGTACGATGCGTCGCCGGTCGCGTAGCGCAAGCACCGCGACCACCGTGACCGCGCCGGTGCGCCCCACGAACATGAGCAGAGCCAGCACGTATTTTCCGGCGTCGGGCAGGTCGAACGTGATGCCTGTGGACAGGCCGACGGTCGCGAACGCCGAGAGCACCTCGAACAGCACCTGCGACAGCGGCAGGTCCGTGACCTCCAGCAGCGCGATGCACGAGACGAGGACGATGCTCGCCCCCGTGAACACCACCGCGATGGACAGCCGCAGGACGTCCCGCGGGATGCGGCGGCCGAACGCCTCGATGTCGCGGTCGCCGCGCGCCTCGGCGACGATCGCCAGCAGCATGACGGCGAGCGTGGTCACCTTGATACCGCCGGCGGTCGACGCCGACCCACCGCCCACGAACATCAGTGCGTCCTGGATGAGCCAGCTCGACTCCGTCATGGCGCCGACGTCGACCGTGCTGAACCCGCCCGAGCGCGGCATGATGCCGGCGAAGAGGGCGGCCAGCAGCTTCTGCCCGAGGGTCAGGGGCCCGAACGTGGCCGGGTTGGTCCACTCCAGCACGAGCAGCAGCAGCGCGCCCACGACGAGCAGCGCGCCGCTCGTCACGAGCGTGAGCTTGCTGTGCAGGGAGAGCCGCTTGGTCCAGTTGTGCCAGCGCTGGCCCGGCCGGGGCAGCGCGCGCTGGATGTTGAGGATCACCGGGAAGCCGAGCGCACCGATGAACACGCCGAGAGCGATCGGCAGCAGGAGCGCCCAGTCGCCGACGTGCGGCATCAGGCCCTCGGTGGTGGGCACGAAGCCCGCGTTGTTGAACGCGGAGATCCCGTAGAAGAGCGCGTGCCAGGCGGCGGTGCCGACGTTCTCCTCGATGACGACCAGCCGGGGGAAGATCAGCAGGGCGATCGACAGCTCGAGCGTGGTGGCGGTGATGATGATGACCCGGATCAGCGAGCCGACGTCGCCCAGCCGGCTCGTCTTGGTCTCCGACGCCGTGAGCAGCTTCTGGGTCAGCCCGATCTTGCGCGACACGATCATGCCGAGCAGGGAGGCGACGGTCATGATGCCGAAGCCGCCCACCTTGATGCCCGCGAGGATGACGATCTGCCCGTACAGGGACCAGTAGGTGGCGGTGTCCTGGACCACGAGCCCTGTCACGCACACGGCGGAGACCGCCGTGAACAGGGCGTCGACCAGGCGAGCACCCTCGCCGTCCGCGGTCGCGAACGGCACCATCAGGAGGATCGCGAACAGCACGACCACACACGCGAAGACGGTGACCGCCAGTCGCGCCGGCGCCCGGAAGGCGAGCTCGTCGACGAGCTCCCGCAGCCCGAACAGCCGGTTCCGCAGGCTCCCCGCCATCCGCTCCGCTCCCTCCACCATGTCTTGTCGATCGACGCCCTACTCTGCCACGCCGCGGTAGCCGATCTGAGCAGAAACCCACCGCCGGCCGCGCACGCGATCCGGGATGGTCGTTGCATATAAGCAACGTCGTTTGGGTGAGCATAGTCGCCCTTTCTAAGCGATGATCCATCGGTGAAAATGGAGCACGCCCCGGCAGACGGGTTCGCCTTGCACGCGTGGGTAGACGAGTCGATGCAGATGCCGGGTCGGGGTCGCGACGGGCTCTATCTGCTCGCAGCAGCGGTAGCGAACCCTGGAGCGTGTGGGTCCATGCGTGACGACCTACGCGAGCTTCTCCTCAGAGGAGCACGCCGGCTCCATTGGCGTGACGAGTCCGCACCCCGTCGGGGAAAGATCGCCTCCGTGATCGCGGAGCACGACCTGGTGCACATCGTGGTCGTGGGCTCGCCTGTTGACCCGAGAAAGCAGGAGCGCGCGCGACGCCAGTGTCTGGAACGCCTGGTCTTCGAGCTCGGGAACATGGACGTCTCCCAGGTATGGCTCGAATCACGGACCCAGTCCCTGAACGAACGGGACAGAAGGATGTTCGCCGCGCTGCACGCCAAGCATGCGATGCCCGTCGAGCTTCACATCGACTTCGCGCTGCCTACGGACGAGCCGATGCTCTGGGTGGCAGACGCAGTCGCCGGCGCGGTCGGGCAAGCCCGGCGGGGGGTCGCGCTCGACGTACGCGCTGCCCTGGGCACAGGAATCGATGAGATCGACATCCTGCTCTGAACGCGCGAAAGCCGGGATCCCGTCGTCCGGCGGGGGTTCCCGGCTTCACTTCCTCTCCCCCCGCAGGGGGTGGCACTCACCAGGCTACCTCGTCCGCCATTCCTGAGCCAGAGCACTGGCCGGGCCGCCGGTCCGTTACCGTGGGCGGGTGCACCTCGCCCGGCTGGTCTGGAGTCCGCGACTGCTCGAGTACGACTTCGGACCCGGGCATCCCATGTCGCCCACCCGCCTCGACCTCACGATGCGGCTCATCGAGGCGCTCGGCCTGCTGAACCAGCCCACGCTCGAGCTGGCGGACGCCGAGCCGGCGCCCGACGCGGTGATCGAGACGGTGCACGACGCCGACTACGTGGCCGCCGTCCGGCACGCTGGGACGACGCTGGAGCCGAACGTGGCGCGCGGGCTGGGCACCGACGACGACCCGCTGTTCGCCGGGATGCACGAGGCCGCCGCGCGCCAGCTCGGCGGGTCCGTCGACCTGGCCGACGCGCTCTGGACCGGCGAGATCGCGCACGGCGTGAACATCGCCGGCGGCATGCACCACGCGATGCCTGGTACGGCCTCGGGCTTCTGCGTCTACAACGACGCGGCGGCCGCCATCCGCCGTCTGCTGGACCGGGGCGCGGAGCGGGTTGCCTACCTGGACTTCGACGCCCACCACGGCGACGGGGTGGAGGCGATCTTCTGGGACGACCCTCGCGTGCTGACCGTCTCCGTCCACGAGGACGGCCGCACCCTGTTCCCGGGGACCGGCGCCTCCGCCGACATCGGGCAGGGTTCCGCCGAGGGCAGCGTCGTCAACATCCCGGTCCCCGCGCGCACTGCCGGCCCGGCCTGGCTGCGGGCGATCGACGCCGTCGTGCCCGCCCTGGTCCGGGAGCACCGGCCGCAGGTGATCGTGTCCCAGCACGGCTGCGACGCCCACGGAAGGGACCCGCTCTCCAACCTGAACGTCTCGGTGGACGCGCAGTGGACCGCGCAGCAGTGGACGCACACGCTGGCGCACGAGCACGCGGACGGCCGCTGGCTGGCCCTCGGCGGTGGCGGCTACGCGGTGTCCGACGTCGTCCCGCTCGCCTGGGCGGCTCTCGTCGCCGAGGTCGCGCACGTACCCCTGGAACGCGGTGCCGAGCTGCCCGGGGAGTGGCGCACGGCGGTCGAGGCCATGGGCTTCGAGGCCGCGCGCACGCTGGGCTCCGGCGAGGTGCCGTTCCGCCGCTGGAGCGACGGTTACGACCCGGCCGACGCCGTGGACCGCGCGGTCCAAGCCACCCGCCGCGCGGTGTTCCCCCTCCACGGCCTGGACCCGCTCCTGGACTGACGGCGGTCTCCGCTTCGAGGTCTAAGCCCCTCCGCTCTGAAACGTTTCACGAGGGAGGAACTTAGACCTCGAAGGAGAGAGGCCCAGCGTTCGCGCTGTGTTCAGCCGCGCTCCACCTGGTGTCCGTCGTGGGCGGGCAGCCTCGGGGCATGCGACGTCGCTTCGCCGCCCTGCCGGCTGCCCTGCTGCTCCTGTCCACCATGGTCCCGGCCTCGGCCGCCGCGAGCGGCGGGCACGACCGGCCGTCGTCGGCCACCGCCACCGTCACCACCTCGGTGGAGACCCCGCCGCTGTACGACGACGAGGCCGGCGGCAACGCCTCGGGCGACGACCCCGCGATCTGGGTCCACCCGAAGAACTCGGACCTGTCGCTCGTCGTCACGACGGCCAAGGAGGGCGGCCTGCGCGTCTACTCCGCTGCCGCGGCCGAGCTGCAGTCGGTCGTGGCAACGGCCGCCCCGCGCGCGGACGGCGTACCCGGCCGGTACAACAACGTCGACATCGCCTACGGCCTGGACGTGGCCGGCAGGAAGACCGATGTCGCCGTCGTCTCGGACCGGTACAACGACCAGATCCGCTTCTTCGCCATCGACCCGGCCGGGTCCGACGCCGCCGAGCCGCTCACCGAGGTGACCGCACCCGAGCTGGAGTTCCTGTTCAGCCCGGACCGCGAGACGGTCGCCGAGGACCAGACGGCGTACGGCCTGGCGGTCTACCAGCGCCGCGGCCAGACGTACGCGGTGGTGACGCAGGAGGGCAGCACCAACATCGCCACGGCGCGGATCACCACCGGCCCGGACGGCGTCGGCTACACCGACGTCGAGCACCTGGCGATGCCCGGCGAGTTCCCGCTGCCCGACGGCACCACCTGGGTGCCGTGCGAGGAGCCGGGCGTGGCACCGCAGCTGGAGGGGCTGGCCGTCGACCGCCGCACCGGCACGCTGTACGCCACGCAGGAGGACGTCGGCCTGTGGCGGGTGCCGCTCCCCCTCGGCTCGGGCGAGCCGCGGCTGGTGGACCGCGTGAAGGACTTCGGCGTGCACGACGCCTACGACCCCGAGACCGAGGAGTGCGCCCCGGTGGACCCCGCGGCGCCGTCGTACGGGGGCAAGAACCTGACGGCCGACGCCGAGGGCGTGGACATCTGGTACGGCCCCGGCCGCAAGGGCTACGTGATCGTGTCGAGCCAGGGTGACGACACCTACGGCGTCTACGACCTGCGCGGCCAGAACCCCGCGCTCGGTACCTTCCGGGTGGCGGGCGACGGCGTGGACGACGTCAACGGGTCGGACGGCCTCGCCGTCTCCAACGCGCCCGTGGGCGACTACCGGTCCGGGCTGCTGGTCACGCACGACGAGCCGGAGACGGGCTCCGACGTCGACCCGGACCGCGAGGAGGACGCCACGGGCTTCTCGTACGTCCACTGGGGCGACGTGGCCAAGGCGCTCCGCCTCCGCTGACGTCCGCTGCCCGCGTGATCGGTAGAACGTCAGGAGGTCGGCAACCCGGGTTGCCGACCTCCTGACCTTCTACAGATAGCCCCACC
>NZ_JBFAAH010000052.1:0-16908 GCF_040639635.1 Promicromonospora sp. NPDC023805 | reverse complement strand
CACGACCCACTCTCGATCTGGACACCCCGGCCCAGCGCCTCAAGCAGCTCTTCGACCAAGCCGCCTAACTTGCACTGACCGATTGACAACGCCGGATCGTTCTGGCAGCAGGTGCATGGTCATCTCGGGGGTCAGTTCTGCAGGAGCACCTTGATGGCGCGCCGTTCGTCCATCGCGCGGTAGGCCTCGGCGACGTCGGCCAGTGGCAGGGTGAGGTCGAAGACCTTGCCCGGGTCGATCTCGCGCTTCCAGACCAGGTCCAGCAGGTGCGGCAGGTGCGCGCGCACGGGGGCGACGCCGCCGCGGATGCCCTTGTTGCCCCAGAACAGCGTGTCGGTGGGCATGTCTCCGTGCGGCACGCCGACCAGGCCGATCATGCCGCCGGGGCGCACGAGCCCTACCGACTGCGCGCGGGCCTCCTCGGTGCCCACGCACTCCAGCACGGCGTCGGCGCCGATGCCCTCGGTCAGCTCGAGGACCTTCGCGAGGCCCTCCTCGCCGCGCTCGGCGACGATGTGGGTGGCACCGAACTCCTGCGCCACCTTCTGCCGCGACTGGTGCCTGCTCATCGCGATGATCGTCGTCGCGCCGAGCTGCGCCGCGGCGAGCACACCGCTCAGTCCGACGGCGCCGTCGCCCACCACCACGACGCTCGAACCCGGCCCGACGCCGGCGGAGACCGCCGCGTGCCAGCCCGTGCACATCACGTCGGAGAGGCTCAGCAGGCTCGGGATCAGGTCGGCGTCCGGCTCGCCCGGGGTGGCGAGCAGGGTGCCGTCGGCGTTCGGGATGCGGATCTTCTCGGCCTGGCAGCCGTCGAAGCCGCCCCCGTGCAGGCAGTTGGCCTGCATGCCCTTGCGGCACACCGCACAGGTGTTGTCGCTGTGCAGGAACCCGCCGACGACGAAGTCACCGGCCTTGACGGTAGTGACCGCGGCGCCGACCTGCTCGACGACGCCCACGTACTCGTGCCCTATCGGCGTCGGCCGCTTGACCGTGGAGATGCCGCGGTACCGCCACAGGTCCGAGCCGCACACGCAGGCGGCGACGGTCCGGATGACGGCGTCGGTGGGTTCCACGATGACGGGGTCGGGCCGCTCCTCGAATCGGACGTCCCCAGGGCCATGAATGATTGCTCCTCGCATGGGCCCATTGTGCAGGTGCCGGGTGGTCGGCAGCTCGTCAGGTGGTCGGCAGTCCGGGCTACCGATCATCTGACGAACTGCCGACCACCCGGCGGGCGGCCTGTCAGGAGTGCGCGGCGCGGACCGCGTCGGCGAGCGGCGTGGCCGGACGGCCCAGCAGGCGGGCGAGGTCGTCGCTGTCGGTCTCCAGGTCGCCCGCGGCGATCGAGGCGTCGAGCCCGGCGACGAAGCCCGCGGTGCCGGCGTCGAGCCCGACCTGCTGCAGCTCGGCCTGGAACTCGTCGACCGGCAGGTCGCGGTAGGCCACCTTGGTCCCGGTGACGTCGCTGATCGTCGCGGCGAGGTCGGCGAGGGTGAACGCGGGGCCGCCCAGCTCGTGGACGACCTCGTCGCCCTCGTCGGTCAGCAGCGCCGCCGCGGCCGCTACGGCGTAGTCGGCGCGCGCCGCGCCCGAGATCTTGCCGTCCGCGGTGGCGCCGGCGATCTCGCCCCGCTCGAGGTACTGGCCCAGCTGAGAGGTGTAGTTCTCGTGGTACCAGCCGTTGCGCAGGATGCTGATCGGGAGGCCGGACGCGCGCAGCGCCCCCTCGGTGCCCTCGTGCTCGCCCGCGAGCGGGTTGGAGGTGTTGCCGGCCTTGAGGATGCCCGTGTAGGCGATGCGCCCCACGCCGGCGGCCTTCGCGGCGTCGATCACTGCGCTGTGCAGCGCCACGCGCGTGCCCGGTTCGCTCGCGGAGACGAGCAGCAGGCGGTCCACCCCGGCCAGTGCGGCGGGCAGGGTCTCGGGCCGGGAGTAGTCGCCCTCGCGGACCTGGACGCCGCGCTCCGCGAGGTCCGCGGCCTTGCTGGGCGTGCGGACTATCGCGACGACGTCCGAGGCCGGAACGCCGCGGGAGAGGAGCTCCTCGACGACGAGGTGGCCGAGGCTGCCGGTGGCTCCGGTGACGGCGTAGGTGGTCATAACACTCTCCATTGCTCAGGTAGTTGCTAGCAGGTAGCACTAACGAATCGAAAGTACACCACATTCCCGCCGTGCGCGGTACCCTGGGTCCGTGAGCATCACCGACCTGGGATCCGACAGCCCCCCGCAGGAGCTGGTGGCGGACGTCTTCGCGCGCGACTGCGACTCGCGCGCCGCGTTCGAGGTCGTCACCTCCAAGTGGGCCTCACTCGCCCTGCTCGCGCTCGGCGAGGGGAGCTACCGCTTCAACGCGCTGCGCCGACGGGTCCAGGGGGTCAGCGAGAAGATGCTGTCCCAGACGCTGCAGGCGCTCGAACGGGACGGCATGGTGACGCGCGACGTCGTCACGACCATCCCGCCGCGTGTCGAGTACGCGCTGACGCCGCTCGGTGAGCAGGTGGCACAGAACTTGCGCTCGCTCGCGAACCTGCTGGAGACCGCTGCCGCGAACGGCACCTGGGCGGCCGCCGAGAAGTCGGACGGCTGACGCCCGGCGTCCCAGGAGTCCCGGGGCCCGCTACGCTCCTGCCGTGACAAACCAGGACATGATGGGCTCGGCGTCGGCCACCGAACCGGTCTTCTCGCCGGACGCGCACCGGCTCGACCTCGGACGGCTCGGCGCGATCACGCTCGTCGTCGGCATCCTGCTGACCGGGCCGCTCGGGTGGGCCTGCGGCTACGCGGTGGTGACCGACCCTGATCCGGTCGCCAAGGCGATAGCCGGCTTCTTCGGGCTCCTGTTCGGCGGGCTGTGCGTCCTGTTCATCGCGAACTTCTGGCGCGTGACCCGGCCCCGCGGCGTCGTCGTCGACGCGGCCGGGATCTGGTTCTGGCACGGCACCTCCTGGGATCTGGTCCGGTGGACGCAGGCGGCCCGGGTCGGCCTGGCGTACGAGATGCCGCCGGAGCTGCCGACCATCGGCGGACCCGCGGCCCACCTGAAGGCGAAGGTGAGCGGCTGGCTCAAGGACCGGATCTACGGTGCGCTGCGCATCACCGACAAGCGCGGCATCGCGCTGGAGATCGTGCAGTTGCGCGAGGAGGAGCTGCTCGAGCTGCCCCGCCTCAAGCGGTACCGCACCAAGGACTCGGCACCGCTGCCCGGCCTGCCCCCGGTGCGGTTGCGCGTCGGCCTGCCCGGCGGCTACCACTCGTTCGCGAACCTGATCGAAGCGGGCGAGCGGTTCGGCGGGCACACCTGGGAGGGCTGGTTCCGCCGCCAGTGGACCGGCGGCGCTGGCCGCGGCGCCCGTGAGACCGGCTGACGTCAGCTCCCGGGAAGCTCGAGGCCCCACGACTCGCGGACGATGTCGCGCCCCGCGGCGGTGACGTCCAGCCCACGGCCCGACCGGTGCCTGGTGACCCACTCGGCCTCCAGGAACCGCGTGCCGACCGCGGAGCCGAGCGCGCCCGCCAGGTGCGGGCGCCGTTCGGTCCAGTCGAGGCACGCCCTGGTGGTGGGCCGGTGGGCGGCGCCGTCGACGTCCACCCCGAGCTCACGCAGGCCGACGGCGCCCGGGTCTGTCAGGGCGAGCTCGTCGCGACCCGCGAGCCAGCCCGCCCGGACCCAGGCGTCGGTGAGCGCGGTGCCGAGCCGGCCCGCCAGGTGGTCGTAGCAGAACCGGGCCGCCGCCAGATACTCCGCGCGTCGGCTGCGGCGGTACCCCGAGACGAGGACGGCGTCGGCGACCATGCCGAGGGACTCCAGGGCGGTGGCCACCTCCCGGCCCGCGAGTGAGTAGTAGCGATGCCGGCCGCGGCTCTCGCGGGTGACCAGGCCGGCGTCGACCAGGACGCCCAGGTGCTCGGACGCGGTCGACGCGCTCACCCCTGCCGCCTGCGCGAGCTCGCCCGCCGGACGCCGGGTGCCGTCCATGAGCAGGTTCAGGAATGTGGACCGGGCGGGGGTGGACAGCGCCCGCCCCAGCGCGGTGAAATCGCGGTCCCTGGTCATGGGCCGACGGTACGGCCGGGACATTTCGGCGTCCACCGAAGCTTTCGCGACCTACGGTCCCGCCATGAACCGATCAATGACGAGCGCCATGACCAGTTCGCCGGGCGCCGCGACCCACGACCTCGAGGTCCACCTGCCCGACCGACCGGGCGCACTCGCCGACCTCGGCCAGGCGCTCGGCGACGCCGGAGTGAGCCTGGAGGGCGGCGGCGTGTTCACCCACGACGGCCGTGCGGTGGCCCACTACCTCGTGCACGACGGCGCCCGCGCGCTCGCGGCGGTCCGTGCGGCCGGGCTGGGCCCGGCGGCGGTGCGCGAGGTGGTGCTCGCGCGGCTGGACCAGGAGGTGCCCGGCCAGCTCGGTACGCTCGCGCGCCGTCTGGGCGACGCGGGGGTCAACGTGCTGGTCCAGTACAGCGACCACGTCGGCAACCTGGTGCTCCTCGTCGCCGACGAGGACGTGCCCGCCTGCCGGGATGTCGTGGCGGCGTGGGAGAGCGCCCGGATCACCGCCCGCGAACGGCGCGCAGCCGGCCGATGACGGTCCAGGTGAGCATGCGTGCCATGCGCAGCGGGCCGTAGCGGACGCCCGTCGCGAACGGCGCCTCGCCCCGCAGGACGGCCTCGGCCCCGCCGTCGACGAACAGCACCTGGCCGGTGGTGAACGCGGCGTCCGGCGACAGCAGCCAGGCGATGGTCGCGGCGACCGGCTCGACCGGGCCGGGCATGCCGAGGGGCTGCGGCAGGGCGTCCCGGAGCACGCGGGTCGTCGCGTCGTCGGTGAGCATGGTGCGGCGGGCGGTCTCCGTCTCGACGATGCCCGGTGCCACCGCGTTGAGGAGGATGCCGGTACCGGCCCAGTCCTCGTGGACGGCGGTACGTCGCAGCCACCGGTTCAGCGCGATCTTCGTCGACCGGTAGACGACCGCCCCGCGTCCGTGTGCGGCCAGGTGTTCGGCGACTGCCCGGGCGCGGTGCTCGTCGCCGGCGAGACAGGCGTCGACCAGGTCGGCGTCGCCCGCGGAGAGGGACGAGGCGGAGCTCACGACCACCGCGCGCGGGTCAGGCCCGCGTGCCAGGTCCTCGCGCAGGGCCGTGAGCAGGGCGAGCGTGCCGAAGTAGTTGAGTCCGACGGCGATACCCGGTTCCGCGCTGCCCGCGACGAGCGCCACGCCGTCGATCCCCGCCGGAGCGAGGTCCCGGACCCGGCGGGCGGTGAGGGCCCGGCCCTCGGCGGTGGTGAGGTCGGCGTGGACGTCCGCGGCCGGTCCGATGCCGCACCGGATCACGCGTGCACCTGCCGCTTCGAGCCGGTCGGCGGTTGCGGCACCGATCCCGGAGTCGGTGCCGGTGACTACGTAGGTGCGACCGGTGTGCTCGGGCATGGGTCCTCCGGGATGCGGCGGGATCGGCTGCACCAAGGAGCGGTGCACTAGTGCAGCAATGCACTAGTGCACTGTTCGGTATGATCGGAAGATGAGCGAGCGAGCAGGCGGCCAGTCAGGTGTGCGGGACCGCAAGCGCGCCGAGACGCGCGCGGCCATCGTGCGCGCGGCGACCGGGCTGTTCCTCGAACGGGGCGTCACCAGGACGTCGATAGACGACATCGCCGCCGGGGCAGGTATCGCGCGCCGGACCTTCTTCCTGCACTTCCCGTCGAAGGAGGATGTGCTCTTCCACTACCTGGAGAGCCACGTCCGGCGGGCGGCCGATGTGCTGGACACCCTGCCCGCGGAGGCTGGCCCGGAGCAGGGGGTCAGTGCCGTCATGGGGGAGCTCGTCGACCTCTTCGCGGACCCGAGCGCGGGCACGGACGCGCTGGCCGACCCGCGCGCCGAGCTCGTCACCGCGTCGCGCGGCCTGCCGGCGTCGCTCATCGTCCGGCTGCAGCGAGCGCAGGTCGACCTGGTCGAGGCCCTGCGCGGGAGGTTCCCCGAACCCGCCGGCTGGCCGCTGCTGTCCGCGCACCTCGGTGCCTGCATGGGTGCGGCGGCCGCGGCGGCGGTCGCCGTCGAGCGGCCCGAGGCGCGGGCCGGCGCCATCCGGGATGCGGTAGACCGCGCGAGCACCGGGTTCGTCGGATAGCGCGAGGTCAGCGAACGTCGACCCCCACCAGCTCCGCCGAGCGGTCCCACAGCCGGCGGGCGAGGTCGGCGTCGCGCGCCTGGGGGTGGACGCGCCGGGCGACGCGACCGCCCTCGTAGTACGCGCCCGACTGCCAGCCGGTGCCGGAGTCCGTCCGCGCGAACCGGACCAGCTGCGCGGCACCCTTCTCCGGCGTGGCCAGGACCATCTTGCCGATCCGGCTCTGGTAGAGCGGCCGGAAGAAGCTGGTGCTCTCGGCGCCGAAGTTGGTCGCGACGCCGCCCGGGTGGAACGCCGCCGACGACAGCCCCTGGTCGTGGAACCGCCGGTGCAGCTCGGTGGTGAACAGGATGTTCTCGAGCTTCGCCGTGCCGTACGCGCGGTGCGCGGTGAAGTCGCGGTCGTGGTCCAGGTCGTCGACATCGAGGTGTCCGAAGAGCCGGGCGCCCACGCTCGACGTCTGGATGACCGAGGCGCGGCTCGTGAGGAGCTTGTCCAGGAGCAGGCCCGTCAGGAGGAACGGCGCGAGGTGGTTGACCTGGAGCGTCCGCTCGTGGCCGTCGACGGTCTTGCTGCGGTCGCCCAGGATGCCGCCGGCGTTGTTCGCCAGGACGTCGATGCGCGGGTAGGCGTCGTCGAGCTCACCGGCCAGGCGGCGCACGTCTGCGAGGCTCGTGAAGTCGGCGACGAAGTGGTCCCCGCCCACGTCGCGGGCGACGCGTGCGGTCTTCTCCGGTGAACGCCCGACGACGGCGATGCGGTGGCCGGCAGCGCTGAGCAGCCGCGCGGCGGCGGCGCCGATCCCGTCGCTCGCGCCAGTGATGACGATGGTCCTGGGGGAGTTGGTGTCCATATCGCACAGCATGCAGCAAGTCCTGAGCCCACGACCTCGGGCTCGAATCGTTTCTCCGGCCGGCCTCGACCATTGAGCTGAAATTGATGTGCAGATGAGTCGCGCCGTTCTGACCTGCGCTATTGCGGTGCGCTAAATGCATACGAATCAGATATAGCGGATAAATTGGTTGTCAGCGCCGCCCAGCGTGATCACACTCGGTGTCGGGTTAGTTCTCAGGAAACACCAACACGGGGGTTGGCGATGTCCGAGGCACGTCTGCACGACCTGGTGATCACGCGACTGGAACGGCGCTGGCTGGGAGCCGCGGTCGCCGTCGGCTTCGCGGCATCGCTGCTGATCGCCGTCGGCCCGCAGGAGGCCGCCGAGGCGGCTCCGGACGTGCCGTCGGCGGCGGCAGGTCAGGGGCCGACCGACCGGCCGATGCCCGACGGGGTGCGTCGCTCCACCGCGTTGCCGGAGGACGAACGCCCGCCCGTGGTCCCGGAGGCGGTTTCCGCCGACGGCGACGCGGCGGAGGTCACCGCGGGGGAGTGGCGGGCGCTCACCGCGCCTGCCCGGCCGCTCGCCGCCGCAGGGAGCTTCGACGGGCTGGACCTGCGCCCGGGCTTCCTGCTCGGCGACACCTCGGTGGTCCTCTACTTCTCCGGTGGGGACGTCGACCCGGACTGGACCCATGCCGTCGTGCGGCTGTACGAGGGCGACGACCAGACCGAGCAGGAGTCGGTGCGGCTCACGCGTGCGGAGCTGGAAGGGCCGCGGTTCTGCGGCACCGCCGAGTTCTGCCGCAGCTTCGGCACGGAGGACGGCTGGGAGCTCGAGGAGGACAAGGACTACTTCGTCACGGTCGCGGCAGGGCTGCCCGGCGGCGACGAGGTGGTCTCGGAACCCTCTGGCGAGGCCAGGCCGCGCGCGACGATCCTGCCGCCGAGCATCCCGGACGACCAGGCCGCTGGCTGCGGGTGCGAGAACGCGCTGGCGCCGACCGCCAGCGGGCAGGCGCAGCGCGGCGTCGGCGTCAACACGGGCACCGGCGCGTTCGTGCGGGTCGAGCGGGACATGCAGATGGCGTCCTTCGGCATCCCGTTCGCCAGCGCGCGCACGTACTCCTCGGCGAACAACCGCCAGGGGCCGTTCGGCGTCGGCTGGGCATGGTCCTACGACATGCGCGTCACCGAGACGGACGACGGCGTCATCGTGCGCGCCGAGGACGGCGCCGAGGCGCTCTACACCCCGGACGGCGACGGGTACACGCGCCCGCCGGGCGTGCGGTCGGACCTGCGGCGGGACGGCGACGGCTGGGAGCTGGTCACGCCGCAGCAGGTGACGTACCAGTTCGGGGCGACGGGCCGGCTCAGCGCCGTGCTCAGCCCGCGGGACGACGGCGTCCGGCTCGCCTATGTCGAGGTCGACGACAAGGACAAGGACGAGGACCGCGACCAGATCACGATCACCGACGCCTCCGGGCGCACCGCCGTCGCGCACCTCGTGGACGGGCTGATCGAGAAGCTCTCGCTCCCGGACCGGCGCCACGTGCGCTTCGAGTACACCGGCGGACTGCTCACCGAGGTCGAGGACGCCCGAGGGAACGAGTGGCGGTACCGGTACGAGGCCGAGGGCCGGCTCGCGCAGGTGGTCGACCCGCACGAGGTGGTCATCGTGCACAACGAGTACGGCGCGGGTGGCCGCGTGGTCGCGCAGCGGGACGGCGTCGGCGCGGAGATGACGTTCGCGTGGGACGCAGTCAAGCAGGAGGCCCGCAGCACCGACGCGGACGACATCTCCGTCTATGACGGCTACCACGGCAACGTGCTGATCTACAGCCAGCGCAGCACGGGCGACGCCGACAACCACCGCTACAACCGGCGCCTCGACCGCAACCTCGTGGTCAACGGCAACCAGTTCCAGCACGTGGTGCGGTTCGACGCGAAGGGCAACCCGACGCAGGCCGTGGCCCCGCAGGGCTTCGACGAGAAGACGAAGTACGACGACCGCAACAACCCGATCGAGTACACGGACGCCAACGGCAACGTCTGGAAGAACACCTACAACGAGTTCGACGAGCTGGTCCGCAGTGTCGACGCCGAGGGCAACGACATCGTGCACGCCTACGACGACCGCGGCCTGCGCACCTCCACGACCGATCAGCGGGACAAGGTCACGCGGTACGAGTACCTGCCGGACGGCGAGGAGAACGCCGGGCTGCTGTTCGCCGTCGTCTCGCCGGAGGGGCGCCGCGCCGAGAGCTTCTACGACAAGACCGGCCGGCAGGTCGCGCAGACCGACCCGCGCGGGACCGCCGACCCGCGTCAGCGGCGGCACTACACGACCGAGTCGCGGTACGACGAGCAGGACCGTGTGGTCGAGGTCGTGGAGCCCGGCAAGCACCGCGGCTGGCGCACCGTGTACGACGACGTCGGTCGGCTCACCCACCAGATCAGCCCCGAGGGCACGGTCACCCGGACCAGGTACCTCGACAACGGGCTGCAGTCACGGGTCGAGGGTGGCGGCCGGGTGATGACGTTCGCCTACACGGACGCCGGTCGGCGCGCGTCCGAGAGCGTGCAGAGGAAGGGCGACGACCTGACGACGTCGTACACGTACGACGCGAAGGGCCTGGTCAAGACGGTGACGTCGCCGCGAGGCAACGTGCCGGGTGCGAACAAGGCGGACTTCACCACCGAGTACTTCTACGACGCGAACGACAACCCGATCCGGATGCGCATGCCGTACCCGGGCGGCGGGCACACGGACCGGGACATCAAGGTCGACGCGCTCGACCGCACCACGGCGTCGATCAACGAGCTGAACAAGACCTCCAGCTTCGAGCGGGGCAACACGGGTCAGGTCGACTCGGTCACTGACACCAAGGGCCGTACCACCCGGATGGGGTACGACAAGAACGGGCGGCAGACCGAGCGGACGGACTCGGGGAACAAGACGACCCGCACCGAGTACGACGCGGCGGGCAACAAGATCAAGGAGACCTCGCCGACCGGCGGGATCACCACCTACGCGTACACGGACGACGGCCTGCTCGCCTCGGTGACGGAGCCGCGCGGCAACGTCGAGGGCGCCGACAAGGCCCGCTTCACCACGCGGTTCGTGTACGACCTCGTGGGGAACCGGACCAAGGAGATCGACCCGCTCGGCAACACGACGTCGGTCACGTACGACGCGAACAGCAGGCCCACCGAGATGACCGACGCGCGCGGCGGGACCACCCACTACGCCTACCGCGACGACGACCAGATCAGCCATGTGCGACAGCCGGACGCGCCGAACCTGCCGATCTTCAGCAAGGCCTTCGCGACGGTGCTCACCTACGACGACGAAGGCCGCGTGGTCGGCGTCCGCGACCCGCAGGGCGGGCGCTCGCACATCACCTACGACGACGCCGGCCGGCCCGCGACCAGCACCGATCCGCTGGGCCGCACCGCGCACATGGGGTACGACGCCGAGTCGAACGCGCTCTGGAGCATCACCACCGACCGGCACGAGGACCTGGACGAGCTGTCCGACGCCGAGCGCGCCGAGCGCACCATCACCTCCGAGTACGACCTGCGCAGCCGCCTGACCAGGCAGCAGGTCCGCTCCACGGGGCCGCAGTACACCTACGGCTACGACGCCAAGGACCGGACGACGTCGTACGGCGACCCGCTGGGCGTGCGCACCGTGACGTACGACGACGAGGACCAGATCACCAAGGTGGTCCGCGAGGAGCCGAACCAGGCCACCGAGACGTTCACCTACGGCTACGACCAGCGCGGGAACATCACCGAGCGGACGTATCCGGACGGCACCCAGATCGCCTCGACGTACGACGACGACTCGCGGCTCGCCTCCACGACGGCGTCCGGCGGTTCCACGGGCGGCGCCGCCGCGAAGTGGGAGTACGCGTACGACGTCGCAGGGCGCCGGACGGCGACCACCCTGCCGTCGTCGACGGGCCTCACCGAGCAGCGGAGGTACGACGACGCTGGCCGGCTCACGTTCATCGGCACGGAACGCACTGGCGAGCCGGTCGACGGGGTGCAGGACCCGGTGTCCGCGTTCGACCTCACGCTCGACCCGGTGGGCAACCCGACCCAGGTGCAGACGACGCGCGGCGGCGTCACGGAGGCCGTCGCCTACGCCTACGACGACGCCAACCGGGTGACCACTGCCTGCTACGCGGCGCAGGAGTGCGATCGCCACAGCAAGGACGCGGGTCGGATCTCGTACGAGTACGACCTGCTCGGCAACCGGACCGAGCAGAAGCGGTCCGGCTCGGCGGGCGAGGACGTGACGCGCTACTCGTACGACGACGCGAGCCAGCTCGTCAAGGAGATCGTGGTCGGCAAGAAGGGGGCCGACCGCAAGGACTACGAGTACGACGTGCTGGGCAACCAGACACGTGCGGGCGACGACCGGCTCGAGTACAACCTCGACAACACGCTGGCCCAGGCGAACGTCGGCGGGGTGGTCACCCGGTACACGTACGACGCGACCCGCATGCGGCTCGATGCCATCTCGGGGATCGGGGCCGGTGCCACGACGCGGCACTGGGCCTGGGACACGAACGGGTCGCTGGAGAACATCGCCGTCGACACGGTGACGGGTGCGAGCGGGGCGGTGATGGGCCGGCAGGCGTTCGCCTACGGGCCGACCGACGAGCCGCTGGCGCTGCTGGAGGCGCAGGGCGGGGCGCACGTCTACACCCACGACTGGCTGGGTGGCGTGGCGAACATGCTGTCGGCGGACGGGCAGGTCGAGGAGGGGTACGACTACGACCCGTTCGGGAACCCGCGGCAGGGGGCGACGCTTGCCGGGGCCGTTGCTGAAGCGGCCGGTAGTGGGGCGACGTCCGGCGGTGCGGTGTCCGAGAAGGCCGAACCGACCGCTGCGATCAAGAACCCTATGCAGTTCCAGGGTGCGTACCAGGACTCGACCACCGGCGAGGGCAACTACGCCATGCGGGCCCGGAACTACGACCCGGGAACCGGAAGGTTCTCGTCGGTGGATCCGGCGGGCGCCCAACCGATCGGTTCCTCGCCGTACGCGTTCGCGGGCGGCAACCCGCTGGTCTACACGGACCCGACGGGCGAACGGGAGCTGGAGGGGCCGACGGGCGGTAGCACCACGTCCAACCCCAACGACCCCGGCGCGGAGGTGGAGGGGCCGAGCGCCGAGGACATCGCGCAGGCGCAGCAGCTCGAGTCGAAGTCGATGCTGGACGTGATCCTGGAGGCCGGTGGCCAGATCCTGATGGAGTTCCTGGGGATCACCGACCTCATGAACTGCCTCGACGGCGACCTCGGCGCCTGCGTGATGCTCGTGGTCGGCGCGCTGCCGTGGGGCAAGATCTTCAAGGCGGCGAAGATCGGCGAGGCCATCTACCGGGCCGGCAAGGCCGTGATGGCCTTCTCCGGCGAACTCAAATGGGCCAAGCAGATCCTGTCAGGTGCCAAGAAGGCGAAAGAGGCCGCCGAGAGGGCAAAGGCAGCCGCTGCGGAGGCGGCGCGCGCGGCAGCTGAGAAGGCGGCGAAGGCCAAGGCCGCGGCGGACGCCAAGATCAAGCAGCTGGCTGCTGAGGCAAAGGCGAAGGCGCGTGCAGACGCGGCCAAGAAGAAGGCCGACACCTCTGGGTCGGGCGACTCGGCCAAGGCGGAGGAGCCACTGAGCTGCCAGACCGGCAACAGCTTCTTGCCGGGCACCCTGGTCCTGATGGCAGACGGAAGCCGAAAGCCGATCGAGGCCCTTGAGCCAGGTGACGAGGTTCTTGCTGGCGACGAAGAGACCGGTAAGCGCTCGGGTGGGCAGCTTGTCACCGCCCACATCACAGGTGGTGGCGAGAAGACCCTTGTCACGGTGACCACTCGGGATGCCGACGGTGACAACCAGAAGATTGTCGCTACCGACGAGCACCCCTTCTGGAACCCTGAGAAGCGCACCTGGGTCGATGCGGTCGATCTCCGGTCCGGCGAGTGGCTCAAGACAAGCTCAGGTACATGGGCGCAGGTTGCAGATGTCAAGGTCGAGCACGAGCGCGCCGTGGTGCACAACCTCACGGTCGACCGGGACCATACGTTCTACGTCAGTGCTGGTGGCACCCCGACCAGCGGGTCGGTACTGGTCCACAACTGCCCGACCGGCGAGAACGGTGCTCTGCGCAATCCGACGACCGGTCGGTTCGAGCCGAACCCCGCGACGCCGCCGCGACCAGCGCCCTCGGCAACTCACGGCAACTCACGGGCGAGCACGGCCACGAACTACCTGTACCGGCGAGTGAGTGCCGACGGTACGTTCCAGAAGTGGGGCATCACCAGCAACCTCAAGGGGCGCTATGGTTCGACAGAGCTGGGCACCGATCGCCTGATTCCGATGACCAGCGGAACGCGGGACCAGATGCTCAACTTGGAGCGGTGGATCGTGGAGCGTGATCCAGGTCCGCTGAACAACGAATCATGGGCAGGGAGCGTGCCGTGACGGACGACGCAGGGACGCCGGTCCTCGCCGTGGGTGCGGTCATGGGCGACATCGACGGCGAGAGAGCATGGGGTGCCGAGATCGGTGCACTCTCGATGCGTGTGGCGGCGCTAGGCAGCGACGTGCGTAGCCCCGTCCGGCTGAGTGTGGTCTTTCACGTCGACGGGCGAGTGGCGCCCAACGAGTTCGTCGGGGTCCGCACGGGCCGGTTCCGCTCGAAGGACAGCCACTTGACGGTTCAGGCGGCGGTTGGCTCGGGGCCGGTCGAGGACCCTCGATCTGTCTTGACAGGACTGCTGCACGACGCGGTGGCCGAGGCCGAGTCGTACGTCAGGAAGCGAGGGCTCGCTGACGATCTGCTGCCGATCCGCGCCCTGGTCGACCAGGTTACGGCGAGCTGACGGTAGGGCGCATACGGCGCGGAGCTCGCGGGACAGGCCGCGGGGTGGCGGGAGCTACGCGACGTCGACGTGCGTCCGCGCGGCCTCGACGAAGTCGAAGATGTGCTGCCTGGACACATCGCGGGCGTCCTTGAACTCCTCTGCCGGGATACGCAGTTTCAGGCGGTCGACGCTGTCGATCGCCTGCTGCCCGAGCCCGATCAGCTGCCGGGACTCCGTGACGAGCTGGACCCGGAACATCGCCTCGAGCGCACTCGTCCGCAGCCGGTAGGTCTCGTAGCGGAACTCCTCGGGGTCGGCGTTCTGGCGCCCCTCGTGCACCGCGTACCAGCGGTCGATCTGCGCCCGCCGCAGGCTGACGAGCGCGCCACCGTACGTCGTGTACGCGCTGACCCGCTCCTGGCGCAGGCGTTCGTTGCGTGCGAAGCGTTCGGCGTCTGCCCGATTCCGGCGCTGGAAGTAGTGGGTCGCGAGCGAACCGAGCAGCGTTCCGAGGACGGCGACGACGCTGGTCACGATGATTTCCACGAGCCGAAGCCAACCACGATGAGGCGTCGTTGAGAAGCGGACATCTCCCCAGGCGCGGAGCGGGTGCTGCATCCGCGCGTCAGGGCCCTCGGGGCGGCAGGTACTGAGTAGACCATGTTGCTGTGAGTAGACGATGTCTACTCTCGGCAACACAGTTGGGGCGTGTGGGCTCTACCTCGGCCCGGCTGTCGTCCTACGGGAATGGGGCCATGGCCGCACCAGTTCGGTCTGGCATGGAGCTTCAGGTAGTGCTGCCCAACGAGTTTCCGACGATGCCGGCCCGCACGCTCGTCGACCTGGCCCGGACGGCCGAGGACCTCGGGTACACGACGGCATGGCTGCCCGACCACGTCTTGCCGCCCGGGGAGTACGGGCAGACGTTCGGCGGCGTGTACGAGCCGCTGGTGACGATCGGGCACCTGACGGCGGTCACGGAGCACCTGCGGTTCGGCACCTCGGTGCTGGTCGCACCGTTGCGCGATCCGTTCGTGCTCGCGAAGCAGGTCGCCACCCTGCACCAGCTCTCCGGTGGCCGGGTGACCCTCGGTGTCGGCGTCGGCTGGAACGTGCCGGAGTTCGAAGCTGTGGGCGCCGACTACTCCCGCCGCGGCGCCGTCACCGACGACATGCTCGCGCTGCTCGCGCACCTGTTCGCGGGTGGGGCGGCCCCGTACCAGGGCCGACGGTTCTCCTACGAGCAGGGCGTGTTCGCCCCCGTTCCGGACGGGAGCGTACCGATCATGGTCGGCGGCAACAGCGACGCCGCACTTCGCCGCGCGGCGCGCTACGGCGACGTCTGGCAGGGGCTTCCCGCTGACCCGGGGACATTCGCGGAGCGTGTGCGGGCGCTCGCGGGGCTGGCCGGCGACCGCGCAGTCCGCCCGGCGCTCCGCATCGGGTGGGACGGCAGCACGCCGGTGGAGCGGGTCGCGGACGCCGCCGTCGCCTACCGCGAGGCCGGGGCCGCCCAGCTCGCGATCCACTTCGGGGAGCACGAGGGCACCGCGGCGCGGATGACCGCTCTGGCGGACGCGTTCGCCCGCCGCTGAGTGCAGCCGGGGAGTTCGGCCGCTGACTCAGCCGGCAGCAGGCACTGTCAGACGGTCCAGGGCCGCGACCACGAGCGCCTCGACGCCCGTCTCCAGTGTCGGATGGGGCACCGGCGCGAACCGCGGGGAGTGGTTGGAGGGGATGTCGCGGTCCGTCGTGCCCGCGACGAACGCCGCGTGGTAGGCGGCCGGGTCCCAGCCGCCCAGCAGCCAGTACACGATCGGCACGCCGACGGCGGTGGCGAGCAGGCCGACGTCCTCGCTGCCCGCGACCGGGCCGGGGTCGATGACCCGCTCGACGCCGAAGCGGGCGGCGAGGACGTCTCGCGTGCGTACCGTCTCGACCGGGTCGTTGACCACCGGTGGGAACGAGTCTCTGGTGGTGACCGTCGGCGGCTCCGGTGCGCCCGCCGCGGCCGCCTCGCCCCGCACCATGCGCTCGATGGCGGTCAGGACCCGGGCCCGCACCGCCTCGTCGTAGAAGCGGACGTTCACGCCGAGGTACGCGTCGTCTGGAATGATGTTCTCCTTCGTCCCGGCGTGCAGCGTCCCCACGGTAACGACGGCGGCGTCGCCCGCCGCGACCTCGCGCGAGACGATGGTCTGCAGCCGCATCACCGCCGACGCGGCCATGACCACCGGGTCGACCGTCGCCTCGGGCCGCGACCCGTGGCCGCCCCGGCCGACGAGCCGGATGTTCACGACGTCGGTGCCGGCGAAGGCCGGGCCGGCGTGGACGCCGAGCAGGCCCGCCGAGACGGGCGCTACGTGCTGCCCCAGCACGATGTCGGGGCGGGGCACCAGGTCGTACAGGCCGTCGTCGAGCATGGCGCGGGCTCCCCGGCCCAGCTCCTCCGCGGGCTGGAAGACGGCGACGACCGTTCCCGACCAGGCCGACCGGCCCCGGGCCAGCAGGTCGGCCGCACCCAGCAGGGCGGTGACGTGCACGTCGTGCCCGCACGCGTGCATGACGCCCGACCCCACCCCGTCGTCGGTGGTCGTGCGCACGGTGCTCGCGTACGGCAGCCCGGTGTCCTCCGTGACGGGCAGACCGTCCATGTCGGCGCGGAGCAGCACGCACGGGCCGTCGCCGTTGCGGAGCACGCCCGCGACGCCGGTCCCGCCCAGGCCGGAGTGCACCACGTACCCGAGGGCCGCAAGCCGCTCGGCGGCGACGGCAGCCGTCCGGTGTTCCTCGAAGGACAGCTCGGGGTGCTGGTGCAGGTCGACATAGGTGTCGTACAGCTCCTGCCGCAGCCCTCCCAGCGGCGCGAGAACCGTGTCGACACCTGAGGGCACCACGGGAAGCGTCATGCGCCCACGATGCCACCGGCGAGCCCGGGCCGCGCAGGCCGGACCGGGTGATCGGCCCACTTCGTGGAGAGCTCCTCAGGCGGACGCCGGCAGCACGACTCGTCGGGGCAGCGCGAGGCAGTGCGGACCGTCGTCTCGCGGCCCTCGAAC
>NZ_JBFAAH010000051.1:0-17363 GCF_040639635.1 Promicromonospora sp. NPDC023805 | reverse complement strand
CATGGCACTTAGTCTGAGAAGAGCGACCTCTGTTCGACTCCGAGTTTCAGGCGTGAGATCGGTCGTTTGATTGACCGATCTCGAAGCAACCGACCGAAGTCGAACTATGGCGGCAGGCGTCAGCCCTCGGTCCGCTCGCCCTCGGCGCCGTCGCGCCGCCGTTCGGCCCGCAGCGCGTCCCAGTGCCGGAGCCGTTCGGTGATCTGCCGTTCGTACCCGTTCCCGGTCGGCTCGTAGTACCGCTCCCGCTCCATGCCGTCGGGGAAGTAGTCGGCACCGGAGAAGCCGGTCTCGGTGTCGGGGTCGTACCGGTAGCCCTTGCCGTAGCCGAGGTCCTTCATCAGCCGGGTGGGGGCGTTGAGGATGTGGGCGGGCGGTATGAGGGACCCCGTCCGCTTCGCGGCGGCGGTAGCCGCGCTGAACCCGCGGTAGACGGCTATCGACTTCGGCGCGGTCGCCAGGTAGACGACGGCCTGGGCGATGGCGAGCTCGCCCTCGGGTGAGCCGAGCCGCTCGTACACGTCCCAGGCGGTGAGCGCCTGGTGCACCGCCTCCGGGTCGGCGATGCCGATGTCCTCGTTGGCGAAGCGGACGATGCGGCGGGCGATGAACAGCGGGTCCTCGCCGCCGTCGAGCATCCGGGCGAGCCAGTACAGGGCGGCGTCCGGGTCGGAGCCGCGCATGGACTTGTGCAGGGCCGAGATCAGGTTGTAGTGGCCTTCCTGGGCCTTGTCGTAGATCGGCGCGCGCTTCTGGACCTCTGCGGCCAGCCCCGCGGTGTCGAGGGGGGCGGTGCCCTCGGGCAGGGCCTGGAGCTGTTCGGCCATGTTGAGCAGGTACCGCCCGTCGCCGTCGGCCATGGCGACGAGCGCGCCCCGGGCGTCGTCGTCCAGGGGCAGCGGCCGGCCGGCTTCCGCCTCGGCGCGGTCGATCAGGGTCTCGAGCGCGGCGCCGTCGAGCCGCCGCAGGACGAACACCTGGCAGCGCGACAGGAGTGCGCCGTTGAGCTCGAAGCTCGGGTTCTCGGTGGTGGCGCCGACGAGGACTGTCGTGCCGTCCTCGACGTAGGGCAGGAAGCTGTCCTGCTGGGCGCGGTTGAAGCGGTGGATCTCGTCGACGAACAGCAGCGTGCCCTGGCCGATCTCGCGACGGCGCTGCGCGGCCGTGAAGATCTTCCGGAGGTCGGCGACGCCCGAGAACGTTGCCGACAGCGGCTCGAACGCGAGGTGCGTCCGCTCCGCGAGGAGCCGGGCGATGGTGGTCTTGCCGCAGCCGGGCGGTCCCCACAGGATCGTCGAGACCATCTGACCGCGGCCGACCAGCCGCCCGATCGGCGCGTCGGGTGCGAGCAGGTGGTCCTGGCCGACGACCTCTTCGAGCACGCGGGGCCGGAGCCGGTCGGCGAGCGGCCGGGGCGGGGCATCGTCCCCGAACAGCGACAGCGTCTCGGGTGCGTCGCTCATCGGGTCACCGTATCGCGGGGCGCCGACCCGCCGTCACGCCTGATGCAGGAAGTCCTTGCGCGGCTGGACCTGGTCAGGCTCGAGGAAGAGCTTGACCACTGCCGGACCCGTCGTGCGCACTATCAGCTCGCCGGCGGTCTGCTCCCAGTCGACGGCGCCGGACCCGCCGAGCAGCGTCACCTCCTTGATCGGCCGCGTGAGCAGGCCCGCGCCACGGCCGAACGCCCGGATCCGCAGCACGCCGTCGGCGGGCTCGGCCAACGGGATCGCGTAGACGTACTCGCCCGTCACGTGCCTCCGCGCGGTGAACCGGAAGTCGGCACCGGTGAACGCGGGCGCCGCACCGTCGACGAACGAGCCGACGGCGACCTCGGTCGGGCCCTCGGCTGCGACCACCCACGGCCGCGTGCCGTAGATCGCCTCGCCGTTGCGGGTCAGCCAGGCGCCGATAGTGCGCAGCAGCTCCTGCTCCTCGTCCGGGATGGTCCCGTCCGGCTTGGGGCCTACGTTGAGCAGCAGCACGCCGTTCTTCGAGACGACGTCGGCGAGCTCGGCGATCAGGTCGTCCGCGGACTTGTACTCGTGGTTGCGCACCCACGACCACGCCGTCTTCGAGACCGAGGTGTCGTTCTGCCAGACCGACGGCCGGATGTCGCCCATCGTGCCCCGCTCGATGTCATAAACGGCGGTTCCCTCGGCGAAGGCGTCCCACTTGTAGTTGATGACCACCTCGCGCCCCCACTGCGCCGCGCGGTTGTAGTAGTAGGCGGCGACCTGCGCGAGGTACGGCTTGAAGGCGGGCTGCTCGATCCACCAGTCGAACCACAGCACCTGCGGGTGGTAGCGGTCGATGATCTCCACCGTCCGCAGCAGCCAGTCCTCCAGGAACCGCTCGTTCGGCGCGGTCTCCTCGCGCTGCGCCGGACCGTAGAAGTCCTGGTACTCGGGAACCAGGACGTCCGAGTCGAACCGCGCACCGCCGTTCATGAAGAACCAGTGCTCCGCACGGTGCGACGACGCGCCGCGCACCATCCAGGCCCGGTCCGTCGCCTCGGAGAGCGCCCCGAACACGTCGCGCTCGGGGCCCATGCGGGCGGCGCTCCAGCGGGAGCGGTCCGTGTCGTACATGGCGAAGCCGTCGTGGTGCTCGGCGACGGGGACGACGAACTGGGCGCCCGCCTGCCGGAACAGCCTGGCCCACGCGTCCGGGTCGAACCGGTCCATGGTGAAGGACGGGATGAAGTCCTTGTAGCCGAAGTCGCGGTGCGCGCCATAGGTCGCGACATGGTGCTCGAACTCCGGCGTACCCTCCCGGTACATCTCCCGCGAGTACCACTCGGTGTTGAAGGCGGGCACCGAGTAGACGCCCCAGTGGATGAAGATGCCGAACTTGGCGTCCTGGTACCACTGCGGCGGCGCGTAGGCGCGCAAGGAGTCCCAGTCGTCGCGGTAGGGGCCGGCGTCGATGACCGCGCGCACCTCCGCGAGGGCGCCGGTGTTGTCGGACACGTCGACCGGCGCCGGCAGCGCGGCAGGGTCGATCGGAGGCAGCGGACCGGTCATGAGGACCTTCTCGTTGATCGGGTGATGGGGTTGATCGGGTGATGGTTCAGCGGCGCGCGAGACGGCCGCCCAGGCCCGCCTCGTCGAAGGCGGCCACGGTTGTCCCGAGATTCTCGGAGAAGTGGGCCCAGCTGTCTACATGCGCGATGAGCACCCGGCGCGCGTCGAGCAGCTTCGCCGCTTCCACCGCGCGTCCGGCGTCGAGGGTCAGCAGGTCGGGCTCGTCGCTGATCACCGGCATGCGCACCGCGCCGGCGAACAGCACCGCCTCCTCGACGTCGAAGCGCTCGGCGACCTCCCGGACGACGTCGAGCGAGGCGTTGTCGCCACTGATGTACACGGCCGGAAGGCCTTCGCCGGTGAGCACGAAGCCGATCACGTCGCCGACCACGGGTTCCGACCCGTCCGGTCCGTGCTGGGCGCGCGTCGCGGTGACCGTGACGGTGCCGCCGCCCGGACGCGGCAGGTCGGTCGACTCCCAGGGCGTCAGGCCGCGGGCGGTGCCGCCGAGACGACCTGCACCGCTGACAGTGGTGAGGGTCAGCGGGACGCCGGCGAGGAAGGCGCGGCCCGCGTTGTCGAGGTTGTCCGCGTGCTCGTCGTGCGACAGGAGCACCGCGTCCACCGCACCCACGCTGCCAGCGGCGACCGGCGAGTCGACGGTGCGCTCCAGCGGCACGTCGCCGGGATACGTTCCCGCACGGTCGAAGGTCGGGTCGGTCAGCAGGCGCAGCCCGCCGTACTCGATCACGACGGTAGGGCCACTGATCACTCGCGCAAGGAACTGCTCGGACTCGGTTGCTGGCACAGACATCTTGTCTTCCTCTCATGGGATCTTCGGAGGTGCCGTGACTCTACGTCGAGCGCGGCCGCGCACCTCCGCGGGGACCTGACTTCGGTCCTTCGCACTGGCACCTGAGTGACTTCGGTCCTTTGCCTTGAGATCGGTCGTTTGATTGACCGATCTCAAGGCAACCGACCGAAGTCACATGGCCGCCCGGACGCGACCCTAGGGCGCTGCGGGCGCGGTGGTCAGGTGGGTGCGCAGGTACCGTCCGGTGACGCTGGCGGCATTGCCCGCGACGTCGTCGGCTGAACCGGTAGCGACCACCATGCCGCCAGCTGCCCCGCCGCCGGGTCCCATGTCGATGATGTGGTCGGCGTTGGCGATCATGTCGAGGTCGTGCTCGATGACGATCACCGTCGCGCCCTGGTCCAGGAGCCGCTGGGTGACGTTCAGGAGCGTACGGACGTCAAGGGGGTGGAGGCCGACGCTCGGTTCGTCAAGGACGAAGAGGGTGTCGGCCTGGTTGCGGTGCAGCTCGGCGGCAAGCTTGAGGCGCTGCGCCTCGCCGCCGGAGAGTGCCGGCGTGTCCTCCCCGAGCGTGAGGTAGCCCAGGCCGAGGTCGACGAGGGCCTGGAGCTTGGTACGGACCTTGCGGATGTCGCCGACGTGCTCAAGGGCGTGCCCGACGGTGGAGGCGAGCAGCTCCGGCAGCGAGATGCCCTCCCCCGCGTCGTCGCCGGCGTGCCGCCCCGGCGAGGGGCGACGGATGGTCGACGCGTCCGGGGCGTACCGGGTGCCGCCGCAGTCCGGGCAGGCGATGTCGACGTCGGGCAGGAACTGCACGTCCAGGACGATCTGCCCGGTGCCCTCGCAGCGCGGGCACCGCAGCGACCCGGTGTTGTAGGAGAAGTCGGCGGCGGTCAGGCCGCGCTCGGCGGCGGTCTCGGTGGCGGCGAAGGCCCGGCGCAGGTCGTCCATGATGCCGCTGTATGTGGCGACGGTGGACCGGACGTTGACGCCGATCGGGGTGGCGTCGACGACGTCGGCCCGGCGGATCCCTGGCGCGTCGACCACGGTGACGTGCGCCGGCACGGGGCCGCCCGCCGCCGCTGCCTGGACGGCGGGCACGAGGCTGTCGAGGATGAGCGTCGTCTTGCCGGAACCAGAGGCTCCGGTGACCGCGGTCAGACGACCGAGGGGGACGTCGACGTTCAGAGCGTGCACGGTGTGCAGGGGTGCGGTCTCGAGATGGATGCTGCCGCGACCGAAGACGTCGTCGCGGCCGGCCCGGTCGCGGATCACCACTGGTTCACGTCCGGTGAGGAACCCGCCCAGCAGCGAGGCGGGATCGTTGTCGAGGTCCTCGACGGTGCCCGTCGCCAGGACCGTGCCGCCCTCGACGCCGGAACCCGGCCCGATCTCGATCAGCCAGTCGGCCTCGCGCAGCACCTGCACGTCATGGTCGACCAGGACCACCGAGTTCCCGTCCCGCAGGAGGTCCTGGATCACCCCGAGCAGGCCGTCCACGTTCGAGGGGTGCAGGCCGATGGACGGTTCGTCCAGGACGTAGAGCACTCCGGTGGTCCGGTTCCGGACCGCGCGGGCCAGCTGGACCCGCTGCCGCTCCCCCGTCGACAGGGTGGAGCCCGCCCGGTCCAGGCTCAGGTAGCCCAGCCCGAGCTCGACCAGCCGGCCGGCCATCTCCTGCAGCTTGTCGACCAGGTTCTGCGCCATCGGGCGCATGTCCGACGGCAGCGTGCCGGGCAAGGACGGGGCCCAGGCCATCACCTCGTCGAGCGTCTTGGCGGTCGCCTCGGCGAGGTTGATGCCGGCGACCTGGGAACCGAGCGCCTTCTGGCTCAGCCGGGTGCCGTGGCAGGTCGAACACCTCTGCGCGCTGATGAACCTGTTCACGCGGGCCAGGCCGCGTTCGGTGGTGGCCTTGTCCAGCGCCTCCTGCACCGCGAGGCGTGCGTTCCGGTAGGTGAAGTTCAGCTCGAACAGCTTGCCGCTCTTCGAGGGCACCGAGATGTGCCGCTTCTCCTCCGGCCCGTGCATCACGGTCTCCCGTTCGGCGGCGGTGAGCGCGCTGTACGGGACGTCGGTGCGGACGCCGAGCTCGGCCACCACCTGCGGCATCACCGTCAGCCCGAACATCGACCACGGCGCCACCGCGCCGCCGTCGATCGTCCTGCTCGGGTCGGGCACGAGGGAGGCCTCGTCGATCTCCCGCACCACACCGGTACCAGAGCAGGCAGGGCACGCCCCGTCGGAGTTGAACGCGAGCACCTCGGCGCCCGGCGGGTAGAACACCGCCGCGCAGACCGGGCACACCAGGTCCAGGTTCGCCGCCACGTCGATCGTCGGGTCCAGGCGATGGCCGTTGGGGCACAGGTGCGAGCCCAGCCGGGAGAACATCAGGCGCAGCACGTTCAGCAGCTCGGTGGAGGTACCGAACGTGCTGCGCACGCCTGGCACGGCCGGCCGTTGCCGCAGCGCGAGCGCCGCGGGAACGTGCTCGACGCTGTCGACGGCCGCTCGCGGCGCATGGGACATCCGCCGGCGGGTATAGGTCGAGAGCGCCTCGACGTAGCGGCGAGACCCCTCGGCGTAGAGCACCCCCATGGCGAGCGACGACTTCCCGGATCCGGAGACGCCGGCGATAGCGACCAGCCGTCGCAGCGGCACGGTCACGTCCACGTCCTTGAGGTTGTGGACCTTCGCCCCGCGCACCTCGATCGCGAGTGGTGCATCGCCCCACCCGCTGCGTGCCGACTTGTCCACTATCGAGCCTCCCGCTTCCGTCTGTTCGCGTCGAAGACGACGCAACTCCATTCCGCGGCAACTATATCCGCTACGCTCGGTGGTGTCTCGCCAGTAGGGCCGGGCCCTCTTCGGGGTGCCCGCACACGGGCCGCGAGACATTCGCAGAGGCCCACAGCTGGGCGGACGGAGATGATTCGATGAGCGGTCCGGCACTCAATTCAGTTGCCTGGTTCGAGATCGGGAGCGACCGGCCCGAAGAGGTCAAGAAGTTCTTCGGCGACCTGTTCGAGTGGCAGTTCAAGCTGAACACGGACCTGGAGGGTGTGGACTACCACGCCGCGATCACCCCGGGCGCCCCCGGCCCGGCCGGCGGGATCTTCGACCACGCCGGCAAGTTCGCCGACTACGCGGTCTTCTACGTCTTGGTCGCGGACGTTCCCGCCACCGTCGAGCGGGCGAAGTCGCTCGGCGGCGAGGTAGTCATGGAGCCGGTCACGGACGCCGCGGGCGTCAGCTTCGCGCGCCTGCGCGACAACACCGGCCACCACTTCGGCGTCTTCTCGGCACCTGCCCCGACCGAGTAGCCGCACGGAGCAGCAGTCGCGGGAGGGGCGCTTCCTCGCGCCCCGCCCGCGATCGCCTCAGGCGGAAAGCGGCTCGTCGACGGCGAACGCGCTCGTTCGCAGCAGCCTCAGGCTGAGCGCCAGGCGTTCCAGCTCGCCCTCGCCGAGGACGGACCGGAAGCGGAGGGCGAGCTCGTCCTCGAAGACAGGGACGGCCTCGGCCAGCTTCTGTTGCCCCGTCTCAGTGAGCTCCAGCAGCGCCGAACGGCCGTCCTGGGGGTTGGGGATGCGACGACAGAACCCTGCCACCACTATGCGATCGACCACCTTGCTGGTGCCGCCCACCGAGATCGCGAACTCCGTGGCGATGTCCTGCACCCGACGACGGGGCTCGCGGCCCAGCAGCTGCATGATCTCGAACCACGTGAGCTGCAGGTCGCAGTCGGTGCGCAACCTGGTATCGACCGCGGCCCACAGCTCCGTCTCGAAGCGCACGAGGTCGTGGTACAGCCTCTTGAGGTCCGCCATCTTCTTTTCCTCAACCCGTCCCGGAGCCCGACGTCCGCCGGAACGGCGTGGGCTCCCCTGCTCCGATGAACGTTTCCATAGAAACTAGTTCGGCTCAGATTGTAGCGCGCGGGACGCGCCTGCCCGAGTGGCATACGGGCGGCCATTGACCAGATACATCAGACGTCATACGTTATGCGGCGTCGGTCAATGAAGACTCAGGAGCGTGCAACTTGCCAGGAGAACAGAGACGACGTCGGCTGCGTGACCTCGAACCACGCGCCCGCGCCACTGCGATCATCGTGATCACCGCCCTCCTGGGGGCGGTGACGCCGACCATGACCTCCACTGCCCTGACCTCTACCGCCGCGGAGCCCACCGTGAAGATGATCTACGCAGCCCCCGAGGCGCACGGAACCCGGGGCACCAAGGCGCAGCCCTGCTCACTGGCCCGGGCGCAGGCACACGCGCGCCGGCTCGCGGCGGCCGGCCACTCCGTGGTGGTCACGCTGGCCGGCGGTCGTTACGAGCTCGCCGCTCCCCTGCGGTTCGACGCGCGCGACTCCGGCGTCGGCGACGCGACGGTGACGTACCGCGCCGCTCCCGGGGAACGACCGGTCCTGACCGGTGCGTCGAAGGTCCGCGGCTGGACGAGGTCGAGTATCGGCGACGGGATCTGGAGGGCCAGGACGCCGGTGGGCCTGGACACGAGGCAGCTCTACGTGGACGAGAAGCTGGCCCCGCGCGCGAGCATCGCCGTCGACCCGTCCGCCATCGCCCTGAACAGGATGGGGTTCACGATCAAGGACCAGGCGCTGCAGGCGCGGCTGGCCCGGGTCGCCGACCCCTCCCGGCTCGAGCTGCAGTCCGTGGCCTCGTTCACCAACAGGTACCTGCCGGTGAAGAGCGTCGCGGGCGCGGCGGTGACCATGGCGCAGCCCTCCTGGGACAACAACACGTTCGGCTACGACGTCGTCCAGCAGCCTTTCCGTACCCCGGAGTTCTCTCTCGAGAATGCTCCAGAGCTGCTGAGCGCGGCGGGTCAGTGGGCCATCGTCCCCTCCGCGGGCAGGCTGTACTACCGCGCCGGCGACGGCGTGAACCCGAACACGCTGGACGTCGAGCTCCCGAGGCTCGAGTCCGTGCTGCAGGTCGCCGGGACGTACGACGCCCCGGCGCGCAACCTCGTCTTCGAGGGACTGACCTTCACCGGGACGTCCTGGATGCACCCGAGCACCGACGACGGGTTCGCCTCCCAGCAGACCGGCACCTACGTGACGGGCGTGTCCGCCGAGCGGCCGGCCGACGCCTTCGACACGTGCAGGGTCGGGTGCTCGGGCTTCGAGTCGACGCGAGCGGCCTGGGGCATGATCGCAGGGGCCGTACAGGTCTCGGCGGCGACGAACATCGACTTCGCCGACAACGTCTTCGTCAACCTGGGCTCGCAAGGCCTCGGCATCGGCAACGACGGCGGCGCGAACGCGTCAGGGGTAGACCTCGGCGCCAGGAACATCACCGTCACCGGCAACCGGTTCGAGGAGCTGGCGGGCGGCGGCATCATCGTCGGCGGATCGCGTCTCGACGCCCACCACCCGAGCCGGCCCGAGATGACCAACAGCGACATCGTGATCGACAACAACGTCATCCACGACATCGGCATCGACTACAAGGACCAGGACGGGGTGTTCGCTACCTACGTCGACGGCCTCACGGTGAGCCACAACCTGATCTACAACCAGCCGTACAGCGCGATCGGCGTGGGCTTCGGCTGGGGCGCCTGGGACGCCGGCGGCAGCCAGGTCTACGAGGACCGCGGCACCTACGAGCACTGGCCGCGGTACGCCACTCCCACGGTGGCCCGCGACTACCGCATAGTCAACAACCGGATGGACAACGTGGTCACCCGCATGAACGACGCGGCGTGCATCTACACCCTCGGGTCGGTACCGGGATCGCTCATCGACGGCAACTACTGCACGGACCTGGGCAACGACCGCCTGGACTACTCGTGGCCGGTCTACCTCGACGAGGCCTCCCGGTACTGGACGGTGTCCAACAACGTCTTCCTCGGCATCCCCGACGGGCTGCACACGAACCGGGCGCCCAGCGGCCAGCCCAACAGCCACCTCACGGCCGTGAACAACTACCTGAGCGCGAACGCCGCCACGGAGGACCTCACCAGGGCGCCCGACTCGACCAGCACCAACCTCGTGGCGGTGCACGAGCCGAACGTGCCGCTGGAGGCGTCGCGGATCATCTTCGGGTCCGGCCTGCGGGACCGCGCGGCGGCCGACGACGACCACCCGCCGGTCGGCGCCCAGCTGAGCGTGCCGGACGGCCGGCTCGGGTCGGGCCAGAGCGTCACGGTCACGGCTGCCCTCGAGAACTTCGACACGGCACGGTCCGCGACCGCCGTGTCCACCACGCTCACCGGTCCGGAGGGCTGGACGGTCACGCCGGCTCCGGACCAGCCGGACACCATCCGAGGGGGCGACAGCGTCACCGCGGGCTGGACCGTGACGGCGCCCGAGCGCCCGACGTCGTCCGCCCCGCAGGAGTTCACGGCGACTATCGGCTACACCTATCGCGGTGTGCCCTTCACCGCGACGCGCACCGTCACGCTCGCCCAGAAGCTGCCGCCGGTGACGTCGCTGTCCACCTTCGCCGGCGGTGGTGCCGCGATGGAGTTCGGCGAGCTCGACGGGTCCCACTCGATGACCGGCTACTCCGGCGACACGATGGGCCTGTTCGGGATCGACCAGGACTCCTACGGGACGATCTACGAGGACGCTGCCGCGGGGACGACCTCGACGGTCACCGCCCGCGTCACTGCCTACGACCAGGTCGTCGGATCGTCCAAGGCCGGCATCGTGCTCCGGAACGACCTCACGGAGGCAGGAACCGGTCAGGGGTACGTCTCCCTCATGGTGCAGTCCGAGGGCGTCACCCTGTTCAACGACAGCAACGGTGACGGCAAGGTCGACGAGTTCTACCCGCTCCGCTCGGGCCCCACCACCGGACCGCTGTGGCTGCGGCTGACGCGGGACGGCGGGTCCGTGAAGGGGTCCTACTCGGCCGACGGCGTGACGTGGACCGTTCTCGCGCAGACGCTCACGCTGAACAACCCCACGGCGAACCTGGACGCGGGGCTGATCTACGTGCCCGACACAGGCACCACGCCCACCTCGCCCAAGGGCACGGCCAGCTTCGACTCCTTCTCCGTCGAGTAGCCGGCTCCCCCGCCGCAGTCAGCCTGCGGCGGGGGTGCCCCGGTCCGAAGGGGCCGACGTCGGCATGCGGCGGCGCTGCCAGGCATCCAGGATGTGCCGGTTCATGTTCTCGTGCGCCTCGTCGGCGTTGCCCGCGGCGATCGCCGCGAAGACCGCCTCGTGCTCGGCGAGGGTGGTCCGGATGCTGTCCCGCGAGTCGACGCCCCGGAACCTGCTGTTGGCGCGGGCTCGCTCGAAGAGGGTCCGCGCGATGCTCTCGGCGAGCCGGTTGCCGGAGAACGACATCACCGCCACATGGAAGGCCGCGTCCGCCGCCCGGAACGCCTCGTCGTCGTGCGACGAGTCGCGCATCTGTTGCAGGTGCCCCTCGAGCTCCTCGAGCTGGACGTCCGAACGCCGGACCGCGGCGTCGGCGGCCATCACCGACTCCAGCTGGGCCCGGACGACGCTCAGCTCGTCCAGGACACCGAGCGAGTCGTCATGCTTGATCAGTGACGTGAGCACCACCTGATCGAGGATGTTCCACGAGCTCGTGGGCCGCACCGAGGTGCCACGACCGCGGGCGATGGTGACCAGGCCCTTTTCCTCGATGCGCTTCACCGACTCGCGGATCACCGTCCGGCTGACGCCGAACCGCTCCGCGAGCGTCCCCTCCGGCGGGAGCAGGTCACCGGGCCGGACGGCGCCCGAGACTATGACGTCGACGATGGCGTCGACAACCGCGATCCCGAGAGTCGGCGACGGTTCGCGCTTGTCGAAGAGCGGGAAGCCCGTCTCGGGTCGAGGGTCACTGGGCATGCGGCGATCATAGGCCAGACGCCGACGCGCGAACCCGGGCCATCGTCTGCACCAGCATGCGGCTGGGCGGGCTCGTCCTGCACCAGCACGTGGCCCGTCTGCCGGAGGTCGACTCCATCACCGACGCCGGCCCTCAGCTCGGCCGCACCACGCTCGACGTCGTCTCCCCCGGCATCCTGCCCGACGGCGTCGCCGACCAGATCAAGCGGGCGTCGGGCTGCTCGGGCTCCGCCGTCGCGACCTGGACGCTGCCTAGCGCTCTGTGCGCAGGGCGGCGTTCCTCGCCCGCTCGATATCGGCGGCCGGGTACGGAGTCCGCTTGGTCGCCGTCAGCAGGGCATCGTGAAACTCGTCCAGCACGGCAGCCGACGCGGCATGCCGGTTGATGATCGCGACGATCGCGGGCGGGATTCCCCCTGGTCGATCACCCGCTGCCCAGCGCAGCAGGAACGCCTCGTGCTGCAGGCCGCCACGCACGCTGTCGGGCAGGTGATAACGGAGCAGGTGCGCCGCGACGTAGCAGCGGTCGTACCCGAGATGCTCGGAAAGGAAGCCTGCTTCGTCCGACGAGAGCTCGAAGCCGGAGCTCAGGGCCAGACCGAAGTCGGCGAAGTAGATCAACCGGCCGTCGGTCAAGACGTTGTTGAAATGGGCGTCGAAGTGGACGAGCCCGCGGGAGCTCATGAACTCGGCCCCATCGGCCAGGGTCTCGTCCACCCACGCGTACAGCGGGCCGTCCTCACCTTCCTGAGCCCGCCGACGGTCCGCCAACCACGCGGAGAGCGTCTGTGGCACATGTTCCAGGAAGAGCACCAGGCTGAAGGAGGACCGGCCGATGGCCTCCAGCCGCTCGCGCACGGCGGACGAGCCCTCCCAGTACGCAACAGCCCCGTCGATGCCTCCGAACTGGTCGGCGAAATCCTGCGGAGGCGAGTCCGGCAGGACCCGCCAGTGGTACAGCAACGGAAAGCCCTCGTACTCGTTCCCCAGTACCCAGCCGGTGGTCATCGCGTGCACGGCCAGCTCACGCCAGGCGCCGAATCCGGCCGAGCCCACCCCGTACTGATAGAACATCGGCAGCCCGAAGAGATTGGCCGTCGACCGCAGGTTCTCCGGCCGCAGCTCAAGGTCCGTCAGAGGGACCCGCTTGACGAAGACACGAGCGCCGGCAACCTCCAGCTCCGCCGACGAGCCTCCGATCCCGGACCCAAGAGGAGCCGCTGTAGCGACGATCTCGCCGAGCCGCCGGTCGCTCAGCAGCGACAAGTGCGTGGAGACGGCTCCGTACGCGGCCAGGCGCGAGGCATGCCGCAGATCCTGCTGACCCATCAACGACTCCTCATCTCGGCGACCCCCTACACTCGCGCCATGGTGACGTACGACGAGGTCTGGGCCGACGACACGACCCTGCTGTGCAACGACGGGCACGTGCTCGAGCTCTTCGGGTTCACCGACGCCCACCGGGACCACCTCGCCATGCACCGCCCTCGCATCGAGATCGAGGAGCGCAAACGCTCGACAAAGGTAGTTGTCAAGACCACCCGCGGGAGCCACACGTTCGACGCCGATCCCGCGCAGGTCGACGCGGTCCGGGCGTTCGCAACGAGGCTCGACGAGGCCGTGGCGCTCGCGATCACCCGCACCCCGCCGAGACCCTGACCGCAGGGCCCGTCCCGCCCGACGTTGACGCCCTCGTGCCCGAGGTGCGGGAGTCCCGCACCGGGCACGAGGGCGTGCGTCACACGTCAGCCTGCGTCAATCTGCGTTAGTCCGCTTCAAGCGGGACGGCTTAGAAGAAGTTGCGCGGGTCGAAGTCCTTGGCCAGGTCCGAGAGCTGCTGACCCGCCCCGGAGACCTGGTCCCCGAGCCCGGACAGGGCGCCGTCGGCCGTGCCGGCCAGGCCCTCGACACCAGCAGCGGCCTCGCCGACGGCGCCGTTACCGAGCTCACCGACACCCGCGGCGGCCTCGTCGAGGGCACCCGTGCCGAGCTCGCTGACCGAGGACGTGAGCCCCTCGACGTCGACGCCCGACGCGAGCGCCTCGAAGTCGACTCCAAGGTTCGCCGCGTTCTCCAGGAGCGGGCCCGCCACGCTGCTCACCGCCGCGCCGGCCGCGACCGCGCCCAGGATGCCAACGGCCCCGACGGCAACTCCCGCCACGGCTGCGCCCGCGCCGACCTTCGTCAGCGTCGACCGCATCGAGCCCGGCTGGCGCGCCTCCGAACGGGCTGCTGCCCGGGACAGATCCGGGACGCTGGCCGAGCGGGGCTGCTCGTGCGGCGGCAGCTCCATCTGCATGCGCTGCAGCACCGCCTCACGCTGCGCCGGTGTCAGCCGGGCGAACGACTCGGCATGGATCTGCTCGATCTGCTGCGGTTCGGCGGTACGCATGAGGTAGTCGTAGCGGGCGATGGCCTGCCGGTCGGCGTCGGTGGACGCCTGCGCGCCCGGCCGACCCTGCGGAACGGGCCGAGCCTGCGGGGCGGGCGCGTGGCCCTGCCCTGCCGCGGGCTGGGAACGCCCGTTGACCGCTCCGACGACGTCCTCGAGCGTGGACCGCCAGGACTTCTGCCCCGTCGAACCGCCCTGCGGTGCCCCCTGTTGCTGCTGCCCGGTCTGGGAGTCGAGCACCTTCTTGGCGAGGCCGATCATGTTGGAGAGCTTGGACATGCGGTCCGTTCCTTCCGTCGGTCTGGGGCACCACCCTTCCAGGTCCTGATGAGAAGTTCGTGAGAGCCTGATGAGAGGTGTCTCAGCCCGCTGGCGGCGAGCCGGTCAGTCGGCTATGTGGGCGGTGCGGTCGCTCGGACGGTATGACAAGGCCCCTCACCTCCATAGAGAGGTGAGGGGCCCTCGGTCTGGCAGACCGACGTCACTCCACGCCGAGCGCCGCCACCGGTGAGGTGCGGGCGGCGGCCCGGGCCGGCAGGACCGACGCGAGCAGGCCGGCGATCAGGGCGATGGCCAGGACGATGCCCAGGTCCGCCCATGGGACGGCGTACCGGACGTCGCCCATGACGGACAGCGCGGTGGCCGCCCCCGCCCAGCCGAACACGAGCCCCAGCACGATGCCGAGGACCGCACCGACGCCCGCGATGAGCACGCCCTCCACGGCGAGCATGCCGCGCAGCTGCTCCTTGCTCAGGCCGATGGCCCGCAGGGTCGCGGACTCGCGGGTCCGCTCGATGACCGAGAGGGACAGCGTGTTGGTCACGCCGATCAGGGCGATCACGACGGCGACGGCGAGCAGACCCACCACGATGCCGAGGATCACGTCGACCACCTGGCGGAACTGCGCCGCCTGGGCGGCCGGCCCCATGACGAACGCACCGCCGTCCACCTGCGCGACGGCGTCCTGGACGTCCGCCAGCACGGTGGTCGCCTCGCCGCCCGAGATGTGCGCCCAGACGTCGGTCATCGTGTCCTCGGCGGGGACGTTCACGCGGGCGAGGTCGGCGGCCGTGATCGTGCGGTCGAGCGCGCCGGCGGTCGTGATGACGACGGTCAGGTCGACCGAGCCGTCGGCGCTCGTCGCCGTGACCGGGTCGCCCGCGTCGAGGGACATCTCGTCGGCCGTGGCCTGGGTGAGCAGGATCGAGCCTTCGGTCAGCAGCCGGGCTTCCTCCGGCACGTTCACCACGGCGGCGAGCTCGTCGGGGTCCACGCCGACGACGCTCGAGTCCGCCACGTCGCCGAGCGTGACCGTCGCACTCGTCACGAGGGCCGTGTCCGCGATGCCGGGGGTATCGGCCACGGCGTCGTGCAGACCCTCGACGTAGTCGGGCGAGGACGCCGACACGCTCACGTCGTACGGGAACTGCTCGTCGAGCAGGCTGTCCGCGGACATCCGGGCGCTGGCCGCACCCGTGGACATCATGGTCACGAGCGTGACGCCGATGAGCAGCGCCGTGGAGGTCGCCGCCGTCCGGCGCGGGTTGCGCAGGGTGTTGGCGACCGCCAGGCGAGCGGCTGGACCCGTACGAGCCACGAGCGAGCCCAGCAGCGCCGCGACGCGGGGCAGCCACAGCACCGCGCTCAGCACGACGCCGAAGAACGCCAGGGCACCGCCGCCGACCGCGGCGACCAGACCGAGCTGGGTGCCGCCGTTCATCCCGAGGGCCACGCCGCCGCCGAGCGCCGCGAAGCCGCCGATCAGGGCGAGCAGCGAGATCACGAGGCGGGTGCGGCCGGAGCGGGCGCGCAGCGTCGGGGCGTCGGACGGCCGCAGCGCGGCGAGCGGCGCGACCCGGGTGGCCGAGCGGGCGGGGGCCAGGGCGGCCAGGACGGTCACGCCGGCACCTACCGCGAGCGGGAGCACCACCGCCTGCCAGGTCGGCGTGATCGTCGCGGGCAGCGGCACGCCCAGGTCGAAGGCCGGCGCCACCATGAGCGCGACCTGGGCGAGCACGAAGCCCGTCAGGATGCCCACCGCCGAGGCGACCACACCCAGGATCACCGCCTCGAGCAGCACGCTGCGGTAGAGCTGGCCGGTGCCCGCGCCGATGCAGCGCAGCAGGGCGAGCGTCCGCGTCCGCTGGGCGACGAGCACCTGGAACGTGTTGGTGATGACCATGGCCGCGATGAGCAGCGCGATGGCGGCGAACGTCATGACGAACACGAGGAAGACGAGGTCCTGGCCGCCGGTCTGCGCGGCGGCCCGCGCCGTCGCGACCTCCTCGGTGGTGTCGACGGCCACGCCGCGGTCGGACCCGCCGGCGGCAGCGTCGAGGGACCCAGCAAGGGACTCGGCGAGTGGACCGGGCACGCTTCCGCCGTCCAGCGGTGCGTCGAGCGCGACGAGCAGCTCGGTGACCGGGTTCGGGAAGGGCTCTGCCGCGTTCCAGGCGTCAAGCGTGGCCGCGGGGATCGCTGCGGCCCCGCCGTACACGGAGTAGGCACCGTAGGGGTCGGCGGCGAGGCCGGTCACGGTAAGGGTCTCGGTGACGTCCTTCGGCTCGCCCAGCTCGGCCGTCGGGTCATCCGCCTGGCTGTCGGCCCAGCCCTCGGGGTACACGGTGCGCTTGAGCGTCACGGTGTCGCCCAGGCCGACCTCGAGCCGCTCGGCCAGGTTCGACGTCAGTGCCACCTCGCCGTCGGCGGCCGGCCAGGCGCCGTCGGTCAGCTCGAGCGGCGAGAGCCGCGGGTCCTCGGGGACCGGCGCGAACGTCTGGTAGCCGCCCTTGCCGCCGTTGCGCAGGTCGCCGAACCAGCTCGTGAGCGGCTGGACGGTCGCGACGCCGTCGACGGCCGAGACGGCGCTGACGTCGTCGCCGGTGAACGAGCTATCTTCGGAGGTCGACACGACGACGTCGGCCTTCGCGTACTGCGCCGCGACCATGTCGTGCGTGGTGCCCTGGATGACGCCGCCCGCGAGCAGCGTCACGGTGACGAATGCCGTGCTGATCAGGATCGCCACTCCCGCGGCGGCGAGGCGGCCGGCACTGCGCCGCATCTGCCCGAGGGTCAGTCGGGCGGTGGGGAACGACGTCGCCATCACGCACCCGTCCGAGGGGTGGTCGCGACGGCGGGTTCGAGGGTGCGCAGCGCGTCCAGGCCCGCCATCGCGGAATCAGGCGTGGGGTCGCTGATGTCGCCCGCGATCCGGCCGTCCGCGATCAGAACCGCCCGGTCCGCATACGCGGCCGCGGACGGGTCGTGGGTGACCATGATGATCGTGCGACCCAG
>NZ_JBFAAH010000050.1:0-17386 GCF_040639635.1 Promicromonospora sp. NPDC023805 | reverse complement strand
CACGCTCACGCAACTCGTCGGGGTACTTCCGTGGTGCCGACATAGCTCCCAATCCTCCGGGTCTTCGATGTCTCCATCAAACCCGGGGCGGAACAGACCATGTCGTTACCCGGGGTCACCGTTCCGGTAGTCCACTCGTTGAACGTCTCGGTAGCCGCCGTCGGCCGATCACACTCGGCAGCTGCCCTGGCAGCATCCTCGACGGTCGGTGCGATCTCCGGGCAGTCGAGCGCAGTAGCAGGGGCTGTCGCCACTGGCAGCTCGCTTGCAACGGCTGGCTGGGTCACCGCAGTCAATGACCCGAGGCCGACAGCCACTGAGCTGAAACAGGCAGTCAGTGCTCGGAGCCACGGGGATCGGCGACTCATTGCGACACGCTCTCTGTCGCGTACCCCGCGTTGACCATGCGAACCCCCAGCGCTCAACCCCGACCCGCTGGCCGAAATGGACAAGACGACCAGGAGCGTCGCATTCGGACACAGCAAGGGTCCATCCCACTCCTGGTAGGGGATGAAATCACTCGGCCATGGGCATTTCCGGTGGTTGCCGCTGGCAACATGGGAATCTCACTACCCGTGTGAGACCCGATCCGGAGCAAATCTGCATGCTGTCGCCCGAGAACATCCGTGCCGTCCAGGCTCTCGACGAGGCCGGCTCGTACGACGACGCGGCGGCCGCTCTGCACTGCAGTCGAAAGAACGTGGAGCGCCGGGTACAGGCCGCGCGGGAGTACTGCCGCGACAAGCTCCTCGTCCACGAGGACGGGACCTGGCGGCGCACAGCGCTCTACGACGAGCTGAAGCCCCACTTCGACGCACTACTTGCCCAGATGCAGCAGATCGAACGGGTCCGGAACGACTGGGTCAAGGGCCCCCAACCCGTCCTTGAGCCTCGCTCATAGGTCACCTCGGATGAGTGCCTCCAGCTCCCTCTCGTCGAGCAGGCGCTCCGGCCGGACCGTCGTGTCCGAGCCCACGTAGTAGAACGCAGCGCTCACCTGCTCCAGCGGTAGCCCCGTCCAGCGCGACCACGCCAGGCGGTACACCGCGAGCTGCACCTCACGGGCGCTGCGCGCGGCGGCGTCGAGCGGCTCGCGGCCGGTCTTCCAGTCCACGACCACCACTGCGTCCGATCCTGTGGCCCGGTCCGCTGCCGGGTCCCGGAAGACGGCGTCCATGCGGCAGCGCAGCATGACGCCGGCCACCGGTGTCTCGACGTCGACCTCCACCGCGACGGGCGTGCGGGCCGCCCACTCCGAGCCGAGGAACGTGTCGCGCAACTTGTCGAGGTCGGTGTCCTCCGGGAGGTCGTCGTCCTCGGCACTGGGCAGGTCGTCGACGTCGAGCAGCGTGGCCGACGTGAAGAACTGCTCCACCCACTCGTGGAACCGGGTCCCCCGGCGGGCGTGCACCGTCGGCTGCACCGGCACAGGGCGGCGGAGCTGCAAGGCGAACGCCTCGCGGTCCGCGGCGAGCCGCACCAACCCGGACGCCGAGACGTGCGCCGGGAACGCGATCTCCCGGTCGGCGTGCCGGTCCCGCTCGGCGAGGAGCATGCGGGCGAGGTCGACCAGGTCGTGGCCCGCGGCGTCGGCCACGGCGCCCCGCGGCGCGGTGAGCGTGTCGGCCGGCAGCCGCATGGCGGCCAGCGCGACGAGCCGCTCCTCCGCGGCCTCGTCCACGAGCTCGGCGGTGGCGCGCAGCACGCCCCGGGCGGTCAGCAGCTGGCCGTCAGCCGTGTCCGGCCTCGTCCCGGCCTGGTCCTGGCCGCCGTCCGGAGCAGGCCAGACCGCCGTCAGCTCCTCCGCGTTGCGCGGGTTCTCGGCGTCCGGAGCCGGCATCGGGGCCCAGAGCTCGGTGTTGACCAGACCGGCGTCGGCCAGCTCGGCGAGGAACGGGGAGACGCCGCGCGGGCGGCTCGCCGAACCCCACCAGGAGGCCGTGAGGAAGAGCTCGCGCCGGGCGCGCGTGAACGCCACGTACGCCAGCCGGCGCTCCTCGGCGAGGCGGTGCTCACCGCACTCGTACTTGAACTCGTCGCGCAGCGCGATGAGGTCCTTGGTGTCGGAGGCGCGCTCCCAGCCGAAGTTCGGCAGGTCGTCCGCGTCGCCGCGCAGGTGATAGGGCAGCTCGCCCAGGTCGGACAGCCAGCCCGACGACGACTCGCCGGACCGCGAGCCCCTGTCCCAGGTGGGGAACGCGCCGTCGGCCAGGCCTGCCACGGCTACCGCGTCCCACTCCAGCCCCTTGGCCGCATGGGCGGTGATCACCTGGACGGCGTCCGGGTCGGGCTCGTGCACAGGCATGTCGAGGCCGCGCTCCTTCTCCCCCGCCACACCGAGCCAGGCGAGGAACGCGCCGAGCGTCGCCGTGTCCGACGACTGCGCGAACGATGCGGCCACGTCCCGGAACGCGTCGAGATGCTCGCGGCCACGATCGCTCACCGCCCCGCCGACGCCGGCGCTCGTCAGGGCGGCCGCGGTGGCCGCCTCGACGTCGAGGCCGAGCGCACGCTCCGCCTGGACCACCAGCTCGGGCAGCGACAGGTAGGTGAGACCGCGCAGGTCCCGCAGCAGCCGGGCCAGCGCGGTCAGCCGCAGGTGGGCGTCCTGGGACAGCACCCGGCCGTCGCGAGCCGGCTTCCCGGCCGGCGGCAGGTCATCGAGCGCGTCGACTATCGAGCGGTGGTCCGAGACGTCGCCCTCGACGACACGAGGGTCGTCGTCCACAGCGCCGTCAGAACCGTCGGTGCCGTCCACCCGAGCCGCTGACGCCGCGGCGATGCGCGGGTCGTCCATCCGCGCCAGGTCCGCCGCCCAGGAGCCCAGCGCATGGAGGTCGGCGGCCCCGAGGTTGAGGCGCGGGCCGGTCAGGAGGCGCATCAGCGAGTCACCACGAGACGGGTCGTGTGCGGCCTGGAGCAGCGCGACGACGTCGACCACCTCGGGCGTGGACAGCAGACCGCCGAGGCCGACCACCTCCACCGGGAGGCCCCGGCGGCGCAGCGCTACCTCAAGGGTGGGGAACTGCGCTCGGGCCCGGCAGAGGACGGCCGCGGTCGACCGCCCGTCCGGGTGGGAGCCGGAGCGCCAGCGTGCGGCCACCCACTCGGCGACCGCCTCTGCCTCCTCCTCCAGCGTGGCTGCCACGTGCGCCGACACCACTCCATCGCCCGCCCCTGGCCGCAGGTCCAGCGGAGGAACCTCGACGTTGGTGCCTGCCCCGGTCCGCGAGCGCAGCGGTCCCGACACGATGTTCGCGGCAGTGAGCACCGCGGCGTCGTTGCGCCAGGAGGTCGAGAGATAGTGCACGGCGGCGGGGACGCCGTCGTCGCGCTGGAAGCGGCCCGGGAAGCGGGCGAGGCCCGCCGCGGAGGCGCCGCGCCATCCGTAGATGGACTGGTGCGGGTCGCCGACGGCGGTCACGGGGTGGCCGCCGCCGAACAGGCCCGACAGCAGCTCGACCTGGGCGTAGGACGTGTCCTGGTACTCGTCGAGGAGCACCACCTCGAACCGTGCGCGTTCGGCGGCGCCCACGAGCGGCACCTCGCGCGCGAGCTGGGCGGCGAAGGCGACCTGGTCGCCGAAGTCGAGCGCCTCGGCGATGCGCTTGCGGCGGCGGTACTCGACGACGAGGTCCACGAACCGGGCCCGTTCGGCGACCGAGCTGATGAGCTTGTCGACGTCCTTGGTGCGCTTCTTCTGCTTCGGTCCGAGCGGGATGGACTCGAGGTGCTCTGCCATCTCGGTCAGGCGGTCGCGGGCGTCGGCGGGGTCGACGAGGTGCTCGCCCAGCGCGCTGGACAGGGCCACGACGGCGCCGGTGACGGTGCTGACCGCCTTGTCGGTGCCGAGGTCCTCGTCCCAGGACTCGACCACCTGGGAGGCGAGCTGCCACTGCTCGGCCTGGCCGAGCAGTCGGGCGCTCGGTTCGACGCCGAGGCGGAGACCGTGGTCCGCGACCAGGGAGGCGGCGTAGGCGTTGTAGGTGGCGACGGTGGGCCGGTCGAGGTCGAGGCCGGCCAAGGCCTCGCCCGACTCCTCCCCCAGGGCCCGGTTGAGCTGCGCCAGCCGCGTCTGCACGCGCTGGGTGAGCTCGCCCGCGGCCTTGCGCGTGAACGTCAGACCGAGCACCTGCTCGGGCTGGACCAGCTTGTTGGCGATGAGCCACACGACGCGCGCGGCCATGGTCTCGGTCTTGCCGGAGCCCGCACCCGCGACGACGAGCGCCGGCTCCAGGGGCGACTCGATGACCCGGACCTGCTCGTCGGTGGGCTCGTGGCGGCCGAGCAGCCGGGCGATCGCGTGCGCGGACAGCCGGATCTCCGGCTCGTGCCTGGTCACTCGACCACCTTCCGTCCCTCGGGCTGCAGCGGGCAGGAACGCCGCACAGGACACACCTCGCACAGGTCGTTGTTCTTCGCCGCGAACTGCGCCGCGGCCATCGTGTCGGCGGCACCCTCCACGGTGTCACGCGCCCAGCTGTTGCCGTCCTCGTCCGGGACGAGGGCGGGCTGGTTCCGCACGCTCGCCGACACGGTCTCGGTGCCGACGTAGACCAGGCTCGCGCCCTTGCTGACGGTGCCATCGGGGAGGTCGAGCGCGCCCTCCTCCACGGCGAGCTGGTAGGCGCCGAGCTGCGGGTTCTCCGCCGCCTTGTCCTTGCTGGCCGCGGACTTGCCGGTCTTGAGGTCGGCCACCGTCACGCCACCGTCGCCCGCGTCCTCGACGCGGTCGACCTGGCCGCGCAGCCGGGCGCGCCCCACCTGAAGGTCGAAGTCGGCCTCCACGAGGAGCGGTTCGCCCGAGTCGGCAAGATAGTCCGCAAGCCGCTCCACCATGCGCTCGGCTCGTTTGCGGAGCTGCAGCGACGGCCAGCCCTCTGGCAGCGCGAGCTCCGGCCAGCGCCGGTCCAGCTCCTTCTTCAGCTCGGTGAGCGAACCCTTCGGATAGCTCTGCGCTATCGAGTGCAGCAGCGTGCCGAGGGTCTGGTGCGTGGCGTCCGGCTTCGTGCCGCCCGCGGCCTCGAGGGCCCAGCGCAGGGCGCACGTGGTCACCGTCTCGACCTTCGACGGCGACACCTTCACGGTGTCCTGCACGCCCCACAGTGGAACTTCGCTCGATACCCCGGCGACGCCGTACCAGGTGCTCGGGTCCGCCTCGGCGACGCCGGCGGCCGAGAGGTCGGCGAGGAGGGCGGCGGCGGGCTGGTTGCCCGGCGTCGAGAGCGCGGCCGCACGCACCAGCTCCGACCGGGCGGCGGCCACCACGCCGCGCAGGTCGAGCGGCGGGCCGACCGGCACGCGCCGGGGGTCCGGCCCGTCACCGCCGTCGTTCCGTGGCGACACGAGGTCGCAGAACACGCTGGGTGCTTCCTCCGTGTCCTCCACGGCGGTGACCAGGAGACGCCGCCGGGCGCGGGAGACCGCTACCGCGAAGGCGCGCAGCTCGTCCGTGAGGACCTGCCGCCGAGCCTCCGCGCCGACGACCCTGCCGTCCTCGGACCGGCCGGCGATGAGCTCGACGAGCGCCTGCGAGCCGAGCAGGGAGTCGCGCAGCCGCAGGTCGGGCCAGACGCCGTCCTGCACACCGGCCACGACCACCACGTCCCACTCGCGCCCGGCGGCCCCCGGCGGCGTGAGCGCCTCCACGGCGCCCGCACCCTGTGCCGACGCCGCCAGCGAGTCGGCCGGGAGGTCCTGCGAAGCGAGGTAGTCGACGAACGCGGCGACCGGCGCGCCCGGCATCCGGTCCACGAAGGTCTCCGCCGCGCGGAACAGCGCGAGCACGGAGTCGAGGTCGCGGTCGGCCCGCAGACCCGCCGGACCACCCGCGAGGGCGTAGGCGCTCCACCGCTCGGCCAGACCTGTCGCCGCCCAGACGGCCCAGAGCACCGTCTGCGCCGTGGCGCCCGGCTCCCCTGCGGCCTCGCGCCCGGCGGCCAGCACCCGTGCCACGGCGAGCGGCCCGCGCCGCACCTGCGTGGGCAGCAACGCAGCACGCGCCGGATCGGCCAACACCTCGACCAGCAGGGTGTCCGACGTGCGGCCACCACCCGCCGACAGCTCCTCCGACCGCAGCGCACGCCGCAGCCTGCGCAGCGCCACGGCGTCGAGCCCGCCGATCGGCGAGACGAGCAGGTGGGCGGCCGTCTCAGGGTCCAGGACCGGCTCATCGCCGTCGAGCTCCTCGGCGATCAGGGCCTCGAGGCTCCCGCGCGGCGCGCCGGCACACGTCTTCACGGCCGCCAGCAGCGGCGCCACGGCGGGTTCGTCCCGCAGCGGGAGGTCCGACCCGAGCAGCGCGACCGGCACCGACGCCGAGACCAGCTCACGCCGCAGTGCCGCCAGCCGCGTACCGCTGCGCGCGATCACCGCCATCCGTTCCCAGGGCGTGCCGCGCAGCAGGTGCTCGGCCCGCAGCTCACGGGCGATCCAGGCCGCCTCCTGTGCGGCGCCCGAGAGCACCGCCACCTGGACGGACGTCGCGGTCCCTGCGGGCGGGCTCACCGCGGCTGGCCTGTCCGCCGTGGATCCAGCACCATTTGGCGCTCCACCGGCCGGCTCACCCTCAGCAGGCTCCGCCGTGTACGCCGTAGCGCGCCGGTGCATGGCACTGGCAGATACCGGGATCCGGTTCGTCACCGCGCGCGTGACCGCACGCAGCTCGGGCAGCTGCCGCCACACCGTCCCGAGCACCATCGTCTCCGCATCGAACGCACCGAAGGCGCGACCAGGGCCGGCCGGGGCGGCGGCACGGCCGGTGAGCCCCGGCGCGGCGCCACGGAAGGTCTGGACCGCGGAGTCCGGGTCGGACAGCAGGACCAGCCGTGCGCCGTCGTCGTGCAGCACCCGCAGGAGCCGGACCGTCGCCGCCGTGGCCTCCTGGTAGTCGTCGACCACCACCAGGTCCCAGGTGGGCCGTGCCATGCCCGGCACCTCGTCCTCCCAGGAACGCAGCGACTCGGCGGCCTCGTCGATGACCACCGCGGGGTCGTAGCGCGGCCCGGCGTCGGGCGTGCCGAGCCGCAGCGCCATCGTGTCGAGGTACTCCTCGTAGATCTGCGCCGCCATCACCCATTCGGGGCGGTCGTTCGCGCGTCCCATCTCGTCCAGCTCGACCGGGCCGAGCCCGCGCTCGGCGGCACGCATGAGCAGGTCACGCAGCTCCTGGCGCAGCCCACGCAGGCCGAGAGACTCCTCGGGCAGACCGGCGGGCAGCGCGAGCGGACGCCCCTCGCCCGCTACGTGGCCGGCGAGCAGATCGGCGAGCACCAGGTCCTGCTCCGGGCCCGAGACCAGGGTCGGCGTCGGCTGCTCGAGCGCGGCGGCGCGCTTGTGCAGCACGGCGAACGCGGCCGACGACGCCGTCCGAACCATCGGCGCGCCGACCGTGCGCCCGGCCCGAGCCGCTACCTCGTCCCGCAGACGGGCCGCGGACCGCCGGGAGGACGCGAGGACCAGTACACGCTCGGGCTGCACGCCCGAGTCCAGCGCCCGCACGGTGACCTCGCAGGTGACGGTGGTCTTGCCCGACCCGGGCGCCCCGAGGACCAGCGTCGCCCGGTTGCTCAGCGCGGCCTCGACGGCAGCCGTCTGGGTGTCGTCGAGCGGCACGGAGGCGGCCGCGTCTGGACGGGACCCGGGCGGCGTCAGCCGAGGTGCGAGGGCGAGGGTTGGTGTCACGCGAACGATCGAACCACGAGCCACTGACACTCCCCGACGCCCCGCGCTGGGGCGTCGGCAATGCCCGTTTCGTCCTGTGGAAAGGCGTTCAGTCCCGGTCCGGTACCGGCGCGCCGGGAACCGGCCAGGGCTCGGGGATGCAGCCGCTCGTGGTGGTGGTCTGCTGCACCATCACCGTCGCGTGCTCACCCTCACCGGCGCACAGGTCATGGTGGTAGCCGATCACGTGCCCCACCTCGTGGTTCACGAGGTACTGCCGGTAGCGCTCGGTGCTCTCCCACGCCTGGGAGCCCTTCGCCCAGCGCTTGAAGTTGAGCACCGCGGTCTCCGCGATGCCGCACGACAGCTCGCCGATCGTGTCCAGCGGGAGGCAGAGCTGGTCGGTGGTTCCGGGACTCGCGAGCACTACTCGTGCGTCGTAGCGGTCCGAGTCGGTCCAGGCAAAGGTGGATCCGTCGGCGGCGTTCCAGCCGCGCGGGTCGTTCAGGGTGGCCAGCACCGACTCGGCGAAGACCTCCGGATCCACCGGCAGACCCTTCTCGACAGCGATCTGGACCCGCCAGACCTTCCCCTCCGCGGGCGCGGGACGAGACCCGTCGACCACGACGAGCCTGCCGGACAGCTCCTCCTCCACCGCGACCCTCGTACCGAGCAGACCGGAGCCGGGCTCCGGCGTCGGCCCGCCGGCGGCGCGAAGACTCACGCTGGGCGACGGCGGCGCCGACTTCTCGGCGGACGGTGCTCCCGCCGAAGCCGCGGCCCGGGGTTCGGGCGGCTCAGGGGCCGGAAGCTCGGGCAGCCCCTCGGCGGCGGTACCCACGCCTGCACCGGTCCCCGAGGCGGCTCCGCCCGTCTCAGCGGCATCCGGTGCAGCCGCCCTCGCGGGAGCCGACCTCCGTTCGCCGGACCTGGTCGCTTCGTACGCGTTCCGCACCGCGGCGGCCGCCTCGGCACCCAGGCTGTCCTCGACGGCGCCGGCGACGACTGCCGCGGACGCGTCCGGCTCGGTGCTCATGGTGACAGCGATGCCTCCGACCAGCCCCACCGCCAGGCAGAGGCTGAGTGCGACAGCCGCCCGCCGAGGGTCCTGCGCGGCGCGGCGGCGCACCTTCCGCGCCACGGAGCGGCTCGCGGCCACGCCCTCCGTCAGGAGGCCGGCGGGCGCGCCTCCACGGGCGTGCCGGCCGGCGCGCCGTGCGGGGGGCTGTCTGCTCACGCCGACCATGGTGCCACGCACGCGCCCGCGCGCCCATGCCCTTGTCCACAGGAATGCGGGACCGGCGGGCCCGCGCCTCCTCCACCCGGGGCATGTCCGGGCCATGTGTCGTCTCTCCTGTCGGCTCACGGCGAAACCGAGGGCAGACGGCACCGACGCGTGACTAGGATCGACAGGCCGGGTCCCCGGATCACCGGGCGCACGGCGCAATCCCCGACCGAACTGGAGTAAAAGTGGACGTCACCATCGGTGTGCAGAACCTGCCTCGCGAGGTCGTGGTCGAGACGGAAGAGAGCGCGGACTCCGTCGCGACTGCCGTCAAGAAGGCCCTGGCCGGTGGCACCCTCGAGCTCACCGACGCGCGTGGCCGCCTCGTGATCATCCCCGGCGCCGCGATCGGCTACGTCGAGATCGGCTCCGAGAAGCAGCGCAAGGTCGGCTTCGGCGCGGTCTGAGCGAGTTGTACCCCACGTCATGTGGCGGACGGCACACCCGCACGTGCCGTCCGCCACGTGGCGTTCATTACTAACTGGGCTGTTCACCGTGTTTCGCTAACCACTCGGAAACATCGTGCGCGTACCATGAATCACGTACATCGGTTGCCCGGTCGTCACGTTCCGACCCCCGAGCCTGTGCTTCGGCCTCCCAGAGGCCGCCCCGACAGGACGCGCAGCCTGGGTCCATCCCGGCGCGCGATGATTTTCACGATCGGCTGCCGCACGAAGGCGCGATCGCCGGGCCATGAGGGCCCACCGCGCCGCGAGAGATGAAGGCGCCAGTGACTACCACAGACACCCCGGCCGCAGACGCGGTCATCACGACAGATCCCGAGCCGACGATGAGCTCAGGACCCGACTACTCCAGCCCGTCCGCCATCCAGGCGCAGAACGTGACGTTCGCGGACTTCGGCGTCCGCCCCGAGATCGTCGACGCGCTCAAGGACGCGGGCATCACCCACCCGTTCCCGATCCAGGCCATGACGCTTCCCGTCGCCATGAGCGGGCACGACATCATCGGCCAGGCCAAGACCGGTACCGGCAAGACGCTCGGCTTCGGCGTTCCGCTGCTGCACCGCGTCGTCGCCCCTGGCGAGCCCGGCTACGACCAGCTCGTCGCCCCCGGCAAGCCGCAGGCGGTCGTCGTGGTCCCCACGCGTGAGCTCGCCGTGCAGGTGGCGAACGACCTGAGCGCGGCGTCCTCGCGACGCAGCGTGCGGATCGTGCAGGTCTACGGCGGCCGCGCCTACGAGCCGCAGATCGAGGCCATGAAGACCGGCGTCGACGTAGTGGTCGGCACGCCGGGCCGCATGATCGACCTGCTGAACCAGGGTCACCTCAACCTGCTCAGGGCGGCGACCGTCGTGCTCGACGAGGCCGACGAGATGCTCGACCTCGGGTTCCTGCCCGACGTCGAGAAGATCCTCGCCCGCACCCCCGCGCAGCGGCACACCATGCTGTTCAGCGCGACCATGCCGGGCGCAGTGGTCTCCATGGCCCGCCGCTACATGAAGCAGCCCACGCACATCCGGGCCGCCGAGCCGGACGACCAGGGCGCGACGGTCAAGAACATCAAGCAGGTCGTGTACCGGGCCCACGCCCTGGACAAGATCGAGGTGCTCGCCCGACTGCTCCAGTCCGACGGCCGCGGCCGCAGCATCGTGTTCGCACGCACCAAGCGCACCGCGGCCAAGGTCGCGGACGAGCTGCAGACGCGCGGCTTCGCGGCCGGCGCGATCCACGGCGACCTGGGCCAGGGCGCACGCGAGCAGGCACTGCGCGCGTTCCGCAACGGCAAGATCGACGTGCTCGTCGCGACCGACGTCGCCGCCCGCGGCATCGACGTCGACGACGTCACGCACGTGGTCAACTACCAGTGCCCCGAGGACGAGCGCATCTACCTGCACCGGGTGGGCCGCACCGGCCGCGCGGGCAACACCGGTACCGCCGTCACCTTCGTGGACTGGGACGACGTGCCGCGCTGGTCGCTCATCGACAAGGCGCTCGAGATCGGCTACCCCGAGCCGGTCGAGACGTACTCCACGTCGCCGCACCTGTTCGCCGACCTGAGCATCCCCGAGGGCACCAAGGGCCGCCTGCCGCGGTCCGCGCAGCACCTCGCGGGGCTGGACGCCGAGGACGTCGAGGACCTGGGCGAGACGGGCAAGCGCAACAGCGGCTCCCGCTCCGGCGGCTCGCGCTCCGGCGCGCCTCGTTCAGGAGGGGCGCCGCGTTCCGGGGCACCCCGCTCGGGCGGACGGCAGGGCGGCTCGCACGGCGAGCCGCGCGCCACCTCCCGGCCCGACGGCGGCGCCGCGACGAGCAGTGCGCCGACCAGCAGCGCACCGACCAGCAGCGCACCGACAAGCAGTGCCGTGACCAGCGGCGACAGCGCGACGTCGGGCGAGCTCCCGGCGTCGGGCAGCGACGAGGACGGCGGCCAGCGCCGCCGCCGGAGCCGCAACCGCCGTCGTACGCGTGGCGGTCAGACGGAGAGCTGACCCACGAGTCAGCCTGACGAGCCCTTCGCCGGTCGATCTTCGACCGGCGAAGGGCTCGATCTGCGAGACGGGCGTAAGTTGCTACCCGTGCAGATCGAGTTCACGGCTCCCCTGTGGCAGTGGCAGGTACGTACCGACTCCTGGTGGTTCGTCACCGTGCCGCCCGACGAGTCCGACGAGCTGGCCGATCTCCCACTGCCTCCGCGCGGATTCGGCTCCATCCGGGTGCGGGTGACCGTAGGGAAGACCACCTGGACCACCTCCGTCTTCCCGAGCGACAAGGACGGCGGCTACGTGCTGCCCATGAAGAAGAAGGTGCGGGAGGCCGAGAGCCTCGTCCCGGAGAAGCAGGTCTCGGTGACCCTGGAGACCATCGACATCTGATCTGCCGGACGAGGTCCGAAGGGGCGAAGGATCAGACCGTGCGGACGAACTCGATGACGCCGTTCGCGATCATCTGGGTGGCGATCGCCGCGAGCAGCACGCCCGCGATGCGCGTCACCAGGGTCACCCCGGAGTCCTTGAGCACCCTGTGCACCAGACCGGCGAACCGCATGGCCGCCCAGGTGCAGACGCACACCGCGACGATGCCGATGCCTATCGACGCGTAGTGCCCGGTGGCGGACTCGCCGGCGCTCACGCCCTGCTGCACGAACACCATGGTGGCGACGATCGTGCCGGGGCCGGCGAGCAGCGGGGTCGCGAGCGGCACCAGGGCCACGTTCTTGGCGGCCCCGCCGGCGTCCGTCCCGCCGGCGTCCATCTTCCCCATGAGCAGCTCCAGCGCGACCAGCAGCAGGAGCAGCCCGCCCGACGCCTGGAGCGCCGCGAGCGAGATCCCCATGTGCTCCAGCAGCAGCTGGCCGAACACCGCGAACACCACGATCACGCCGAAGGCAACGAAGATCGCGGTACGCGCCGCGCGCTTGCGGTCGTGCGCGGTCATCCGCGAGGTCAGCGCGAGGAAGACCGGCACGGTGCCCGGCGGGTCCATGATCACGAAGAGCGTCACGAAGACCTCGGTGAAGAGCGCTACGTCGAACCAGCTCACCGGAGCACCTCGAGGGTGCCCTGCTCCACGATCGCCTCGAGCACCTCGGGCTCTGTCGTGTTCTCGCCGATGAGGTTGCGCTTGCCCGATCCGTGGAAGTCGCTCGACCCCGTGACCAGCAGCTCCAGGGACTTGGCGATATCGCGCAGACGGCGGCGCGTGTCCGGGGTGTGGTCGCGGTGGTCCACCTCGAGCCCCGCGAGGCCCGCCGCGGCCAGCTCCTCGATGGTCGAGTCGGGGACCACCCGGCCGCGCGCGTCGGCCCCGGGGTGCGCGAAGACCGGCACCCCGCCCGCCGCCCGGACCGCCTTGACGGTGGCTACGGCGTCGGGCGCGTAGTGGCCAACGTAGTAGCGGGTGCCGGTGCGGAGCATCGTGGCGAACGCCTCGTCCCGGTCGCGCACGACACCGGCCGCCACCAGTGCGTCCGCGATGTGCGGGCGGCCGATGGTCGTGCCGGGCTGCGTCTGGGCGAGCAGGTCGTCCCACGTGATGGGGTAGTCCTCGCCGAGGAGGGCCACCATGCGCCGGGCGCGGGACGTGCGGTCGTCGCGCGTCCGCTCCGTCTCGGCCACCAGGTCGGGGTGCGTCGGGTCGTACAGGTACGCGAGCAGGTGCACACCGGTGCCCCAGCCGGTGGTGCGGGCGACCGCCGAGATCTCGGCGCCGCGCACCAGACCTATCTGGAAGCGCCCGGCCGACTCGGCGGCCTCGGCCCAGCCCGAGGTCGTGTCGTGGTCGGTGATGGCCAGCGTCTTGATACCGGCGAGTGCGGCGACCTCGACCAGCCGCGCTGGCGAGTCGGTGCCGTCTGACGCGGTGGAGTGCGTGTGGAGGTCGATCACTCCACAAGGGTAGAGAGCCGAGGGCCTGTCGGGCGTCGCGAGCGGCGTGAGGTGCGGCACCCCCGCCGTCGTCGGCCCTGTTGGCGGAGAAGCATCATGCCCACACAGACCGTTCACCGACCGTTCCGCCGTCGTACGCCGCCTGCCCCAGCCTTTCCCGCATCATCGAAGGGATGACGAGCAGCGACCAGACCCCGCAGGACGCTCGGACGAGCGTCGTCTTCGTGCACGGCATGCGCAGCTCCGGCGCCATCTGGGAGAACCAAGTCCAGCACGTGCGCGCCGCCGGCCACGAGGCCGTCGCCGTCGACCTGCCGGCGCACGGCGCGCGGCGCCACGAACGGTTCACCATGGACGGCGCCTTCGAGGCGCTGGACGACGCCGTCGCGAGTCTCCCCTCGGGGCCGATAGCACTGGTCGGGCTGTCCCTTGGCGGCTACACCTCCCTTGCCTGGGCAGCTCGGCAGGGAGCCGCCGACCGTCTGGTGGGCATCCTCGCGGCGGGCTGCACGTCGGACCCGAAGGGCAAGCCCGTGCGGCTCTACCGGGACGTCGCCAGGAGCGTCGCGAACGCCGCCTACCTCGGACGTCGGCTGACCGGCCGGGTCGTGCACCCGAGCGTGCACCGTCCGCGCCTCTCCGTACCCTCGGTGCGCCTCCCGTTCCGCCCGCTGCGGAGCGCCCCCGGCGGCTCCGACCTGCGCCAGGTAGTGATCGCCCCGCAGCAGACCGCCGAGATGTACCGGCCCACCTGGGACGTCGTGACCGACGCGCTGACCCACCTCGCCGGCCGCTCCTCGATCGCCAACGTGCGCGCCGCTCGCATCCCGCTCTGGTTCGTCAACGGCGCCCGCGACGCCATGCGCATCGAGGAGCAGCGCCACCTCGCCGCGGCCCACGACGGGTCGCTCGTGGTCATCCCCGGTGCCGGGCACGACGTCAACATGGAGGCCCCCTCGGCCTTCAACCGGGTGCTCTCCAGGGCGCTTGCCGACTTCAACCGGCGTGCGTGAAACACTGGGCTCATGAGCGAATCCACCACCACTTCGCAGCCTGACGAGCAGGGAACCGCCGACCGCGGGTCCAACCGTTCACACCGCCCTGGCTCCACCGCCTTCAAGAATTTCGTGATGTCGCAGTGGGCCCCGCGCGCCGAGCTCGGCCTGGCGGCGTCGGCCGCCGCGCGGTACACGGTCGCCCGACGTGCGGCGCTCTCCGAGCGGCTGCCGGGTACGCGCCTCGTGATCCCGGCGGGTTCGCTCAAGACCCGCTCCAACGACACCGACTACCGGTTCCGGCCGCACTCGGCCTTCGCGCACCTCACCGGCCTGAGCACCGACCACGAGCCGGACGCCGTGCTGGTGCTGCACCCGGTAGAGGACGGCGCCGGCGACGGCGGTTCCAACCACCACGCCGTGCTGTACGTGCGTCCCCTCGCTCCGCGCGACAACGAGGAGTTCTACGCCGACGCCCGCTACGGCGAGTTCTGGGTCGGCGCCCGCCCGTCGCTCGCCGACGTCGAGGCCCTCACCGGCATCGAGGCCCGCCACATCGACGAGCTGGGCGACGCCCTGGCGAAGGACGTCGGCGACGGCGGTGTGCACCTCCTCGTGGTGACCGGCGCGGACGACGCGGTCGAGTCGCTCGTCGAGGAGCTGCGCCTGGAGGCCGGTGAGGACGAGGACGCGCTCACCGACGAGACGCTCGTCGAGGCGACGTCCGAGCTGCGGCTCATCAAGGACGAGCACGAGATCGAGCAGATGCGCGAGGCCGTGGCCCGCACCATCGAGGGCTTCGAGGCCGTCGTCCGCGCGCTGCCCGCCGCGAAGGAGCACCGCCGCGGCGAGCGCGTCGTGGAGACCACGTTCGACGGGCACGCCCGGCTCGAGGGCAACGCCGTGGGCTACGAGACGATCGCGGCCTCGGGCGAGCACGCCACCACGCTGCACTGGATCCGGAACGACGGCGAGGTCCGCTCGGGCGACGTCCTGCTGCTCGACGGCGGCGTCGAGGTCGACTCGCTCTACACCGCGGACATCACGCGCTCCCTGCCGGTCGACGGCGAGTACACGGACGTGCAGCGCAAGATCTACCAGGCGGTGCTGGACGCGGCCGACGCGGCGTTCGCCGTCGCGAAGCCCGGCGCCAAGTTCCGCGACGTCCACGCGGCGGCCATGGAGGTCATCGCGGCCCGCCTCGAGGAGTGGGGCTTCCTGCCCGACGGCGTCACCGCCGCCGACGCGCTCTCCGATGACGGCCAGCAGCACCGGCGCTGGATGGTGCACGGCACGTCGCACCACCTCGGCCTCGACGTGCACGACTGCGCGCAGGCGCGCCGCGAGCTCTACCTCGACGGCGTCCTGGAGCCGGGCATGGTGTTCACCATCGAGCCGGGCCTCTACTTCAAGGCCGACGACCTCGCCGTGCCCGAGGAGTTCCGCGGGATCGGCGTGCGCATCGAGGACGACGTGCTGGTCACCGCCGACGGCAACGAGAACCTGTCGGCGGCGCTCCCCCGGCGTCCGGAGGACGTCGAGGCCTGGATGGCGTCGCTGCGCTGAGGCGCAGACGGGGCTGGACGCGGCAGCGCTGACTTCGGTCGGTTGCACGGTGGCGGACGGCTGACTTCGGTCTGTTGCACGGCACGAACAGCTGACTTCGGTCCGTTGCACGGCACGAACAGCTGACTTCGGTCCGTTGCTCTGAGATCGGTCGTTTGATTGACCGATCTCAGAGCAACCGACCGAAGTCATGTCTGCCACCGTGCAACGGACCGAAGTCGCTAGCCGCGCCGCGCCACCTCACATCAGCCGAGCCGAGCCGAGCCGAGCCGAGCCGAGCCGAGCCGAAGAATCGTTGCCCCGCGTGCAGCCCCACGGGACGGTGGCCCAACGGTCCGAGCACGACCACTGCCCTGTGGATTCGCGGTCTGTGCACAGCTTGCTTGGCGCCGGTCATCCGAGCCGCCAGAGATGCTGCAACGTCGTTCCATGGTCGAAGTGGAGATACCGACGGTTGCCCTCGCGCTCGAGCACAACCGCAACAAGCTAGCCGCAGCAGCTCGCGCCGGTGAAGTCCTCAGGGTCCGACGCGGTGCGTACTGCACCCCGGACGAGATCCGCGTCGATGGTCCTTCGGGAGCCGCGCGGGAAGCGCGCAACAAGGCTCTCGCCCGCGCCCGTGCGCTGCACTCCCAGCTCAGGGCCAAGCACGTGTTCAGCCACAAGACGGCGGCGCTGCTCCTGGGCTGCTTCGTCTGGACGACGCCACGGGAAACACACGTCTACCAGTACTACCGTGCCTCCGGCCACGCGGCCGGCGACGTCCGGCGGTACTCGTGGACCCTTGCGCCCGATGACGTCGACGAGGCGGCAGGTCTGCCGGTGACGTCGCTCGTACGCACGGTCGTCGACTGCGCGCGGACGCTGCACCCGCTCGAAGCGCTCGTCATCGCCGACTCGGCCCTCGCCCTGGGCGCCGACCGAGCAGAGCTGCTCGCGACGCTCGACGCCCAGACCGGCCGGCGCGGGATCCAACAGGCCCGGCTGGTGATCGAGCTGGCCGACGGCGGTCCTCAGTCCGCCTGGGAGACCTGGGTCCGCTATCAGCTGCTCCGTGCCGGACTACCTCGACCGACCACGCAGATGCCTGTGCAGACCGACGCCGGGCTCTTCCACACCGATCTGGGCTACGAACAGTGGGCGCTGGGTATCGAGTTCGACGGCCGGGTCAAGTATCGACCGGACGGCGTTCGACCTGGCCACGACCCCGCGCAGGAGTACCTGGCCGAGAAGGCTCGCGCCGACGCCGTCCGGCGAGCGGGCGTCACTCTGGAGAACGTCAGCGCCTCAGACAAGCAGGATGTCCAGGCGATGCTCGACCGGATCACCGCGCACATCCCACCGGACGTGCTGCGGAAGGCCCGGATCGATCCACGACTGCCCCCTAGCTGACCCCGACTTCGGTCGGTTGCACGGCACAGAAATGACTTCGGTCGCTTGCTCTGAGATCGGTCGTTTGATTGACCGATCTCAGAGCAAGCGACCCCAGTAAATAGGGCCACCATGGAAACCACCCAAATAGGGGCCGCGTGA
>NZ_JBFAAH010000049.1:0-19439 GCF_040639635.1 Promicromonospora sp. NPDC023805 | reverse complement strand
GTGAAGAGCGCTACGTCGAACCAGCTCACCGGAGCACCTCGAGGGTGCCCTGCTCCACGATCGCCTCGAGCACCTCGGGTCCGAGTCTCCCCGGCGAGGCCAGGGAGACTCGGACACACGCTCTACTTCGCGGTCATCCAGCGAGGTTGTGCTCGACCTGCGCGGCGTGAGCCTGGACTATCGCGTCCAGGGCCGGCACGTGCGTGCGGTGGAGGGCCTCGACCTCACAGTGCGCGCGGGCGAGATGCTGGGCCTGGTCGGCGAGTCCGGATCGGGCAAGTCCACGGCGGGCCGGGCCTGCCTGGGCCTGCTGACGCCGTCGGAGGGTGAGGTGCTGCTGCTCGGCGCGTCGGTCGCCAAGGCAAGGGGCCGGGCCCGACGGCGCCTGCTGGCCGACGTCGGCGTCGTGTTCCAGGATCCCGGCGCCTCGCTGGACCCGCGCAAGCTCGTGGGCGAGTCGATCGCGGAACCGCTGGCCATCCACGGCCGCGACGGGCGGCGTCTGCCAGGAACCGAGCGGCGGGCGCGGGTCCGCGAGCTGCTGGACGCGGTGCGCCTCCCCGTGGGGGCGGAGCGCCGCTACCCGCACGAGCTCTCCGGCGGGCAGCGGCAGCGCATCGGGCTGGCGCGCGCCCTGGCGCTCCGGCCGCGCCTCCTGGTCGCCGACGAGCCCACCAGCGCTCTCGACGTCTCCGTGCAGGCGGAGGTGCTGCAGGTGCTCAAGGACCTGCACGCGGAGCTGGGGTTCGGCTGCCTGTTCATCAGCCACGACCTCGGCGTCGTGCACGAGCTGACCGACCGGGTGGCGGTGCTGCGGGCGGGCCGCCTCGTCGAGAGCGGCAGGACGGCGGACGTGTTCAGCGCCCCGCAGGAGCTGTACACCGCGGAGCTCCTGGCCTCCGTACCGACGCCCGACCCTGCCGCGCAGCGCGAACGGCGCGACGCCAGGCAGCGGCTCGCCGCGGTCGAGGGCCCCGCCTCGGGCGCCGCCCGATGAGCGGCGATCCGACCGCGGGCGTCGACATCGGCGGCACCAAGATCCGCGCCGCCGTCGTCGCGCCCGGTGGTGCGGTGCTCGCCTCCGCGACCGCGCCCACGCCGTCGGGCGGCGAGGCGATGCTGGACGTCGCCGCGGACCTGGTCGCCCGCGCCGTCGCCTCGGCAGAGGTGCCGGTGGCGGCGGTCGGGGTAGGCGCGGCGGGCGTCGTCGACCCAGGGACGGGGGAGGTGCTCGCGGCGAGCGACTCGTTCACCGGGTGGGTTGGCACCAACCTGAGGGACGGGTTCGGGTCACGGACGGGGCTACGGGTGGTCGCCGCGAACGACGTCGACTCGTTCCTCGTGGGCGAGGCGACGTGGGGTGCCGTCCGGGGCGTCCGGTCCGCGGCGGGCATCGCACTGGGCACGGGCGTCGGCGGGGCGTTGTGGCTGGACGGCGCGCTGTACCGCGGCGCGGGGGCGGCAGGCGAGATCGGGCACATGCCCGGGTTCGGCGACGCGCGCTGCACGTGCGGCCAGCGGGGACACCTGGAGACCCTCGCGTCCGGCCGTTCGGTGGCGCGCCGGTACGCGGAGCTCGGCGGCGGTCCGGACGGCGGTGCGGAGGTCGGGGCCTCGGAGGTCGAGGCCCGGGCGCTCGCCGGCGACGAGGTGGCGGTCCAGGTGCTCGCCGACGTCGGGCACGCCGTCGGCTCAGCGGTGCTGATGCTGGCGGCGCTGCTCGACGTCGGGCACGTGGTGGTCGGTGGCGGCCTTGCCCGGGCGTGGGACCTGCTGGAACCCGCGCTCCTGGCCCGGCTGCGCGACGAGCCGCCAGTGTCCGGGCACACCATCGAGGTGCGCTCGGCGGTCCTCGGCGGTGACGCGACGGTGGTCGGCGCGGCGGCCCTGGCGCGGCGGTTGTAGCCGTCGTCGGCCGGGCCCGCCTTCGCTGGTGCCTCCGCCGTTGGTCGAGCTTGTCGAGACCCCTGGCGGACGGGGTCTCGACAGGCTCGACCAGCGGAGGCGCGCTCGCGCCGGCTAGGGCAGCGTCCAGCGCTGGACGGTGCTCCCATCACAGTTCGCTATCTCGGTGCGGGTGCCGTCGGTCTGCACCCGGCTGACGGGCTGCAGACAGCGTCCCGACTGCGGGTTGCGCAGCGCGAGCGTGCCGCTCGTCGAGGCCCACTGCTGCGCTCCGGTGCCGTTGCAGTCCCAGAGCTGCACGGCGGTGCCCGCCGCGGTGCCGCCGCCCGACACGTCGAGGCACTTGCCGAGCGCGCGGACGGTGCCGTCCGTGCCGACCGTCCACTGCTGGGCCGTGTTGCCGTTGCAGTTCGCGAGCTGGATGGGCGTGCCGTTCGCCGTGGCGGCTCCCGCGACGTCGAGGCAGATGCCGTTGCTCGCCCGTACCGTGCCGGTGCGGCTGCCTCCGCCGCCGCCCTGGGAGTCATACACGCGCACGTAGTCGACGACCATCTGCTGCGGGAACTGCGTGCTCCCGTCGGGGTAGCCGGGCCAGTTGCCGCCGACGGCGACGTTCAGGATGAAGAAGAACGGCTGGTTGAAGACCCACTGGTTGCTGCCCGTGTTCGCGGGCGTGAACGTCTGGTAGGCGTTGCCGTCCACGAGCCAGGTGATCGAGTTGGGGCTCCAGTCGATCGCGAAGGTGTGGAAGTCGTCGGCGAAGGACCAGTTCTGCGGGTGCTGGTACGACCCGGTGATGGGGTTGGCCCCGGAGTAGCCCGGGCCATGCAGCGTGCCGTGCACCCGGTTGGGCTCGCGGCCGATGTTCTCCATGATGTCGATCTCGCCCGAGTTCGGCCACGGCGTGCCCGGGAACTGGCCGCCGAGCATCCAGAACGCGGGCCAGATGCCCTGCCCGCGCGGGATCTTGATCCGCGCCTCCAGGCGGCCGTACTGCGGCTGCACCTTACCCTTGGTCGTGAGCCGGGCCGAGGTATAGCCGCTGCCTTCCTGGCGGGCAGTGATGACGAGGTTGCCGTTGCCGTCCAGGGCGGAGTTGTTCCGAGAGTTCGTGTAGTTCTGCAGCTCGTTGTTGCCCCAGCCGCCGGCGCCGGTCTCGAAGTTCCAGTTGGCGCCGTTGGGCGCGCTGCCCGCCGCGCCGTTGAACTCATCGGACCAGGTCAGGGCGGCCAGGGCTGCGGCTTCCTGTGCGGCAGCGGTGCCCGACGCCGGCGCGGCGCCGCCGTCGGACCCCTGGGGTGCCGCCGCGGCGGAGGTGACGAGCGAAGCCGACAGGACAAGGGTCAGGGCCGCCACCGCCGTCAGGGCGGTGCGGGTGGTGCGGTGTCTCGTGCTACGCATCGAACGCTCCTTCGCGAACATGTCTCTCCCGCCGCACGGAACCGCGCGACAGGCACAGCAGCGGCAGTCGCGCGTGCACTCCGATGTGTCACGGGCGATGCGTGGGTGGTGACGAAACAGTGCTCACGAAAAATAGCGGCGTCGGGCGCTACCGCACAACGGGCAGATCGGCACATACGGGTTTTCCCCACGGCCGTCCCACGGCCGCCCGCACCCGTCCGGGAATGCGGACGGCGCCCGGCCGCGGGATGCGGTCGGGCGCCGTCGTGGTGCCGCTGAGGTGATCAGGCGGCGGTCGTGACCTCGATGCGCTGCGGCGTCGTGCCGGCGAAGACGCCGGGGACGGTGACCGTCAGCACGCCGGCGTCGTAGGACGCGCTGACCGCGTCGCCGTCAACGGTCTTCGGCAGCGTGACCGTGCGGCGGAAGGAGCCGAAGCGGACCTCCGAGATACGGCGGCCCTCGGACTCCTCCGAACGCTGGTCCTTGCGCTCGCCGCGCACGACGAGCTTGCGGCCCTCGACCTCGACGGTGATGTCGGTGGCCGGGTCGACGCCCGGCAGGTCGAGGCGGGCGACGAGGTCTTCGCCCTCGCGGTAGACGTCGGCCGCGGGCACGGGGCCCTGGGCGACGGCGGACTGCGGGCTCCACGGGTCGCGGAGCCAGGCGGTGGCGAACGGTGAACGGGTCAGAACTGCGGTCATGATGTTCTCCTCAGGTTCGGTCTGATGATCGGTTCAACCTGAGTCGACCCGACTCAATTTCCGAGTTCGCCGACGGCGGACGGCGAGTTCTGCGCTGAGGTGCGAGCGGTGCTTCAGAGCTGCGTTCGAGCGGCCCGGGCGCGGGTACCTATGCGTAGGCCGAGGTCTCCGAGCTCGTCGAGCAGGGCGACCGTGCCCCAGACCTGGTTCCGCGTGCGCTCTGTGAGCGGTCGGATGACTCCGGCGTCGTGCAGCCGGCTGATCGCCGCGTGCACGGTGGACATTGCACCGCGGGTCATTTCCTCCGCGTTTTCGGACGAGAAGACTGGGTGAGCGGGCAACGCGTCCAGGAGTGCTGCGGCGACGCTTCCCCGACGAGGCCGGCCCGTTGCCGCAGCCCACTCTTCCGGCATCGCGGAGATCCGGTCGGCCGTGGTGCGCGACTCCTCCGCGGCGATCGCGGCCGCGACCGTGAAAGCCTCGACAACCGGCCCTGCGTCGCCGTCGCGATAGGCGTTCAGCGTGTCGAAGTACTCCTCGCGGTGCACGACCAGGGCGGATGCCAGCGGGACGACGACGCGGGAAGTGACGCCGCGACGGCGTAGAACTGTGTTGACGAGCGCACGTCCGATGCGTCCGTTGCCGTCGGTGTAGGGATGGATCGACTCGAACTGCGCGTGGACGACGGCGGCCTGGACCAGAGCGCTGAGGTCGTTCCGGTTGGCGAACCGGACGAGATCGTTCATGTACTCGTCGACGGTCTCAGGTGGCGGCGGCACGAAGAGCGCCCCGCGCGGCGAGTAGTCAGAACCGCCGATCCAGTTCTGCATGTCGCGGAACCGGCCTGCGTAGTCCTTCTCGTACGGGTCGTCGGCCATGAGTGCGGAATGTGCTCGGTGGATATTGGCGAGCGTCACGTCCGCACCGCCCGCTACCGAGGCGATCAGGTGCTCGAGCGCATGGGTTGAGGCCACCATCGACATAGCCGATTCGTTTGCCCGGATGCCGTGCGTGGCCCGTGCGAAGTCGTCGATCGACGCTTCGACGTGCTCGATCTTGGAAGAGGCGACCGACTCGTTGCGCAGCAGCAGGGCGGAGAGCGCGTCAAGACGCGCACCATGCGTGTGGTCGAGGTTCGCGACTTCACGGAGGGCGGTTTCGAGTCGGCTCGTGAGCTGAGCGCTGGTGGCCGGATCAAGGCTTGCGATGTGCGGGGGCAGGCGCACTGTCACCTCGTTGAGCCGGCGGTCATCAGCAGTGCCTCCCCGCACGGACTGCTCCCACGGGACCACGACGGAACGGTGCGGTGCCAGGGGGATCGACTTGGCCATCGTGACTCCATAACTCAAACTTGGACGGGGTTGGTCTGAGTTGGCTAGCGTAACTCAGACTAACTCCGGGCGTGGTCTGAGTTACGGCGCGCTTGCTCGCGTCCGTCGAGGAGGCTCTCGGCCGGAGTGACCAGCGCCTTGAGTGTCAGTCCCGGGCGGTAGCGTGCGCGCCACACTCAACCGCTCGATTCCACACCGGAGATGACATGACCGACGCCTTTTCACCCATTTCCGAGCTGAACCGGCTCAAAGAGTTCTCCGACGGCCCTGGAGATGCCTACTTCTCGGACGGGTTCGAGTTCTACGAGTACGACCGACCCGACGCCGGTCTGGTGGAGTGGCTGAGCCTGGAGAAGCGGGAAGAGGAAGCGCGAGGCCACCTCGACCGGCTTTCCCCCTTCGCCCAGGCCACCGGATCGGGTTCGTTCTACGCCCTGTGGCACTGCGACGACCGCGCCGACCTCGCCACGCTTCCCGTCATCCGCTTCGGCGACGAAGGCGATCTCGACATCATCGAGGGCGTTCGGAACCTGTGCCGGCTGCTCGCGATCGACGACGAGTGGTTCACCCCTTGGGACGAGGAACGCGAGGCGGACCCCGACGAGGAGCACTCCCCTGGGCACAGGGCGTACGTGGTCTGGCTGAAGGAGACGTTCGGCCTGACCCCTCCCACCGAGGCGGAAGCCGACGAGATCCTGGGGTCGGGCGGCAAGAAGTACGGCGTCCGGTTCGTTGACTGGCTCGAGGAGTTCGGGTCCGAGGAGATCGACTTCGACTCGTGGCGCAAGGAGTTCAGTGTCGCGTGATCGTCAGGTTCGCACTGTCTGCCCTGACCGAAAGTTCCGCCGTCCCGCCGACCGGGAACGTGAGCAGCGGGCTTGTGTGCCCGAAGTCCACGCCGGCCAGCACGGGCTTGCCACGGAGGGCGGGCTGGCGGGCGACAATCTCGTCGAGCGCCGCACGCGTCACGCCCGAGCTGGCCTGGAACCGGCCGACGACCAGCCCGGTGACGCCCTCGGCGTCGGGCAGCTGGAGCAGGGAGGTGAGGCAGCGCGCGACGTGGGCGGCGTCCGACTCGAAGTCGTCCTCGAGGAAGAGGAGCGCGCCGTCGAGCGACGGCATGTACCCGGTGCCCTGCAGCAGGTTGAGCGTGCCGAGGTTGCCGCCGACGATCCGGCCCGTGGCGTGCCCGGGGCGTAGTGCCCACCAGCCCTCGTTCGGCACGGGGGTGCGGGTGTCCTGGTCGGCGAACCACGGGTCGTCGGTCCAGGCCTGCGCGGGTTCGACGGCGATCGGGGCGTCGTTCATGGCGGCGGTGCGGAACCAGTCCCCGGTCGGCTCGAAGTGGTCACGCATGCCCCAGTTCGACCAGTGCGGGCCCGAGTACGTGACCAGGCTCGTGCGGGCGAGGATCGCGTTCTGCAGCGCGGTGATGTCCGAGTAGCCGCAGAACACCTTCGGGTTGGCGGCGATCAGGTCGAAGTCGAGGTGGGGGAGCAGCTCGTTGCTGTTGAAGCCGCCGATCACGGTGAGGATCCCGGCGACGTCCGGGTCGGCGAACGCCGCGTGCAGGTCCGCGACCCGGTGCTCGATGGTGCCGCTGCGGAACTGGTCGTCCTCGTCGACGTGCTCGCCGAACGCGAGGGTGAGGCCCATGGCGGCGAACCGCTCGTCGATCCACCGGGTGTTGTCGTGCTCCATGATCATCGTCCGCGACCTGGCGGGCGCGACCACCCGGAGGGTGTCGCCGGAACGGAGCTTGGGCGGGACGATGGTCTGTACGTGCGCTGGCATGACCGCAGCGTAGGACGACGCCTGCGCAGGGCCGAGTCGACTGGTCCACCACTCCCGCGTCAGCCGTGGATCGGGCCGTCAATGTCGCTCAGCGGCCGCGCCGAGGCGCCCGATCTCGCGGCGATCATTTCCGCGGCGATCGAGACGGCGGTCTCGTCCGGGGTGCGTGCGCCGAGGTCCAGGCCGATCGGGCTGCGCAGCCGTGCGAGGGCCTCGGGTGGGACGCCGTCCTCGATCAGCCGGGCCTCCCGTTCCCCGTGCGCCCGGCGCGAACCCATTGCGCCCACGTAGGTCCCAGCCGGCAGCTCGGTGAGGGCGGTGCGCAACAGCGGCACGTCGAACTTCGGGTCGTGCGTCAGCACGCACACGGCGTCGTGCTCGGTGACCCGCCCTGCCTCGATCTCGGCGGCGAGGTACCGGTGCGGCCAGTCGACGACGACGTCGTCGGCCTCCGGGAAGCGGGCCGGCGTCGCGAAGATCGGGCGGGCGTCGCACACCGTGACCCGATAGCCGAGCAGCCGCCCGGCACGCGCCATCGCCGCGGCGAAGTCGATGGCGCCGAACACCAGCAGGCGCGGGCGCGGGGCGAAGACCTGCAGAAACACGCGCGTTCCGGTCCCGGTGCGCTCGCCGCGCGGCCCGTACTCCCGCACGACGGAGACCCCGGCGGCGACCTGGCCGACGGCGTCGGCGGCGACCGCCGCCAGGAGCGGATCCGCCGCAGCCGGGTGCTCCGCGGCAGCCGGGAGCGGGCCCACCGCCCGGTGGTCCGCCGCAGCCCAGGGATCTGGCCCGTGGGAGGCCGAAGTTCGGGCCGAATCACTGGGTACACGAACCATGTCGTCCCAGCCCCCGACCCGACCGTCGTCCACGACCGTGAGGCGCCGACCAAGCGGGCCGGCGTCGGCCCCGACGTCCACGGCGATGACCGTCGCGACGCAGACGCCCGAGGCGCGCGGGCCGCCGTCGGGCAGCGTGGGGCTCGTGCCCAGCACCCGCCGGGCGAAGGACTCGAAGTCCGGCCAGTCGGTGCGCGAGAGCGGGGCGACGAACACCTCGATGGTTCCGCCGCAGGTCAGGCCCACCTCAAAGGCGGAGTCGTCGGAGACGCCGTACCGCGCCAGGACGGGGCGACCGGTCTCGGCGACCTCCTGGCACAGGTCGTACACCGCGCCCTCGACGCAGCCCCCGGACACCGAGCCGATCACCTCGCCGCCCGGCCCGACGGCCATCGCGGCGCCGGGTTCACGCGGCGCGGACCGGAAGGTGCGCACCACCGTGGCGACCGCGACGCGCTCGTCGGCGCGCCACCAGTCCAGCAGTTGCGGCAGCAGATCCCGCATGTGGCGCCCTCCCGTCGCTCGCTCCCCGTGAACCGAGAACCTACATCTTCGCCTCGCCCGCCCGGATCGCCTCCCGGATGCGCGGGTAGGTGCCGCAGCGGCAGATGTTCCGGATGCCGTCCAGGTCGGCCTCCGTGATGGTGCGGCCCTCCTCGCGCACCTTCCGCACCAGCGCGACCGCCGCCATGATCTGGCCGGGCTGGCAGTAGCCGCACTGGGCGACGTCGCGCTCGAGCCACGCCTCCTGCATGGGGTGCAGCCCGTCGCCGACCGCGCCGACCGTGCCGGGCAGGCCCTCGATGGTGGTCACCTCGTCGTCGGGGCCGAGGTCGCCGACGGGTACGGCGCAGGGGTTGAACGCGCGGCCGTTGATGTGGCTCGTGCAGGCCTTGCACACGTTGATGCCGCAGCCGTACTTGGGTCCGGTGATCCCGAGCACGTCGCGAAGGATCCACAGGACGCGGACGTCGTCGGGGGCGTCGACGGTGACGCGCTCACCGTTGACCAGGAACGTTCGGGTAGGCATGGTTCTCCTCGGGCTTCGCAGCAGTCGGCAGGGAAGTCGGCAGGGAAGTCGGCAGGGAAGTCGGCAGGGAAGTCGGCGGGGCCGGCTCAGTACGTCCAGCGGAGGCCGTCGACGGGCGACGCGGGCACCGGCGGGACCGTCGGCTTCACCTCGAAGTGCAGCGGCTCGTGATGATTCACGGGAAACTCGGTGGGCATCCTCCCGGTCGCCCGCGCGTACGCCGTCGCGGTGGCCGCCGCCGCCGAGGCGACGGCGAGCTCGCCCGCGCCGCCCGGCTGCTCGGACGTGTTCTCCATGACGATCACCCGCATCTCGGGCGGCACGTTCCACTGCCGCGTGTACGCGTAGTTGTCCCAGCTCGCCTCGAGGAAGTGGCCGTCGCGCAGGTGCATCGACGACGTCAGGACGATGGCGATCCCGTCCATGACGCCGCCGATCATCTGGGCCTCGAGCCCCTTCGGGTTCACCGTGAGCCCGACGTCGACCGCGGTCGTCACCCGCGTGACGCGCGGACCCGTGCGCCCGTCCCGGACCTCGCGCCGCACCGTCCCGGGGCGGCAGTCGATCTCGACCAGGCAGGCGGCAACCGACTGGTACTCGGCGTGGAACGTGATGCCCTGGGCCACTCCGGCCGGCAGGTCGCGTCCCCACTCGCCTGCCTCGGCGACGGCGTCGAGGACCGCGCGGGACCGCTCGTCGCGCGCGAACTTGCGCCGCACCTGGAGCGGGTCGAGCCGCAGCCGCTTGCCTATCCGGTCGACCGTGAGCTCCCGGGCCGTGGCGACGTTCGGGGAGTAGATGTTCCGCATGGCGCCGGTGTTGAACCGGCGGTCGACCTCGGAGAGCAGGTTGGTCTGGACGCCGAAGCTGTAGTGCGTGGACTGCGTGAGCAGGTAGATCGTCTCCGCCACCGAGAGGTCGCCGACCGGCAGCTTGCTCGCCACCGAGACGAGCATCTCCCCGAACCCGTGGGAGAAGTCGGTCCCGATAGACGTGTGCCGCTGTTCCCACGTGAGCACCTCGCCGCCCAGGAGCGTCGTCCGGATGCGGTGGGTGGACGCCGGGTGCACGCGGCCCTGGCGGAAGTCGTCTGCGCGGTGCCACATCAGCTTGACCGGCACACCCATCGCCCGGGACGCCTGCGCGGCCTCGGACGCCGCGTCGTGGAACAGCTTGCGGCCGAACGAGCCGCCGCCCTGCGTGACGTGCACCGTCACGGCGGAGACGGGCAGCCCGAGCTCGCCGGCGATCCAGCCCTGCGCGACGATCGGGGCCTGCAGCCCGGCCCAGATCTCGGCGGAGCCCGGCCGCACGTCGGCGATGGCGCAGTTGGGTTCCAGCGCGCTGTTGCTCGAGAACCAGAACGTGAAGTCGGTGTCGATGGTCGTGGTCAGCAGCGGCACCCTGGGCACGGCGAGCGGTAGCTGGGCGCCGCGCAGCTCGGCGAGCACGTCGGCGTCCGACATCCCGGCGACCGGACCGTCCGCCCAGTCCACCTCGAGCGCCCGGACGGCGTCCACGCACTGGCCGAACGTCCCGGCGCGCACCGGTACCCCTGTCGGGATCTCGGCGAGGTGGGTGACGCCGGGCATCGCCAGCACCGTCGCGGCGTTGCGCACCGCGCGGACCGTGCCGTTCAGCGTCGGCGGCCGGCAGACCATCGTCGGCAGCGCACCGGGGACGTCGAGGTCCATCGTGTACTTCTTGGTGCCGGTGACCGCCGCGCGGGCGTCGACGCGGCCGCGCGGCCTGCCGATCACCCGCATCTCGGACACGTCCTTGAGCCGGGTCCCGATGGCGGTGGTGCGGTCGACCCGGGCGGCCTCGGCCAGGTCGCCGTAGTCGATACGGGTCCCGTCGGGCAGCACGACGGCGCCGCCGTCGGTCCGCAGGTCGCGCTCCGCGACGCCGGTCCGGGCGGACGCCGTGGTGAGCAGCCGCGTGCGCGCCGCCGCAGCGACGGTGCGCACCGGGAGGTAGGTGGAGTGCGTGGTGTTCGACCCGCCCGTGAGCTGGTTGAACAGCAGCTCCGGCCGTGCGTCGGCGAGCGTGACGGAGACCCGCTCGACCGGTAGGTCGAGCTCCTCGGCGATGAGCATCGCAGTCGAGGTGGTGATGCCCTGGCCGTTCTCCGAGCGGGGGAGCGCGAACCGTACTATCCCGTCGGTACCCAGCGTGAGCGTGATCAGCATCGAGGTGGGTGCCGCCGCGAGCGTCTGGGCCTCGGTGAGGTCCAGGAGCTCCGCGGGTCCGGGCAGCGACGGGACGACCGCCGGAGCGGTCGCTGCCCGTGCGGCATCGGGTCGGGCGAGGTCGATCGCGATAGCGAGCGTTGGTGCGGCGACCAGGTAGGCGAGCGCCTGCCGACGGGAGACGCCCTGGGGCGCGGCCGTCCTGGTCTCGTTCGTGCTCGTCATCGAGTACTCCGAGGTCGACGGCCCGCGGTGCCCCCTCGCCCCGCGTACTGAACCGTGCTCAGCAGAGTAGGCGCCATCGGGGATGTCGTAAACCTGGGCGGGGGGAGATGATGGAACCGATCGCAGCGACGCGAGGAGGACCCCATGAAGGCAGCGGTTGGCGACCGGATAGTCACGGCCTCGGGAGTGGTCGGCGGAGTGGTGCGCGACGGCGTGGTGACCGAGTGCCCCCACGACGACGGCTCGCCGCCCTACCGGGTCAGGTGGTCCGACACCGGCGAGGAGACGCTCGTCTACCCCGGCTCCGACACGATCGTCGACGCCCAGGTCGAGGCGGGCTCGGACGAGTGGCGCGAGCAGCCGCGGCAGGGCCGGGCGCTCACCTGGGACGTGCGGATCACCGTTGTCGAGTCGGGCGGCAGCACGACGGCGGAGGCGACGGTGACGAACGGTCCGCCGGACGCTCTGCGCGCCGTCGGGCACGCGCGGAAGTCACCGGGGGACCCGGAGGTGCCGCTGATCGGCGACGAGATAGCCGCGGGCCGGGCGCTGCGGCGGCTGGCCGACCGGCTGCTCGCCGTGGCCGAGCAGGACGTCTCGGCGGCGGTCGGGCACCGGGCGCACGTGCATCGTTAGCCGGGGTGCGCCACGGGCCGCGCCACGAGCCGGGCTACGCCAGGATGCCCGAGGCATCGAGCGCGGCCCGCACCTCGGCGTCGAGCCAGGGCACTACGCCCTCCCACGTGGTGCGCCACGAGATGCCGCTGATCTGGGTGCCGTCCGGGAACGTCTCGATGTAGTCGGCCTGCAGCACACCGAAGCTGTCGCACCAGAACGCGTTGGCAGGGCTGCCGTCGAGGAGCTGGTCGATGCGCATCGCCGACGTCGAGACGCCGTCGGGCAGCAGGAGCGGCTGCGTGTCGGTGCGGATCAGCAGGGCCTGCCGCGTGCGCGTCGGGTCGGCGTCGTCGAGCTGGATGTACTCGGCCCAGGCACCGACCGTCGCGAGCTCCAGCACCAGCAGGTACCGAGCGAACGAGGGCACACCGTCGCGGGCACCGGGCGGCAGGTCCGCGCGTTCGAACGTGACGTCTATGCCGCCGGGCTCGCGCTGCGTCGAGTAGCGCACCCAGTTGCGGATGTTGCCGTCGTACTCCACCCGCTGCCGGGCCCGCAGGACCACGTCGGGTGTCGGCCGCATGGCCAGCACCGAGTCGAGGACCCGCAGGCCGTCCGGGGACTGCGAGTCCCGGCGCACGAGCGCGCCGTCGGGCGTCGTCCCGTTGTTGCTCAGCGCGTGGATGTGCATGGTCGATTCTGGCGCCGGATGCCGCCCGGGCGCCAGGGCAGCGGGTGTGCCCCGCCCGAGGCGTCCCGGGTAGGTTGCGAACATGAGCGAGCGCGTTGACGTGGAACAGCACCGGGCCGACGTCGCACGGCTCCTCGCGGGGCTCGCCGACCGGCCCACCGAAGAGGTGTCCGTCCACCAGGGGGCGCTCGGGCGGGTGCTCGCGAGCGATGTCGTCGCCCCCGGGCCGCTGCCACGCTTCCGCAACTCGCAGATGGACGGCTTCGCGGTCCGCGCGGCCGACGTCGCCTCGGCAGCGCCCGGCGTGCCCGTCACCCTGCCCGTCGTGGGGGACGTCGCCGCCGCGCCGGGCGAGCCCGCGCCGCTGGAGCCCGGAACCGCGGTCCGGATCATGACCGGCGCGCCGGTGCCCGACGGCGCCGACGCGGTGGTTCCCGTCGAGGACACCGACCACGTGACGTTCAACGGCGCCCGCGACGAGGGTGCCCGCGACAACGGCGTCCGCGGCGGCGGCGCCCACCGCGACTCCGCGACGAAGGTCGAGATCGTCCGCGGCCGGGCGGCCGGGGAGTTCGTCCGGGAGCCCGGCTCCGACGTCGCGGAGGGCGCCGTGGTGCTGCGCGCCGGCACCGTGCTCGCGCCGCACCACGTGGCGGCCGCAGCGGCCTGCGGTATCGCGCAGCTGACGGTCCGCGTGCCGGTCTCGGTGGCCGTCGTGTCCACGGGGAGCGAGCTCGTCGCACCCGACGAGGAGCCCGGCCCCGGCCAGATCTGGGACGCCAACGGCCCGGCGCTCGCGGCCGCCGTCGTCGCGGCGGGTGGGCAGGTGGGCCTGCGCCTCGCCGTCCCCGACGACCCCGAGGTGGTGCGCACGGGCCTGGAGCGCGCGGCGGCGCTGTGCGACCTCGTGCTCACGACCGGCGGCGTCAGTCAGGGTGCGTACGAGGTGGTCAAGGACGCGCTGCCGGAGGTCACCTTCCGCTCGGTGGCCATGCAGCCCGGCGGACCTCAGGGCCTCGGGCGGGTCGCCGGCAGGCCGGTGCTCGCCTTCCCGGGCAACCCGGTCAGCGCCCAGGTCTCGTTCGTGGTGTTCCTCCGGGACCTCCTGCGGCAGGCCGGTGGGCTCCCGCCCGTGCGGCAGGTCCCCGCGGCGCTCGACGCCGCGATCGTCTCACCGGCCGGGAAGCGTCAGCTCCTGCGGGGTCGCTGGGTGGACGACGCCGTTGCCGGCGCGCGGGTCGCCGTCGTCGGCGGGCCGGGGTCGCACCTCGTGGCGTCGATGGCGGCCGCGGACGTGCTGATCGACGTCCCCGCCGCCACGACTAGGCTCGACGAGGGTGCCGAGGTGATCACGTGGCCGCTGTGACGCCGGGCCGGACACAGGCGCTCGACACAGGCGAGGGAGTGCTGATGGACCAGGTGGTGCGAGTGACGCAGGACGTGCTCGACGACGCCGTCGCGCGGGCCGTCGAGGCCGCGGTGGCGGCCCCCGAGTGCGGCGCGGTGGTGACGTTCCGCGGCGTGGTCCGCGACGACGACGGCGGCCGGGACGTCACGAGCCTTGACTACGAGGCGCACCCCGATGCGACCGCCGTCCTGCAAAAAGTGTGTCAGGCGGTGGCCGCCGAGACGGGGCTGCGGGTCGCGGCGACCCACCGCTTCGGGCACCTCGTGGTGGGGGACGTCGCGCTCGTGGCGTCGGCGTCCGCCGGTCACCGCAAGGAGGCGTTCGAGGCGTGCTCCCTGCTGGTGGAACGCATCAAGGCCGAGGTACCGATCTGGAAGAAGCAGCAGTTCACCGACGGCGAGTCCGAGTGGGTCGGTCTGTAGCGATCTGGCGCATCCGCGTGGCCGCCCGGCGCACGGTGTCGCTGCCGGGCATCCGGTCCGGCAGCAGCTCGGGGAGCCGGGCCGGGTGCATGCGCTGGGTCAGGTCCCGCGCCGACTGGAGCGTCATGCTCGGCATCGACAGGCCGGTCACGGTGAAGGTGGTCAGGCTCGGCACGCTCAGGTTGATGGCCGGCAGCCGCTGCATGCTGCGCCGCCAGATGCGCTCCCGCACCGGCGGGGGCGGCACGTCGAGCTGGGCGTAGAACGTCTCGGCGCAGGCCCGCCACGAGAAGAGCTCGGCGTACCTTCGCGTCTCCTCGCGGGAGCAGTCCAGCGCGGCCAGACAGGCGGCCCGCAGGTCGTCGTCGACGGCGCCCGCGCCGGACCCCGGGATGAGGTCGCGCGGGCCGGGCGCGTCGAAGCCGGCCACGGGGGTACCCGATGCCATCGCCTCGAGGATGACCAGGCCGAACGTGTCGGTACGGCTCGGGAAGACCAGGACGTCGGCGTCGGCGAAGTGCTGTGCCAGGTCCTCGCCCGAACGACGTCCCCGGAAGTGCGCGTCGGGGTGGTCCGCCTCGAGGTCGGCCTTGGCCGGCCCGTCGCCGATCACCACCTTCGAACCCGGCAGGTCGAGGTCGAGGAACGCCTGGACGTTCTTCTCCACGGCCAGCCGGCCCACGTACAGGAAGACGGGTCCGGGCAGGTCGCTGTACACCCCGCGGCCCCGTCCGGGGTCCGCCGTCGCCGCCCGACGACGGGGATGGAACTGCTCGGTGTCCACGCCGAGGCTCCACGGGGTCACGTTGCTGATGCGCCACCGGGTCAGCTGCGCGCGCATGGTCGGCGTCGTCACCAGCACGGCGCCGGACTTGCCGTGGAACGTGCGCATGTACCGGTACCCGGCCCAGAGCGGGATCCACGACCAGCGGGCGGTCAGGTACTCGGGGAACTGCGTGTGATAGCTGGAGGTGAAGGGGAAGCCGAAGTGGTCGCAGACGGCGCGTGCGTACCAGCCGAGCGGACCCTCGGTGGCGATGTGCACGGCGTCGGGCGCGAACTCCAGGAACCGCCGCTCCACGTCGTCGCGCGCCATGATGGGCAGGCGGATCTCGGAGTAGCTGATCAGGGGGATGGTCCGGTAGCCGTCCCACGGCGTCACCATCTCGACGACACAGCCCATACGGCGTAGCTCGGCGACCGTGCGGGAGAGCGCCGTGGCGACGCCGTTCACCTGCGGCTCCCAGGCGTCGGTCACGATCATGATGCGGTGCGGCCGGTCGGTCGCTGTACTCACGCCGTGATTCAACCACGTCAGCGAGGTGAAACCGACCGGGCCGGGGCGAACGCCCCCAGAGCGAAGGCGAGCAGCGCCAGACCGCTGAGCACGCCGCTGACGATCGCGACCGGCTCGACGTGCCCGAGCGCACGGAGCACGAACCCCGCGATCCCGAACGTCGTGACGATCGCGCCGAGGGCGTGGAACCGCGCCAGGCGGAAGATGCGGGCCAGGGCGAAGAAGTGCGTGCCCACCACGAACGCGACCCAGGCCACGCCGAGCTCCGGGAAGCCGAGGCCGGTGATGATCCGGATGCCGCCGAACAGCGCGACTGCCTCGATGCCGACGATCAGCCAGTACGCCCGGCCGAACGGAGACCCAACGGGCTGCGCGCTCGGCTGCCCACCCGGCTGAGCGGCGTCCGTGGGCAGGGCGCTCGCCGTCCGTGCCTGCTGGCGGTAGCTGCGCATGCTGAGCAGCACTATGGCGAGCAGGGCGATGCCGGCGACGACGAGGAGGGGTATTCGTACCGGCGGGGCGAGCGTCGTCGAGTTGATCGACACGAACACCATGCCGAACGTCCCGGCGATCTGGGAGCCGATCTCCCGGCCACGAGCGGGGGTGGTCCGGGGCGTCTCCGTGATCGGCGTAGCCATGTGCGTGCCTTCCAGTCGTGGGCTCCTGCAATTGACCGTAGTCAACTCTATCCAATAGAGTTTCGTCAACACCGAATCTGGGAGGCGCGTCTTGTCCGATCAACCGTCCTCGCCCCGTCGCTACCGGTCGTCCCTGCGAGAGGCCCAGGCGGCCCGGACCCGCGCCGACATCACGGCGGCCGCACGCGAGCTCTTCGAGTCGGTGGGGTTCGCCGGCACCACCATCACCGAGATCGCGGCCCGGGCCGGTGTCTCACCCCAGACGGTCTACGCGGCATTCGGCTCGAAGGCGAAGGTGGCGCGCGCCGTCGTCGAGCAGATGGAGGAGACCGCCGACGCCGCGCGCTGGAGGGAACGGATCGCCGTCGAGCGCGACCCGCGGAAGGTCCTCCAGGCGTTCGCGGAATGGACCAGCGCCTTCTTCACCGCGAGCAGGCCGCAGCTGTCGCTCGCCCGTGACCTGACCGCCGAGATGGAAGAGATGGTCGCGGAGGGCAACGCGCGCCGTCGTGCGGCCCTGACCGCGCTGATCGACCGGTTCGCCGGGGACGGTGCCGTCCGCAGTGACCTGACGCCGGGCATGGCCGTCGACAGGGCCTGGCTCCTCACCGGCCTGGAGACCTACCTCAACGCGACCACCGGATGCGGATGGTCTCCGGCCGAGTACGCCGCGTGGCTGGGCGAGACGCTTGCGCAGCAGGTCCTCGAACCGGTCGGCACTGCGGACTCGCCGGGCGAGCCGAGCTAGCCGCGAGCCGTGGCGGGTCAGCCGCCGATGGCGCCCATGCTGCGTTCCGTGGCAGCGAAGGCGTCGGCCGCCAGCTCGACGGCGTCGCTGCCGTGCGCGCGGGGCTTGGCCCACATCGCGGCGCGCCAGGCGTCGCCTACCTCGTCGTCCGTGGCGCCGCTGCGCAGCAAAGCCTTGAGGTCCGTCTCCTCGTTGCCGAACAGGCAGGACCGGACGGTGCCCTCGGCGGTCAGCCGGGTGCGGTCGCACGCCCCGCAGAAGGACCGGGTCACCGACGCGATGATCCCGACGGTCGCCGGACCGTCGTCGACCAGCCACTCCTCGGCGGGTGCCGACGGGTCCTCGCGGCCCGCCGGGGTCAGCGTGAAGCGGGACCCCAGCACGCCCAGCAGGTCGGCGGCGCTCACGACGTCGTCGCGCGTCCACCGCCCGTCGGCGTCGAGCGGCATCTCCTCGATGAAGCGCAGGTTGCAGCCGTGCTCGACGGCCCACGCGAGCAGGTCTGCGGCGCCCGTCAGGGTCTCGGGCAGGAGGACGGCGTTGATCTTGACCGGCGCCAGGCCCGCGGCCAGCGCCGCGCGGATGCCCTTGAGCACGTCGTCGAGACGGTCGCGGCGGGTCAGGGTCGCGAAAGCCTCCCGGTCCACGGTGTCCAGCGAGACATTGACGCGGTCCAGGCCGGCCGCGACCAGCGCGTCCACGCGCTTGTCCAGCCCGAGCGCGTTGGAGGTCATGGCGATGCGTACGCGTTCGGCCGACGTCGGTGCGCCCGATACCGGTGCGCCCGGCGCCGTACCAGGGCGCGGCGCGGCCATCGCGTCGTCGGCCGCCGTGCGCGCCGCGCCGATGATGTCCTCCAGGTCGCGCCGCATGAGCGGCTCGCCGCCGGTGAACCGGATGTCGCGGATGCCGAGGTCGCGTACGCCGATGCCGACCAGCCGGCCGATCTCCTCCGGCGTCATCAGCTCGTCACGCGGCACCAGCGGCAGGCCCTCGGCAGGCATGCAGTACGTGCAGCGCAGCGAGCAGGCCGTGGTGATCGAGACCCGCAGGTCGCGTGCGACCCGCCCGTACCGGTCCACGAGCAGCGGTGTCGCGGGGCGTGGGCGCCCACCCGGCGTGGCAGCGCGCCGGGGCATGCCTCGCACCGACGGGACCCCGAGAGCAACAGCTGCCATGCCCAGACACTAGACCAGCAGATTCCCGGGCTGCTGGGCTGCCTACGATGTGGCCATGACTGACAACCTCATCGCCGTCGTCGGCCCTGGTGCGATCGGCGGCCTGGTCGCCGCCATGCTCCAGCAGGCGGGGCACGACGTCGTAGTGGTCGCCCGGGAGAAGACCGCCAGGCAGGTCACGGAGCACGGGCTCGACATCGAGACGGACGAGTTCGGGACGTGGCACGCCCCGCTGCGGGCCGCGACAGAGGTTCCGCACGATGCGCGCGTGGTCGTGGCGGTCAAGGCGGAGGGTGTGGCCGACGCCGCCCGGCTGCTCACGGGCACCGCGCCCGTCGAGGTCCTGTCGCTGCTCAACGGCCTGGACCACGTCGACGTCCTGCGTTCGGCGCTGCCCGGTGTGCGGGTGGTCGGTGCCACCATCGCGGGCGAGACGCTGCGGACCGGCGCGGGCGGCTTCGGCCCCGCTCTGGTCCGCCACCGCGGCAGCCTGCTGCGGGCGGTCGTGCCGGACGACGCCGCGGAGCTCGGCCTGGTCGCCGCCCTGCGGGACACCCCCATCGAGGTGCTCACCGGCGGCACGGAGGCCGAGGTGCTGTGGAAGAAGCTGCGCTTCCTCGCACCGCTGGCGCTGCTGACCTCGGCGTGGGGGACCGGCATCGGCGACGCGCTGACCCGCGACCCGCGCCTGACCACCGGGCTGCTGGCCGAGATCGCGGCGACGGCGACCGCCGAGGGCGTGCCGACCACGGGCGAGGACCTGCACGGGATCCTGAGTGGCTTCCCGGCGCCGATGCGGTCCTCGCTGCAGTCGGATATCGAGGCCGGCAACGAGGGCGAGCTCGACGCCATCGGCGGTGCGGTCCGCCGCCGAGCGGCGTCCCACAACATCCCGACCCCACACCTGGACGAGGCCATCACGAAGATCTCAACGAGAGTAGCGACCACCTGACCACCGGCTTCGTTGAGTGCTGGCTATTTGTGCCTTCCAGGGCCGGAAAGGCACAAATAGCCAGCA
>NZ_JBFAAH010000048.1:0-19591 GCF_040639635.1 Promicromonospora sp. NPDC023805 | reverse complement strand
CAGCAGGAACAGCACGAGCGGGATCGCCACGAGCGCGGCGATGGCCACCGTGACCGACGCCGGGCGCCAGCCCTGGTTCTCGATTCTATCTCGCCAGAGCTCTGTCTCGGCGGGAGGGTCAGCCCTGGTTGCCGAACCACTCCTGCATCCAGTCGGGGATGTTGTTCGGCGCGCTCTGGTCCGAGCCGGAGCCCGAGCCGGAGTCCGGCGCCTGCTGGCCCTGACCCTGCTGGCCCTGGTTCTGCTGGCCCTGGTCCTGGGTGGCCGACTCCTCCTTGACCGCGAGCGTCACGGTGATCTCCTGGGTGTTGCCGTCGCGCACCACGGTCAGCACCGACTCGTCCCCTGCCACCTTCTCCCGGACGAACGCCGTGAGGGACGCCGAACCGTTCACCGGGGCATCGTCGATGGCGACGATCACGTCGCCCTGCTGGATACCGGCCTTGCCGGCCGGTGAGTCCGGGGTGACCTCGACGACGCCCGCGCCGCGCCGGGTGACGTCGTCGGCGGTGGCCGTGGCGTCCTGGAGCGAGACGCCGAGGAAGGCGTGCTCGGCGGTGCCGTCGGCCTTGAGCTGGTCGCCGATCTGCGTCGCCTGGTTCGACGGGATCGCGAACCCGAGGCCGATCGAGCCGGAGCCGCCCGACGACATGCCGCTCGACAGCGTGGCGATCGAGGACGTGATGCCGATGACCTCGCCCGACGCGTTGAACAGCGGCCCGCCCGAGTTACCGGGGTTCACCGCGGCGTCGATCTGGATGGCGTTGGTGACCACCTGGTCCGACCCGTCCTCGGCGCTGGCCGTGACCGGGCGATCCAGTGCGGACACGATGCCCGTCGTGGCGGTGTTCGCCAGGCCCAGCGGGTTGCCGAGCGCCATCACGGGCTCCCCCACCACGACGTCCGACGAGTCCGCGAACTTGGCGGGCTTGAGGTCCGACGGCGGGTCGGTCAGCTGCACGACGGCGAGGTCGGTGGTCGGGTCGGTCCCGACGATGTCGGCCTCGTACACGCGGCCGTCGCTCAGCGTGACCTGCACGGTCTCCGCCCCGGCGACCACGTGGTTGTTGGTCAGGACATGGCCCTCGGAGTCCAGCACGACGCCGGAGCCCTCCGCGCCACCGCCCTGGCTCTCCACCTGGATCGCCACCACTGACTCCTGCACCGCGGAGGTGACGGACGTCCAGTCCGGGTTCTGGACGGTCGAGCTCTTCACGGGCACGTTCTGGCTGGTCGTCTGCCCCACGTCGGCCAGGGAGGCGGCGCCGCCCGAGTCGTTGGTGAGGGTCATGGCGCCCGCGGTACCCAGGCTGGCCAGCAGAGCGGCGGCTGCCGCCGCGCTGACCACTGGCACCCAGGCGCGGTTCTTCGTCGTCGTCCCGCCCGACGCCGTCACCGTTGCCGGGACCGCGTAGGGGTTGACGTAGCCGGACGTCGGCGCAGCGCTCGAAGCCTGCGCCGGGTACGGAGCCGGCGCCGAGTGCGAGGGCTGGGCCTGGTGCGGAGCCTGCGCCTGGTGCGACGGCTGTGCGGGGTGCGAGGGCTGCGCGGCGTTCGAGGACTGCTCAGTCGCCGTGTTCTGGGCCGGTGCGGGCGCAGGTGCCGGTGCGGGCGCAGGCACCGGCGCGGCGGCCGGCAGCTGCTGAGTCGGCGGCGTCGCGGGCGGCAGCTGCTCTGTGGGCTGCGGTGCGGGCGGCTGCTGGTCCGGCTGCGGAGTGGTGCTGTTCTCGTCGGTCATCGTGACCCTCCTTGAAGTCAGGACCAGTTGACACCCTGATCCTTGCTTCAACCTTGGACGAGTCTGTGAGTTCGCTGCGAGTCCTCACTCCTGGACGGCGGCCACTATGCGGCGCGCCAGCTCGGTGGACTCCGTCTGGCGGTCCGCACGCGGCACGCGCACCTCGATCACCTGGATCCCGTGGCTGGGCGCCTGCAGCGCGTGGCGCAGGGTCGGCACGTCCTTCACCAGCTGGTGGTCCACGCCGTACCCCGCGCACAGCTGCGCCAGGTTCGACCCGTGCGGCGTCCCGAAGACCCGCTCGAACGTGGCGTTCGCCGCGTTGCTGGTCGCGGCGAGCGCGCCGTGCTCCAGCGTCGCGAAGATCGAGCCGCCGTCGTCGTTCACCACCACTATCTCGAGGTCCACCGGGGTCTCGTCCGGTCCCCGGAGCAGGCCGCCGACGTCGTGCAGGAACGTGAGGTCGCCCAGGAGGGCGCGGGTGCGCAGACCGCGGCGGGCGGCGGCGAGCGCGACGCCGACCGCCGTCGACACCGTGCCGTCGATGCCCGCGAGCCCGCGGTTCGCGAGGACCGCCGGGCCGGGGCCGTCGAGGCCGAGCACCAGCTCGAGGTCCCGCACCGGGTTGGACGAGCCGACCACCAGCAGGTCGTCCGGCCCGAGCACGGCGGCGACCGCGCGGGCCACGGAGAGTGCCGTCGGTCCACCGAGGACCGCCTCGTCGCAGGTCACGTCGTCGAGCACCGTGGAGGCATGCGCCCCGGCGGCCCGCCAGCGCTCCAGGAACGCGGACGGCGGCGGCGTGGACGTCTCGAACCAGGCGGGCGCCACGCCCGGCAGCACCACCGCGGCGTTGCGGGCGGCGTCGGGCCACGGACCCGCACCCGGCGCGACGACGGAGACGGTAACGGAGGGGCGGCCGAGCAGCCGCTGCACCGGCCGCGAGAGCGTCGGCCGGCCGAGGACCACCACCTGCTCGATGCTCCCGGCGAGATCCTCGGACCCGAGCAGCGCCCGGTAGCCCGCGATGGAGTTGGGCCCGCCGGTCGCGCCCGACGACGGCTCCGCGAACAGCGGCCAGCCCTGCACCTCCGCGAGCTGCCTGGCATCGGTGCCCGCGCCGTCACCCGCCACGACGACGGTGCGCGCCGGGTCGCCGGGCAGCGCGGGCGACGCGACGTGCTGCAGCATGGCGGGCACGACGAGCGGCGGGTCGGGCTTGGGGTAACCCTCCAGCGCGGTGTCCGCGGGCAGCCCGGGCAGCGCGGCCGACGGCGTCAGCGGGTCCCGGAACGCCAGGTTGAGGTGCACGGGGCCGGGATGCCCCGACCGGAACCCGAGGGCCGCGCTGACCGCGCGTCCTGTGACGCTCCGCAGGTCGCGGAGCTCCTCCGCGCTCGCGACGCCAGGCTCCCCCGCCGCGTCCTGCGCACCCGACGGCGCCGGCACGTCCACGGCGAACCGCACCGCCGAGCCGAAGATGCCCACCTGGTCGGTCGTCTGCGACGCCCCGGTACCGCGCAGCTCATGCGGTCGGTCGGCCGTGAGCAGGATCAGCGGCAGCCCGGTGTGGCTCGCCTCCAGCACTGCCGGGTGCAGGTTCGCGACGGCGGTCCCCGACGTCGTGACCACGGCGACCGGAGCGCCCTCCGCACCCTTCGACAGACCGAGCGCGAGGAATCCTGCCGCCCGCTCGTCGATCCGGACGTGCAGCGTGACGCGGCCGGCATCGGCGGCTTCCGCCACCGCATAGGCGAGGGGCGCGCTGCGCGAGCCGGGCGCGAGCACTATGTCGGCCACACCCCGGCTGACCAGGTCGGCAACCAGTGCGCGGGCGGCGGTGACGGCGGGCGGGATCGTCATGCGTCCTCCAGGATCCGGGTCAGTCGGTGGTACCGCGCGAGCCAGCGCTCGGCGGTCAGGTGGTCGGCCGCCGCGGCCGCGAGCGCCCGGGGCGAGGGTCCGGGGCGGCGGACGGGGAGTGCGCCGTCGACCGGCAGCAGCGGCTCGGCGACGACGTCGTGCACCAAGAGCTGGGACGTCGCGAGCCCGCAGGCGTAGGGCAGCTCGGGCAGGGCCGCGGCGAGGGCGACGCCGGCGGCGAGCCCCACCGAGCTCTCCAGCGCCGACGAGACGACTACCGGCAGCCCGACCTGTTCGGCGAGGTCGAGGCAGGCGCGGACGCCGCCGAGGGGCTGGACCTTGAGGACGACGATGTCGGCGGCCTCCTCGCGCACCACCCGCATGGGGTCGGACGCGCGGCGGATGGACTCGTCGGCCGCGACGGGCACGTCCTGCTTGCGGCGCACGAGGGCCAGCTCGTCCACGGTGGCGCAGGGCTGTTCCACGTACTCGAGCCCGCCGGCCGCGCGGTCGATCTCGGCCAGGTGGGCGAGGGCCTCGTCGGTGGTCCAGGCGGCGTTGGCGTCGATCCGGATGGCGCCGTCGGGCCCGAGGGCCTCTCGGACCGCCGCTACCCGTTCGACCTCGGCGGACACGGGTTCGAGCGTCCCGTCGGGCCCGCGCTGGGCGACCTTGACCTTGGCGGTGCGGCATCCGCCGGAGGCCAGGACGATCTCCCGTGCCCGTTCCGGCCCGACGGCGGGGACCGTCACGTTGACGGGCACGCTCTGCCTGACGGGTTCGGGCCAGCCGGTGAAGGCCGCCTCGTGCGCGGCGCGCAGCCAGGTCGCGGACTCCGCGTCGTCGTAGTCCCAGAACGGCGACAGCTCGCCCCAGCCGGCAGGCCCGCGCAGGAGGATGCCGTCGCGCACGTCGATCCCGCGGAAGCGGGTCCGGAGGGGCGTGGACCAGACGACGGGCTCACCGATCAGCAGCACAGGCCCAGGCTAACGACCCTGACGAGCCGAACACGGCCCTTCCGGCTCCTGGACGTCGATTCAGCAGGCTCCGGGAGGCCGTAGCCGCGGCCACGGTGACCGGATCTAGCCTGCTGAACGGGAGCCGGCACCGCCGTCGGGCAGCGGCTCGTCGTCGCGGTGGGCGCCGTAGTACTCGGACTGGCGGCGCATGAGCTCACGCATCGAGACGTCCCTGTCGATCCCGTACACGGTGCCGGGGAAGTCGAGCTCGCGCTGGATCGCCCAGATCTCCTCGTGCTTCTCCGGCGGCAGGATCGTTGCCGGGTCGCCCACCGCGATCCAGCCGATCGGCACCACCGCGCCAGGAGCCAAGATGGTGTTGACCTGCACCACGCCGTGGATGCGCACCTCGGCGCCCGCGCCGACGACGCTGCCCGGGAACAGTGCGGCGCCGGTCGCGATGAACACCTCGTCCTCGACGGTGCTGCCGTTGACGTGGGCGTGCGGGCCGATCATCACCGCTGACCCGATCTGTGCGGGATGCCCCTGGCGTCCGCGCACGAGCGCGTTCTCCATGACCACGGTGTCCGCCCCGATGAGCACGGCGCCGTCCTCGGCGGTGAGCACCGCGCCGTGCAGGATCCTCGCGCCGGCGGCGATGCGGACGTCGCCGACAAGGGTCGCGGACGGGGCGACGTAGGCGGACGGGTCGATGGAGGGTTCGAGGCCGCGATGGCGGATCAGCATGTGAGGGTTCCTCTCGTTGCGGTCACCCTAGGCGCCGTCACCCACACGGTGCCCCACCCTCGTCTGTTCATAAAACGAACGGTAGCGACCGGTTTATGAAACAAGGCCCACCATCGACTCACCCGTCCCGAACTAGGCTTGCTCGCGTGACGACGAGCACCGAACTCCCCAAGCAGGTCTCCGAGACGTTCGACCCGCAGCGCTGGCGCGCGGTGTCGGGCTTCGAGGACCTGACCGACCTCACGTACCACCGCGGCGTCGACCGCACCGGCCCCGAGCCGCGCGACCTGCCCGTGGTCCGCATAGCGTTCGACCGCCCCGAGGTCCGCAACGCGTTCCGCCCGCACAGCGTGGACGAGCTGTACCGGGTCATGGACCACGCGCGTATGTCCTCCGACGTCGGCACGGTGCTCCTGACCGGCAACGGCCCCTCCCCCAAGGACGGCGGCTGGGCGTTCTGCAGCGGCGGTGACCAGCGCATCCGCGGCCGCGACGGCTACCGCTACGCCGAGGGCGAGAACGCTGACACCATCGACCCGGCCAAGGCCGGTCGCCTGCACATCCTTGAGGTGCAGCGCCTGATGCGGACCATGCCCAAGGTGGTCATCGCGGTGGTGGACGGCTGGGCTGCCGGCGGCGGGCACTCGCTGCACGTCGTCGCCGACCTCACCGTCGCCTGCCGCGAGCACGGCAAGTTCAAGCAGACCGACGCCGACGTCGGCTCGTTCGACGCCGGGTACGGCTCCGCCTACTTCGCCCGCCAGATCGGGCAGAAGCGGGCGCGCGAGGTCTTCTTCCTGGCCCGCGAGTACTCCGCCGAGGACGCCGAACGCTGGGGCTCCGTCAACGAGGTAGCGGCCCACGAGGACCTGGAAGGGCTTGCGCTGGAGTACGCGAAGATCATCGCGGGCAAGTCGCCGCAGGCCATCCGGATGCTCAAGTTCGCGTTCAACGCCGCCGACGACGGCATCGCCGGCCAGCAGGTGTTCGCCGGCGAGGCGACGCGGCTCGCGTACATGACGGACGAGGCGGTCGAGGGCAAGGAGGCGTTCCTGGAGCGCCGCGACCCGGACTGGTCGGCCTTCCCCTACTACTATTAGGCCCAGGTCAGCGGCCTATGGCGCTTGCACACCCGCTTCACGGAAGCGGGTGTGTCATTTTTGTGGCAAGCGGCTGGGCATTTCCTCGAGGCCACCGCCAGACGATCGTCGCCACCGCACGCCGGCCACATCCTGGAACTCCACGTGCATCAGCAGTTCGCCCCCGTGTCCGGCGGCACCAGCGAGGTCTACCGACCAAGGCTCGGGCCCTGGCGGTACCACGTTGGTGAATCCCAGTTGGAAGCTCTCCTCCGAAAGGACTGCCTCAGCTGAGACCGAGACGTTGAAGATCGGAGCTCCTGAGTAGTTTCCGACGAACGCGGTCCCATGGGGGCTGGCGAGATCAGGCTTTCCACCGGATGGCGGCCCTCCGCCGAACAGGGAGCGATACTCCTCCTCGAACCAGACTGCGACGTGCTCGGGCTGCTCGCGACGCTTGGCGACCCGGGAGGTGGCCTGCTCCTTGGTCAGTTCCTTTTCGACTGCGGAGCGCTTCCGGCGTTCCGTCAGCGTGGTAAAGACAGCCCAGACCACAGCAAGCATCGTCCCGACGGCGGCGACACCCTCCCAGACGACCGACCACTCATCGGGGCTCATGACGCCGCCGTCGAGAACTGCTCCAGCCAGTGGCCACAGATCGTCATGCCGCCGATCCTTCCAGTCGGACCCTGGTCTCGCGACGGGCGAGGAGGTGAGAGCATCGGCGAACCACGCCGTCATCGTTTGTGCCGCTCCCGCCCCCACGCGCGCCCGAGGCAAGGCGACGCCCGGGCGTCGCCGAGACCGGTCTCATTCTCCAGAGGAACCGCGAACAGGCCGCGATCTCGGCAACGTGGCGTAATTCAGGCCAAGAGCCGGCCACGCCGCGCCGGCTCCTGCTCTCCCTCCACGAAGACCCACCCGCTCGGGCCGTAAACACGCTGCACTTCACCGTCGAACAGCACTCGCAAGGCCCCAGAGTCAGCCACGGAGTACTCGACTCGGCGCCCCTCGACGGCGAGAAAGCGGTGCTCAACGTCGCCCAGCACTACAAGCACCTCGCTGTCGGGCGGACCGTACTCATTCACTTCGGTCTGAAAATCGAGCGTCTCGGTCCCGTTCGCGTGCAGAACCTGGAAGAACTTGTCCATTCCGCTCCCCTCTTCTTCCGCTCGCCCGGTGCGCGCGGGTGTGCCGTCGAACGTACGGCGGACCACCGACACTCGACCGCTCAGGAGGCGTACCGATGTCTCGCTTCACCCGCAACATCACCCGGCCGCCGATCCTGCCGACGCCCCGCCGCCGACTACCACCACTCGCGGCCGCACCCCACAGCTCCAAAACCACACGAGACTGTGGGGTGCGGCGTCTCACCCGGGTGATCCGAAGTTGCAACTTGGCAACCCAGACCGGCCATGAACCACAGACCTGTATCGTCGATTGAGGAAACCCACCAGCACCATCCAGCCGAGGTAGAAAGGAACGGACATGGCGACTGTGCACGATGTCGCGGCCCTGATCCTCCACGAGGCCGGACCGATGACGGTGATGAAGCTCCAGAAGCTCACCTACTACTCCCAGGCATGGCACTTAGTCTGAGAAGAGCGACCTCTGTTCGACTCCGAGTTTCAGGCGTGGGCCAACGGCCCCGTCTGCTGGGACTTGTACAACGTGCATCGCGGATTGTTCTCGCTCGGCAGTTGGACGGAAGGCGACCAGGGCAGGCTGACCGACGATGAGGCGTCGTCCGTACGCTCTGTTCTGGCGTTCTACGACAAGATGTCGGCTCACGAACTCAGCGAGCTCACGCATCGCGAGGCAGCGTGGCTTGATGCCCGGAAGGGACTGGCCGCCGGAGCTCGCAGCTCCGTGGTGATTACACAGGCGTCCATGCACGAGTACTACGACGGCCTAACCTCGGCTTCACAGTAGTGGGACGCAAGACCGGACAGCAGAAGGTTCCGGTACCGCCCGGTGGATGGCCGACCAAGCGCAAGGACAAGTCTCCACAGATCGCAGATCCGCGGATCCCGCCTGCCAAGGTGGCGCGCTCGCTGGACGTCGATCAGGACGAGGTTCTTCGCCGTCGCGTCGTGTGGCGATTCGGCGACCTTGACCATGAGTGGGACTTCTCGCTGAACGCCATCACTCCGGAGCATCTAACGGATCTCCTCAGGCGTCTCGGCCACTTCGAGACCATGCAGGTTGGCCAGCTACTCTCGCAGGGAGCGGCGGTTGGAACGCGCTATCAAGTCGCCGAAATGCGGCCCGAGATCCAAGCACGCCTCCTTGAGCTGGAGCGAGACGATGAGGACTCGGTCGTCCGGCTCGCATGCGGTGGTAAACCGCGGCTCTACGGATTCCTCCGAGAGCACGTGTTCCATGTCCTGTGGTGGGATCCAGAGCATCTGATCTGTCCCAGCAAGTTGAAGCACACGTAGCCGGCGCCGTACGCCGAGGGGCTCAACCCAGCAGCCACAGCAAGGCCGCTGCGGCGCCGTCGTCATCGATGGTGCCGGTGGCACGGTCGGCCACAGCCCGGACGTGCGCGGGCGCGTGACCCATGACGATGGACCGGGTGGCCCACCGAAGCATCTCGACGTCGTTCTCGCCGTCGCCGATCGCGGCCGTCGCCTCGTACTCGACGCCGAGCCGGCGACGTACCTTGTCCAGAGCGGTCGCCTTCGACAGGGCGGGCGGGGTGACATCCACCCAGTCAGGCCGGGTGGCAATCGCTGTCAGGCCCATCGCGCGCAGGACCGGCACGAGACCGAACGCGGCCGGGCCGTAGATCGCGAGCCGCGGTGTCGGGTCCGCCCACAGCTCCCTGATCGCGTCGACGCTTTGCTGGACGCCGTTGAGCTCGCCGTCGGGGAACGGGATGTTCACGCGGTACCCGACACCCACCACCTCGACCCCGACCCGGATACCAGGCATGGCGTCCACGGCCACGCGCACGACCGGCTCAGGATTGATGGTGTGCCGGTCGGTGACCTCGTACTCGCCTCCCACTAGGTGCGCGGTCACCGCGCCATTCGAGGCCACAATCCACGCGTCGTCCAGTCCGAGCTTGAGGGCGGCGTCCAGTGCGCCGACCAGGGAGCGGCCCGTCGCGAGGACGACGTGATGGCCGGCCGCGCGGACCCGCTCGACCGCGGACCGCACCGCCGCGGTGGGCAGCTGTCCTGTACTGAGCAAGGTCCCGTCGATATCGCAGGCGACGAGCGCCGGCACAGCAAGGTCGAGATTGTGCGTGGTGTGCTGGCGTACGCGTGTTGTGGTGATCACGATTTGCCTTCCGGCCGGCGGGGAGTGCTATTTCTCTCCCGAGCCTGTCGTGCCCTCGTGTCCGCAGGCAGGTCCGGCGTGTCAGCCGGTGTCGGCTGACGGGTGTACGCCGCGGAGTACACCCGTGGCGTACAGCGTGCAGCCCGCCGTACGCTCGCGCCGTGACCACGAACCAGCGCCCCGCCACCCAATGGACCATCCTCGAGGAACGGCTGCAGGACGACACCCGCCGAGCGCGAGCATCCATCGCCAAGGTGCGGTTGCCCGACGGCGTGGAGTTCGAGCAGTGGGTGCTGCGCCTGCAAGCGGCGGTCATGGTCGCGATGGTCGACGACGACCTACGGGTCCTGCTGATGTACCGCCACCGCTTCGTCATCGACCAGTGGGTATGGGAGCTGCCCGGGGGCTACCTGGACGACGGCGAGAACGTCGAGGCCGCCGCGTTCCGCGAGGCAGAGGAAGAGACCGGCTGGCGCCCGCGCTCCGTTGACCCGTACCTACGCTTCCAGCCGTCCGTTGCGTCCCTGGAGCAGCCAAACACGGTCTACCTGGCCCGCGGCGCGCACGACACCGGCGCCGCACCGGACGTGAACGAGGCAGAAGAACTGGCGTGGTTCACGCTCGACGATGCCGAGGCGATGATCGAGGCCGGCAAGATCGTCGGCGCGGCAACCGTGGCCACCATCCTCAAGCTGCAGCTGGACGCCGCGAAGGGCCGCCTCTAGCCGACGAGCTGCGCGACCCGGGCCCGGTAGGACGCCACCTGCTTCAGCCCGGCGTGCGGCGCCAGGCGGTCAGCAATCTCGGCGAGGTAGTCCCTCGACCGCGCGGAGTCGATGCCCTCTGCTGCGTCGGCCGCCCGATGCCCGGCCGCCGCTGCCTCCTCGATCTCGCCCGCTTGCGCGTGCGCTCGTGCCACCAGCGCGAGGTTGAACGCCCGCCCCCGCGCGTACCGCTCGTCCATGTCCAGAGACCGGTGCGCGAACCGCAACGCGAGGTCCCCTCGCCCGAGCGCGCTGAACGTCTGCCCGAACTTCGCCGCCAGGTACGCCTCGTCGAAGTACCCGAGCCACTGCGGGTCAGTCGCCCGCTCCGCCTGGTCGAACAGCCGCTCGGCGCGGTCGAGGGCGCTCGCCGTCGCCGCGCCGTCGCCGCCCACCGCGTGCCCCTGCGCCTCTAGCACGGCCGCCTCCGCCGCGATGGCACCTACCCCTGCGTCCTGCGCCGCACGCGCCGCTGCGCGGGCCAGGTCAACAGCCTCGCCGCCGGCCCTGAGGTAGGCCGCCTGGTGCGACATGGCCGCCAGGACCTCGGCACCGAGCGGACGGTCCCCGGCCGCCCCAGCGAGTTGCAGGGCGTGGACCATGTAGCGCTGTGCGAGGGCATGCCGTCCCACGTCGTAGGTAGCCCAGCCCGCCAGCTGCGTCGCCTCTGCCGCAGCAGACAGCAGCGCCGAGCCCGTGGCGACGTCGTACCGCCCTTGCAACAGCTCCGCCACGTCATGGTGCAGGAACCGCACCAGGCGCTCACGGATCTGCCCACCGCCGTACTGGTTGTCGACGGTACGGAAGACGCCGAGCATCCGCCGGATCATCTCGACGTCCGGCGCCCCGACGATCCGTGGGCCACCAACCGGCGCGGTTGGCGCACTGGGTGTGGTGAGCCATCGCAGCGCCGGCGTGAGAAACGCGGACGCGTTGAACGCCGCCGCGGTGAGGAAGTCCTGACGTTGGGCGTCCAGGGCCCACAGCTCGAACGTGCCGTGCAGGCTGTCCATCTCGGGCGTCGCCACTACGGCGACGAGCCCGCCGTCCGCAGGTGCCTGGACACGCACCATGGTGGCCAGCTGGCCGCCTCCCTCGAGAGCGTTGTCGAGCAGCGCGGCCACGGCCACGCTCGGCTGCTTGCGACCCTTCTCGAGGTCCCACAGGTGGCCGTGCGAGATGTGCACCACCTCGCCAAGGCGCCGCAGCGACCACCTACGTTCCTCGCGCAGGCGACGGAGGTACGGGCCGAACCCGGCATCGACGCTCACGTGCTGGGCCATGGGCACCCTCCCTGGATGAGGCGGTGCTCCGAGGCTACTGGCCGCTGCGCGTACGTGGGCATCGGATGGGCACACGCGCGTCGATCAATGGTTCCCGTACTACTACTGATGGGGCGCGTAACGGTGAGGGCGCACCGGCCTCAGTCGTCGTCGTCCGGCGCACGCCCATCCGGAGCGACCAGGACCGGCGTCGCCGCGACCCGGAAGTCCTCGGCGCCCAGCGCCCGCGCCAGCTCGTCGGACCCGGTGAGCACGACAACACCCGGGTAGCCCGCCAGGATGCGCTCCAACCGGCCCCGCCCTTCGGCGTCCAGATCCCGGTCGAGGTCCGCGACCAGGAGCAGCGGCGGCTCGCCGTAGATCGCGCGGGCGAGCGCGAGCCGCGCCCGTTCGTCAGTGGTCAGCGGTTCTCCGCCGGAGCGCAGCACGGTGCGCAGCCCGTCCGGGAACGGATCGACGGAGAGGCCAACGGTCTCCAGGACCGCCACGGCGGTCTCGTTGTCGAGGTCGGGACGCCGGTAGCGCAGCGCACGCCGCAGCGATCCGCGCTCGAAGACCGTGTCCCTCGTGGCGAGCCCCACGAGCGCGCGACCGCGTGCCGGAGCGACGGCCCCCAGGTTCTCGCCGCCCACCCAGATCTCGTCGGCGACGCCGGGCGGGTTCGCGTCGAGCCCGACGACCCGGCGCATCAGGCGCAGCGGCGCCCCCGGGTCGTCGCTGGTCAGCCGGATCCGGGCCCCGGCTCTCCCCCGCAGGGGCTCGGGGGTGAGCCCCGGGACCGCGACATGCACCAGGCCGGGAGCGTCCGCGCCGTCCGGCACGAGGGCCGACGACGCCGCGTCGCGGGCCTGCTCGTACTCGGCACGCCGGCGTGCGGCGTCGGCGAGCGCCGGGCCCAGGACGGCGCAGGCGGCCAGGTAGGTCTGGCGGTACTCGACTATCCGGCCGATGTCGATGATCGGCGTCGACGCGATACCGGCGATCGCCATGGCGGCCATCGTGACGGCGGGGTCGATGCCGCGGATGACGCCGACGGCCGCGACGGCGAGCGTGGCCAGCATCGCCGCGACAGTCCCGCCGGCCCTGATCAGGCCGACGATCGCCGACCGGTCGACGGCCCGGTCGACGACGACGTCCGAGGCGGAGTCGATGTGGCCGAGCTCGCGGCCCGCACCGCGCGCCGCGATGATCCCCTGCGAGGCGCTGACGGTGTCGGCGATCCGCGTGGCCATGCGCCCGCGGGCCCGGCGCAGGCTCCGCGACCGCTGGTACGCCGTCCGCGCCCAGGGCACCATGACCGCGGCGAGCACGCCGAGCGGGAACAGGAACCCCAGACCGAGGAACGGGTCGATGATCGTGAGGCCCACGACGGAGCCGAGGATCAGCGGGATCCCCGCGGCGAGCGGTCCCACGCCCTGCGACACCCAGTTGCGCACGCTGGAGAGATCGTTGGTGGTCCGGGCGACCGTGATCCCGAGGTGGGTGCGGCTGCCCGGGGTGAGCTCGGCCTGGACCAGGTCGCGGCGTACGTCTCGCACGTAGTCCTGGCCGAGCCGTTCGGCGGCGATCCGTTCCTCCACACGCAGACCGCCGAACGCGACGGCGGCCGCGACGATGCTGAGGATCACCACCGCCATCGGCCACGGGCTGCCCGCACGGAGCTGCGTGAGGGTCCACGCGCTGACCGCACCGAGCGCGGCCTGGCCGAGACCCAGGACGACCAGGCCGATCACCCAGCCGCGCCGTCCGCCGGTGTAGATCTTCGGGAGCAGGCCCGGTTCCGGCTCAGGCGACGGCATGTCCGACTCCCGCGGGAGCCAGGCCCGCGGCGGTCAGCGCCACGGACGGCCGGCACAGGTCGAAGGTGGGCACGACGCCGACGTCGAGCGCGGCGCGGGCCTCCGCGGTGGCGAGCGGCGACGCGGTGAGCACCCCGGACACCACCGACGGCTCGCAGCCCAGCGCCCGGAGCGCCGCTATCCCGCCGCTCGCGCCGAGAGCGTCCCCTGCGGCGAACACCACGCGGTCGACCACCGAACGGAAGGCGTCGTCGGTGAGGAGGCGGCTCGTGTCGCCCTGGAAGATGCCGTCGGCGATCTCGATCAGGACGACGTCGGGGGTGCCGCGCCCGGTCGGGGACGCCAGCACGTCCGTCATGGTCGCGAACACGTCGCGAACCTCCTCGAAGGACAGGCCGAACGTGCTGGGGAGGCCGAAGTCGGTGAAGTCGACCACGCGCTCCGCGCCCGCGTCGGTGTAGAGGTGCGCGTCGTTGCCCGCACCCGTGCCGGTCGCCTTGCCCGCGTGGACGGTGAGGCCGGCCGCGGTGAGACCGCGGGCGAGGCACGCCAGCGTCGTGGACTTGCCGGAGTTCATGGACGTGCCGACCACCGCGACGACGGGAACCCGCGCCGCGGAGCCGCCGGCCAGCGCCGCCGCACGCACCGGGTGCGGGGCGAACCGCGCCAGGTTCACCACCCGGTTCGCGCTGGAGAGGAGCCCGATCGGCTCGATCACCGTCGCATCGTCGATCGCCGCGTGCTGGTCGACGACGCGCGACGCGAGCCCGCCGGCGGCCGCGAGATGGCACTCGCCGAGGTCCTCGGGGATGACGGCGAGGAACTGGTCGGCGGCGTAGCGCGACCCGTAGGCCACGACGATCTCGTCGCCCTCGAACAGGATCTGGCGGCGCGACACCGGCGACTCGAGCCGCTTGTGCTGGCCGATGGTCACCACCCGGGCCAGGACGACGTCGCCTGCCCGCGGCGCCCGCGCCGGGTCGGTGATCAGGTCGAAGGCGCCGGGATCCTGCTCGATCGCGGCGGCGACGAACCGCGTGGAGTAGGCCTTCTTGGCCCGCAGCAGACGGCGCGCGAGCGGGGCGGGCGTCCGTGCGCCGGCGTCGACGGCCCGCAGCGGGGCGGCGACGGGGCGCGAGGCGTAGCCGCGCAGGTCAGGGGACGTGTCAAGGATGCTCATGGCGGCCACGCTTTCTGGTCGAGGGACGCTGAGGTGCAATACCGTCACTCAACTAGGCCGGTATGAACCGGTCATGAGACCCGGATGAAAGGTCTCTCATCGGGCGCTCACCGCACCGTCCAGCTCCCCGAACCCCTCGGGACCAGCTCGATCCACGTGTTGCCCGGGTCGAGCTCCGCCTCGCGGCCGTCGAGGGTCTTGAGCACTATCGGCGCCTTGTGGTGGTGCTTCGACCAGCGCACCGTGACGCGGTGCCCCATGGAGACCAGCGTGCCCGTACCGCTCTGGCCCGCGAGGCGATGCTCCGGCACCGGTGCACCTGCGGGGTCCACCCACTTGGTGTTGAAGACCTCGGTGGACAGCACGAGCACGTTCCGCGCGGCGTGCCGCCGGCCGTCCGCGTCGACCGACGCCGCAGAGCCCTCGCTGCGGAGGTACCGCTGGTGCGCGCGGTCCCACGTCCACACGGTCCGCTGCGCGCGGGACAGCCGCACGTCGACCACCTGCGCAGGCTTGCCGGCCCGCGGCGCCGAGCCCTTGCCGACCTCGCGTGCGTACTCGAACTGCGCGGGCGGCGGACTCGTCCGCTTGCCGTCGGACTGCGCGATGAACGACGAGACCCGCCCGATCACGTTGTGGGGCGCCGCCCGGCCGGGGTCCCGGCTGAAGCCGCCGTCGCCGTCGTCCATGATGATCGCCTGGGTGCCCAGCCGCTTCACCGCGGCGATGAACGGGCCCTGCCCGCCCGAGAAAGCCAGGATGCCGTCGAGCGGCGCGACGATCGCGGGGTCCATCGGCCGCACGGAGCGCACGGGCTCGACGACGGCCGGGATGTTCGAGTGGTAGGTCGCGACGAACCGCGTGATGCCGCCCTCCACCACCTCTTCCCAGACGATGTCGGCCTCGACGAGGCCGCGCTGCGGGCGCGCCTCCACGGCGTTCTCGACCTTCACCGACACCGCTGGACGCTGCTTGACCTGCTTGGTCTCCACACCGGTGAGCGGCCACACGACCGGCGCGTCCGGCTTCGGCGGCCCGCTCCGGTCGCCCCGGACGGGGGCCTCGACGGTCGTGGTGGGCGTCGGGACCGGTTCCTCGGGGCTGCCGAGGCCGCAGCCCGCCAGCCCCAGCACTGTGGCCAGGGCCGCCGCCGTGCCCCGCACGGCCATCGACCAACACCTCGTCATGCGACCTCCTCCGCCAGGATTCGGCCCCGGGCCGTACCCGGAGGCGTCCTGCGTGGCGCACACCCTACCTACACCATAGTCCGGCACCCTCGACGCACGCTTAGGCTCATGAGGTGGCCCCGACCGACCCCCTGACCGACGTCGTCCGCGCCGTCCGGGACGCCCTCGACGGCGGCCCGGCGTACGCCCCGCAGCCCCGACTGTCGGACGCCGCCCTCCCGCCCGGCACCGCGCTCGTGCTGCGGACCTCTGGTTCCACGGGAAACCCCCGCGAGGTCGCGCTCGGTGCGGCGGCCCTGCGCGCCTCCGCGAACGCGACCCACGAACGGCTCGGCGGGCCTGGACGCTGGCTGCTGGTGCTGCCGCCCACGCACGTCGCCGGTGTCCAGGTCATCAACCGGTCGGTCGTCGCGGGCACGGAGGCGCGCGTCGGCACGCCGGACCGGTTCACCCCCGCCGGGTTCGCGGCCCTCGCCACGGACTTCCTCGCGGACGACGTGCGCGCGTACGTGTCGGTGGTGCCCACCCAGCTGCACCGGCTGGTCGTCGCGGCGGACGACGGCGACCCCGCCGGCCTCGACGCCCTGGCCCGGTTCGACGCGGTGCTCGTCGGCGGCGCGGCGACCCCGGCCCCGCTGCTGGCTCGCGCCCGGGCCGCGGGGGTCCGGGCGGTCACGACCTACGGCATGTCCGAGACGAGCGGCGGCTGCGTGTACGACGGCGTCCCGCTCGCCGGCGTGCGGGTGCGCCTGGCCGGGCCCGCCCCCGGGCCGAGCGCCGGCCCCGACGAGATCGGCACCGGCGTCGTCGAGCTGTCCGGCCCCGTGCTCGCCGAGGGCTACGTGGGCGATCCCGAGGCCACGGCCGCCGCGTTCCGCACCGACCCCGACGGCACCCGCTGGTTCCGCACCTCGGACCTCGGCCGCCTGGACGGCGACCGGCTCACCGTCCTCGGCCGGGCCGACGACGTCATCCTCACCGGCGGCGTCAACGTCGCCCCGGGGGCCGTCGAGGACGTCCTGGCCGAGCACCTCGAAAGCCTGGGCACGCCTTGCGAGGTCTGTGTCGTCGGGGTGCCCGACGCCGAATGGGGCCAGGCCGTCGTCGCCGTGCTCGCCCTCCCCGGCCGGACACCGTCCGCCGCCGCGTCCGGCCGCACGGACCTGACCGACGGCGGCGGTGAGCTGCTCGCGGGGCTGCGCTCCGCCGTCGGGCAGCGGCTCGGGGCGCCGGCCGCGCCGCGCCGCGTGTACGTCACGGTCGCCCTGCCTGCCCGCGGCCCCGGCAAGGTGGACCGCCGGGCGGTGCGGGACGCCGTCGTGCGGGCCGAGCGGGAGTCCGCCCGGGAACCCGTGCGACCATGACTTCGTTCTTCCGCCAGGGCCTCGAACGGCCCCGGACCTGGTACATCGAACCTGGTGAACACGGACCTCGTTGTCCACAGATGCTGGTCACACCTCACGAACGAAGGACACGCTGATGGCGACTGCCGCCGAGTGGATCTCCGGGGCCCGGCCCCGCACGCTGCCGGCGGCAGCGGCACCGGTGATGGTGGGTACCGGCGCGGCCGCGCAGGTGGACGCCTCCGCGTGGCTGCCCGCGCTGCTCGCGCTGGGGGTCGCCCTGGTCCTGCAGGTGGGCGTCAACTACGCCAACGACTACTCCGACGGCGTCCGCGGGACCGACCTCGACCGGGTGGGGCCCATGCGGCTCACTGCCTCCGGCGCCGCAGCCCCGGGCACCGTGAAGCGCGCCGCCTTCGCCTCGTTCGGCGTCGCCGGCCTGCTCGGCCTGGCGCTGAGCGCGGTCTCGGGCCACTGGTGGCTGCTCGCGGTCGGCGCGGTGTGCGTGGCAGCTGCCTGGTACTACACGGGCGGCAAGAAGCCGTACGGGTACCGGGGGTTCGGCGAGATCGCCGTGTTCGTGTTCTTCGGCCTGGTCGCGGTGCTCGGCACCACGTACACGCAGGCCGACCGGATCACCTGGCCCGCGGTGCTCGGCGCGGTCGGGGTGGGCCTCATCGCGTGTGCGCTGCTCATGGTCAACAACCTGCGCGACATCCCGACGGACGTGCTGGCCGGCAAGCGGACCCTTGCCGTGCGGCTCGGCGACCACAAGGCCCGCCGCGCGTACGTGGCGATGCTGTGGGTCCCGGTGCTGCTAGGCATGGTGTGCGCGTTCTGGGCGCCGTGGTCGCTCGTCGTGCTGCTGCTGTTCGGTCCGGCCATCCTGCTGACCATCCCGGTGCTCGCCGGGGCCCGTGGCAAGCTGCTGATCCCGGTCCTGGCAGGTACTGGCCTGTACGAGCTGGGCTACGGCCTGCTGCTCTGGCTCGGCCTGTCGATCTGACCCTTCCCGGGTCAGTCGGCCTGAAGCTTCTTGTCGACCTCGGCGTCCTCGTGGGCCGCGTCGGCGTCGGTCTTCGGGAAGACCGCGCGCTCGGCGGCGCGGCGGTCCGTCCGTCCGGCGATCCACCGCGTCGCGGCGTCCCGCGGCTTCGTCAACGTCAGGTACGACAGGGCCAGCGCCACCACTACCGCCACCGTCGGGAGCAGCCAGCCCCGCAGACCGACCAGGTAGAGCAGGCCGAGGGCCGCGCCGAACAGCGCGAGGCGGAGCAGCGTGTAGGTCAGGAGGGGCACCCTCCCATCGTAAGCCGGGCGCCGGTCACACCCGGCCACGAAATCACCCGTTCGGCCGGGCGCCTCCAGGACGCGTCCCGTTAGGCTCCAGCCCATGCCCAAGCTCGTCTTCTTCCTCCTGTACCTCGCGCTCGTCGTCTACGCGCTGGTCGACGTGATCCAGTCGGAGGACGAAGACCTCGGCGGGATCCAGAAGGGCTTCTGGATCGTCGCCATCGTGTTCCTCCCGCTCGCGGGTTCCATCGCGTGGCTGGTGGTGAGCAACACCGCCCGACGCCGCCGGAGGAGCTCCGGCCAGCAGGTCACCGGGTTCCCGGCCGGCCAGCCGGAGCCCGCCCGGTACGAGCGCCGGACACGCTCCTGGGAGCAGGACGCCGCGCCCCTCGCGCCCGAGGACGACCCCGAGTTCATCTGGCTGATGGAACAGGCCCAGCGCAAGCGCGAGCGCGAGGCCCGCGAGGGAGCCAGTCGCACCGAGGACGCCGAGCCCACGGACGCGGACGGGGACGGGCGGCAACGCGGTGAAGGTCACGTCGAGGGCTGACCCATCCCCGCCGTCCCGCCGTAGGCTGGGGGTATGCGAAACATCCTCCTGATCCTGGTAATCGTCGGACTCATGGCGTATGCCCTGGCCGACGTCTGGGGCTCTGACGAGGACGAACGCGGCGGACTGCCCCGGTGGCTCTGGGTGCTCCTGATCGTGCTCCTGCCCCTGCTGGGCGCGATCTCATGGATAGTCGTGCGCCTCGCGGCCCGTCGGTCGGGCGCAGGCCCGTCGGCGCCCAACAGTGGTCCGAGCGGTGGCGGCAACCGTCCGACGCCGCCCCCGCGGTCGCCCCGCCCCGGCCCGCGCCGTCCCGCCGGCCCCGTCGCCCCTGACGACGACCCCGAGTTCCTCTGGCGCCTCGAGCAGGAGAAGCGCAAGCGCGAGCGGGAGGCACGCGGCCACCAGGAGGCGAAGGACGACGACGTCGAGAACAGCTAGCGACCGGACAAAGTTCCGCGCCGACCAAGCGATTGGGCCCACAACTCACGTCGTCGGCTGCCGCCGCGTTCCCGTCA
>NZ_JBFAAH010000047.1:0-23729 GCF_040639635.1 Promicromonospora sp. NPDC023805 | reverse complement strand
GCCGCACGTGTCAGACGTACAGGTCACCAGGGTGACCTGTACGTCTGACACGTGCGGCGCCGTCTGACAACTCAGCGCACTGGGTCAGGCCGGGCGCTTCTTCGGCATGCCCTCGAGGGTCTTGGCCGGGTCCCGCACGACCACGCCGTCCAGGGCGGCGTCGATCTGCTTCATCAGCTCCGCCGGGATCGTCACGCCCGAGGCCTTGACGTTCTCCGCGACCTGCTCCGGACGCGACGCACCCACGAGCGCGGCGGCCACGTTGTCGTTCTGCAGCACCCACGCGACGGCGAGCTGCGCCATCGACAGGTCCAGCTCGGCGGCCACCGGCTTGAGGTTCTGCACGGCGGTCAGCGTCTCGTCGGTCATGAAGCGGCTGATCGTCTGCGCGCCGCCCTTCTCGTCGGTCGCGCGCGAGCCGGCGGGGGCCGGCTGGCCCGGCAGGTACTTGCCCGAGAGCACACCCTGCGCCATCGGCGACCAGACGATCTGCGAGACACCGGCCTCCTTCGAGGCGGGCACCACCTCGTCCTCGATGACCCGCCACAGCATGGAGTACTGCGGCTGCGAGGAGATCAGCTGGAAGCCGAGCTCCTTGGCGAGCGCGGCGCCGGCGCGGATCTGGTCGGCGGACCACTCCGAGACACCGATGTAGAGGGCCTTGCCCTGGCGCACGATGTCGGCGAACGCCTGCATCGTCTCCTCGAGCGGGGTCTCGACGTCGTACCGGTGCGCCTGGTACAGGTCGACGTAGTCGGTGCCGAGGCGGGTCAGGGAGCCGTTGATCGACTCCATGATGTGCTTGCGGGACAGACCCACGTCGTTGGGGCCCTTGGGGCCGGTGGGCCAGTAGACCTTCGTGAAGATCTCCAGCGACTCGCGGCGCTCGCCCTTCAGCGCGTCGCCGAGCACCTGCTCCGCGGCCGTGTTGGCGTACGCGTCGGCCGTGTCGAAGGTGGTGATACCCGCGTCGAGGGCGGCGCGGACGCACGCCGTGGCGACGTCGTTCTCCACCTGCGAGGCGTGGGTGAGCCAGTTGCCGTAGGTGATCTCCGAGATCTTGAGACCACTGTTGCCGAGGTACCGGTAGTTGACCATGTCGTCACCCTATGACAAACGGTCGAATCGAATCGACCCCTTCTGTCATCATTCGACCCTGGCGCGGTGCAGCGTCGCCGTGCCGGCGTCCACGTCCTCCACCCGCCAGGCGACAAGGTCCCCGGCGATGGCAACCGACGCCGTCCCAGCGCCGCGGTCCAGGAGGTGGGGCCGCCCCTCGCCGAGCGCGTCGTCGACCAGGTACACGGTGTTCCCGTCGTCGCCCACCGTGCTCCACACCACGTCGTCCGCGGCCACGCCGATAGAGGTCACGACGTCTCCGGCGGCTCCCGGTTCGAAGGTCCGCTCCCGTCCCGTCCTGCGATCCAGCACGTGGACCGCGGCACCGTCGTTCCAGGCCACGAGCCTGTCGGACGCCGCGAGCTCACCGCCCCAGCGGGAGATCTCCCCGGAGCCGGCGGGGATGCCGGGCCGGATGACCTCCGTGCGCCCGTCGTCCCGGAAGGAGGTGATGGCGTGCAGCGGCACACCGTCGGCGCCCCTCTTCGCGGTAGTCGTGACCACCTCGTCGTCGTTGGTCGCGAACGTCAGCACATCAGTCGCGACGACCTGCTCGTCGCCCTCGCCGTTCGCGTTCGTCGCCGAGACCGTGCGCACGCCCTCGCCGTCCGGCCCCGGAACGACGGTCAGCCAGACGGCTCGTCCGGTGGTGAGCCCGATCCACGGGTCACCGAGGACCGCGCCGTCCGCTGAATGGTCCGCTGCTCGGTGCTCCGCCACCGTGACCGGGTCCGGCCACACCGATCCGCCCCGCACACGGATCGCCCAGACGGTCGGGTCGCCGCCGTCGACCGTCGGTGACTCGGCCCAGGCCAGCTGGTCACCCTGGCGCACCGCTTCCAGGACGACGGCGCCCTCGCCGTCGACCGTTCCTGAACCCGTCCACTCACCAGCGTGCGCGGTCCCGTCCTCCTGGATCTCCACGACCTCGATCACCGAGTAGCCGGCGGCGTCGGGCGTTCCGGGCTGCCCCGAACCCGGGAAGGTCCTCACCATGAAGTACGACCCGTCCTCGGTGAGCGTCGCGGTGGCGGTCTGATCGCCCGGAACGGCGAAGGTCTCACGCAGCGGCTCCACCTCCGCGGCGGGAACGGTCGGGGCGGCGGTCAGGCCAGGCCCGGGCTCCGGGTTCTCGAGCAGCCGCTCGATGCCCGTGACCTCCCGGAACCACTCGCTGCCCGGCAGGGCGACGTCTCCCAGACCCGGCACCCGCACCGGTCCCAGCAGGAACCACACCAGCAGCAGCGCGGCGACGCCCGACGTCGCGCCCTGTGCCACCCGACGACGGCGCAGCGCCGCCCGGCTGCCGCGCAGCACTGCGGCTGCGTCCACGACCGGCGCGTCGACCATCTCCAGATCGGCCCCCGCGACCATGCCGCGCAGGCGTTCCAGCGCGCGGGCGTTGGTCGCCTTGACCGTGCCGACGCTCCGGCCGAGCTCCGCGGCGACGTCCGCCTCCGAGAGGTCCAGCAGGTGCCGGAGCACGACGACGCGCCGCTGTTGTGGTGCGAGCTGCGTGAGGGCCCGCACGAGCGCGTCGCGCAGCACCACTCCCCCGGCCCCGTCCTGAACGGCCCCTACCGGGATGTGGTCGTCGCCCGGTATCACCTCGCGCCGGACGTGCCGCCACGTGTCGATGCGCTGGTTCACCACGATGCGCCGGGCGTACGCCCGAGGCTCACGGTCCCGCACCCTGTCCCAGACGCGGTAGGTGCGCTCGAACGCGGTCTGCACCAGGTCCTCCGCGCGGTGGCTGTCGCCCGTCAGGAGGTACGCGGTGCGGTAGAGGTATGGTCCGGCCGTCTCGACGAACGCGACGAAGTCGTCGTCACGCGATCGAGCCACGCGCACGGTGGCGCGCTCGGTCTCATCTTCGGTGTCGATGCTCATACCCCCCACCACGTGCAGCGAGGCTCGCAGGTTTATCAGAGCGGGAGGTCGGCACCCGCCGTCGCGCGTCGCAGCCTGTGCAGCACGCCAACGGCCAGCAGGGCCTGCCCGACGACGTAGGTCAGGGCCACCACCCGAAGGCTGATGCTGGCGCCGATCCCGCCTGTCATGGTCCCGATCAGCAACAACCCCGCCGTAGCGACGTGCAGCAGTGCACCGACGCCCGCGAGACGGTCGGCCCGCCAGGCCACCACTGTCAGCAGGGCCACCGCGACAACCCAGGCAGCACTCGCCACGACCGCGCCGACGACGTAGTCGCCGAGGTCCACGTGCGCGACCCCGGCGACCAGGACCGCGGCCGCGGCCACGCCCGTGACCCCGCAGACGACGTCCGCCGCCAGGCGCAGGGGTCCTGCATCCAGCCACCCGCGGAACGCGACGACCTGCACTACCAGGGCCAGCGCGAGAACCGCGGCGCTCAGCATCGCCATGTAGACGAGTCCCTCGAGCTCCATGCCGCTCATCAACGTCTCCCACACCCCGGGGAACAGCACCGTCGTGACGAACACGTCGCCCAGGTAGCCGACCGCCAGCGCGACGAGCGTGAGGACCACGGGGCGCGGCCGCAGCACCCCACCGGACGACGGCGCCGCCGCCCACAGCGTCAGTGCCAGCAGGGGTAGCAGCAGCAGGTGCGCCACGAGAGCCACCGTGAGCGCGCCCTCGCCCCACGCGCCCACGTCACCCGTCATGCGGATCACGACCGCGACGAGCAGGAGGCCGAACGCGATCCGGGACACGAGCCCGGGCAGGAGGGCGCGGATACCCACGCGCGGGGCTTCGACGTCGGTGCTGGTCATGTCGCTGGTCATGTCGCAATGGTGGGGGCCCGCCCGCCCGGGCGCCACCAAAGCCAAGGGTTCCGTCAGTGGCGCCCGGTCAGGCCCGACGGCGCGAGCCACCGTGCGGAGACCTGCACCACTGGTCCGACGCCGAAGGCGAACACGACCGTCGCCCAGCCGAACGTCCCGCCCAGCAGCACGCCGAGCAGCACGACGCCGACCTCGATGCCGGTCTTGACCAGCCAGACGGGCCAGCCCGTCTGCTGCACCAGCCCGGTCATCAGCCCGTCGCGCGGGCCGGGGCCGAAGCGGGCCCCGACGTAGGCGGCGGTGCTCACCCCGAGCAGCACTATCCCACCCAGGGCCAGACCGATCCCGGCCGGGAGCCCCGGGGCGGGCAGCAGCCGCTCCAGCACCCACAGGGCCGGGTCGATCACCAGGCTGATCACGATGATGTTGGCGACCGTGCCGACGCCCGGCCTCTGGCGCAGCGGGATCCACGCGAGCATCACGAGCAGCCCGATCCCGAGCACCACCCACCCGTAGGCCAGGCCGGTGCGGTCCACGATGCCCTGGTCCAGCACCGCCCACGGCATCGCTCCCTGGCCCGAGTGCAGCATCATCGCCGTGGCGACGCCGAACCCCACGAGCCCCAGCACCAGCTGCACGACGCGGCGCGCGGTGGACATCAGGACCGGTGCGGGGACCGGCACAGGCGAGACGTCCGGCGTCGGAGCAGGCAAGGGGCCGTGATCGGCCGGGCGGCCGGTGGTGGTGGTCATGTACCCATGGTGAGGCCCAATGGCCTTGTCTTCCATGGCCAATCACGCGAGAGTGGCCTCATGTCCGCCGCTTCCCCGACAGTGCTGCGCCAGCTCTCCCCCGCCTCCACCGCCCGGCTGCTCGGCACGTGGCACGCGGGCGGACCGGCGTACGTGGCGCTCGCCGACGCGTTCCGGGCCGCCGTCCTGTCCGGGACGCTGGCGCCCCACACCCGCCTGCCCAGCGAGCGGGAGCTGGCGGCCACGCTCCACGTCTCGCGCACCACCACGTCGGGCGCCTACGCCCGGCTGCGCGAGCTCGGCTTCGCGGTGAGCCGCGTCGGCTCCGGAACCGTCACGACGCTGCCGCAGCGCGCGGCCGGTCCGGGGCCGGGTCGACCGGTGGGCGGGGACGCTCCAGTGGCCGACGACGGCCCGCGGATCCTCGGACTCACGGACGGACCGACCGCCGCAGGGCACCTGGACCTGTGGCAGGCGACCCCGCCCGCGCCGCCTGAGCTGCACGGGGCCTTCGCACACGCCCTGGAGGGCCTGCCCGCCTACCTCGACTCCGGCGGGTACGAGCCCTACGGCCTCGCGCCGCTGCGCGAGGCCGTCGCCGCGCGCTACCGCGAGCGCGGTGTGCCGACCACCGCCGACGAGGTGCTGATCACGACAGGGGCGCAGCAGGCGATCGCCCTGCTGGCGCACACGCACCTGCGTCCGGGCGACCGCGCCGTCGTGGAGTCGCCCACCTACTTCCACGCCATGGAGGCGATGCGCGACGCCGGCGGTCGCGTGGTCGGCGTGCCGACGGGCCCGCTCGACGTCGACCAGCTCGCCTCGGCCGTGCGCCGCGCCCGGCCGAAGCTCGTCTACCTGGTGCCGGACTACCAGAACCCCACGGGCTTCGTGCTCTCGGCCGAGGAGCGGGCAGCGGTCCGGCAGATCGCTGAACGTTACGGCGTCACGGTGGTGGGCGACGAGACGCTGGTCGAGCTCGGGCTCTCGGACGACACGACTCCGCCCGCGTTCGCCGGGGACGGTACGTCGCCGCACGTGGTGTCGGTGGGGTCTGCCTCGAAGGCGTTCTGGGGCGGGCTCCGCGTGGGCTGGGTCCGGGCGCACCCGCAGGTGATCGCCCAGCTCGCCCGCGCCAGGCAGTCGGCGGACATCGCGACGGCCGTGCTGGAGCAGCTCGCGGTGACCGAGCTGCTCGGACGCCGCGCGGAGGTGATGACGGGCCGCCGCCGCATGCTCCGCGAGCGCCGCGACCTGCTCGTCGGCAAGCTCCGTGAGTCGTTCCCGTGGGACGTCCCGGTGCCGCCGGGCGGGCTGTTCTGCTGGGTGGATCTCGGCCGGCCGGTCGCGCAGGCCTTCGCGGCGGCCGCCGCTGCCGAGGGCGCGCGGGTGGCGGCCGGTCCGCTCTTCACGCCCGACAACGCCGGCGCCGCCTCGCGGGTGCGGCTCACCTTCACGCGCTCCCCCGCCGAGCTGGCCGAAGCCGTGCCGCGTCTGGTCCGGGCGTGGGGGCGGGTGGCGGGGCAGCAGCACTCCGCCGGGTCCCGGTAGCCGGGCAGGCTCAGGGCGTGCGCAGCTCCACGCCCGGCGCTGCCTCGGTGCCGTCGTGCAGCAGGCGCGCCTGCACCGCACCGGCCTCGGCCAGCGCACGCCAGTGCTCGCCGAGCCACTGCTCGGCGTCGTACTGCGCGGTGAACACGGGTGTGACGGGTTCGGCCAGGCGACGCCCCTCGGCGTCGTCCAGGGCCCACTCCCACTGCGGACGGATCACTCCAGCCTCCCACTTGCTGTCGAGCCTGCCGAGCGGGTCAGCGCGCGGTTGATCCGCGACGCCCACAACGGCCCCTCGTAGACGAATGACGTGTAACCCTGCGTCAGGTCGGCTCCGGCGCGCAGGTAGGCGCGGACGTCGTCGGCCCTGGTGATACCGCCGACGCCGATGATGACGGGGCCCGTGCCGAGCCGGTTGCGCAGCCGGGCGACCACCTCGATACCCCGGCCCAGCAGCGGCGGGCCGGACAGCCCGCCAGGGCCACGGTCGTGGCCGATCGTCGTGTTGACGGCGACCACGCCGTCGAGCCCCAGCTCGAGCACGAGGTCGGCGACGGCCTCGATGTCGTCGTCCGCGAGGTCCGGGGCGATCTTCACGAGCAGCGGGATGCGCCTGCCCGCCCCGGCGGAGCCGGTGGCGTTGGCCTCGTCGGCCGCGGCGCGTACCGCCTGCAGGATGGGCCGCAGCGACTCCGTCGCCTGCAGGTCGCGCAGGCCGGGGGTGTTCGGTGACGAGACGTTGACCACGAGGTAGTCGGCCCAGGGAGCGAGCAGCCGGGCCGACGTCGCGTAGTCGGCGGCCGCGTCCTCCGGCGGCGTCACCTTGGTCTTGCCGATGTTGGCGCCGACCACTATCGCGCGGCCCGCGGTGGTGCTCCGCAGCTCCCGCAGCCGGTCCGCCGCGGCCGCGGCGCCCTCGTTGTTGAAGCCCATCCGGTTGCGGACGCCGCGCACGTCGAGCTCGCGCCACATCCGCGGCTTCTCGTTGCCCGGCTGCGGCTGTGCGGTGACCGTGCCGATCTCGACGAACCCGAAACCGAGCATCGTCAGGCCCCGGACCGCTCTGGCGTTCTTGTCGAAACCTCCCGCCAGGCCGAAGGGTGCGGGCACCACGCGGCCGAAGATGCGCACGCTGCCCGGCCCGCCGGCGCGCTGGCCGAGGAAGGGTGCGACGGCGCCCTGCACGAGGTCACGCAGCACCGGCGTGCTACCCGCACGCTCGATCAGCGAGAACGCGAGCTCGTGCGCCTGTTCCGGGTCCATGCGACGGAAGGCGGCGTTGAACAACAACGAGTACGGCCAGCTCATGCAGTCCTCTCCTCGGATGCGCCGGGCGACGTCCGCCACAGCCACCACAACCCCACGAAAGGCAGGACAAGGGGCACGTAACCGTAGCCCTGGCCAAACCCGGACCAGACGGTCGACTCGCCGAACACGTGCTCGTCGGCGAGCGACAGCGCGCCGACGGTCAGGATGCCGACGGCCTCGATACCCACTGTGATCCACGCGACCGTCCGCCACGCGGGGGTCCCGATCGCGAGGGCGAACGTCGCCACGACGTAGACGACGGCGGCGAGGGTCGACAGCGAGTACGCCACCGGTGCCTCACCGAACTTCACGACCAGCTCGTAGGACGAGCGGCCGAGCGCCGCGAACGCCAGGATCCCGTAGACGGTCACCAGGACCCGGCCGAAGCCCTGCCCGGTCCGCCGTCCGGCCACCGCTCGCGCCATCATGCCCCCATCCAGATCTGCCACATGCGCCACTCCAGGAAGGCCACGGTCAGGGACGCGACCAGCAGGACCACCGAGCTCCACCTGGTGCGCTCGGCGAAGGCCCAGGCCGCGGCGACCGGGAGGATCACCAGGGTGGTGGCGTAGTAGCCCCAGAACAGCAGCGGGTCGTCCGCACCGGCGCCGGTGGCGCCCTGCACTATCGCCACGACGCCCTGGACCAGGACGACGCCCTCGATCACGGCACCGCCCCAGAGCTGGTTCAGGATGACCGCGCGGTCGCGAGCCACGAACCAGCCGGCCCACCCGGCCAGGACCACGCACAGCGCGACCACGAGGAGCAGGAGGGCAAGGATCACGTCCCGCAGACTACCGGGCGGCACCTACGGGGCGGCAATCGGATCGTGCGTGACCTGCGCCTCTATCTACATCTCTGGCTGCGTCGCAGATCGGACGAACGCCCCGGAAAGCCCCGGCGGACAGGGAGTCGGACAGGGAGTCAGAGGCGCGGGTTACGATCGGGCTCGTGACCGACGTGACTCTTTCCAGCAAGAATCCCACCGCCGTGAAGGCCGAAGCGCTAGTGGTGGCGACCGCCCAGACGTCGGACGGCGTAGCCGTCGTGTCCGACCAGCTCCCCACGGATCTGCTGACCGAGCTCGAGTCGCTCGCGCCGCAGCTCGGCGTGACCGGTGCGCGCGACGAGGTCCGCAAGATCCCGGCCGGCCCGAAGCTCGCTGTCGACGTCCTGGTCCTGACGGGTCTGGGCGAGCGCGCCGAGGACGGCACCTTCGCCACCGAGACCCTGCGGCGCGCCGCGGGCGCGGCGACCCGCGAGCTGGCCGGCCTCAAGTCGGTGGCCATCGCGCTGCCCGCGTCCGACGACGACGAGATCACCGCCGTGACCGAGGGCGCGCTGCTGGGCGCCTATGCCTTCAACCGCTACCGCACCTCCGGCAAGTCCGCCATCAAGGACACGGCCAAGGACAGCACCGGCAAGGACGGCGCGAAGGCGGCCAAGAACGGCAAGGACCCGGTCGCCAGCATCGAGATCCTGACGCCGCTGCACAAGAACGCGAAGGCAAAGGTCGCCGCCGAACGCGCCGAGATCCTCGCCGCGGCGGTCCACGCCGCCCGCGACCTGGTCAACGCGGCGCCCAACGAGCTGTACCCGGCCACGTTCGCCGACGCGGCGAAGGCCGCCGCCAAGGACGTCCGCCACGTCAAGGTGACCGTCCTGGACGACAAGCAGCTCGCGTCGGGCGGCTACGGCGGGCTCACGGCCGTCGGCCAGGGTTCCGCGCGCGGCCCGCGCCTCGTCAAGGTCGCCTACACGCCGGCCAAGCCGAACGGGAAGGTGGCGCTGGTCGGCAAGGGCATCACGTTCGACTCCGGCGGCATCTCGATCAAGCCGGCCGCCGGCATGGAGGCGATGAAGTCCGACATGGCGGGCGCCGCCGCCGTCCTGTCCACGGTGGTCGCCGCCGCGAAGCTGAACCTGCCGGTCGCGGTCACCGGCTACCTCTGCCTGGCCGAGAACATGCCGGGCGGCAACGCGCAGCGCCCCGCCGACGTCGTCACCATCTACGGCGGCAAGACCGTCGAGGTGCTGAACACGGACGCGGAAGGCCGGGTCGTCATGGCCGACGGCCTCGTGTCCGCGATCGAGGACGGCCACGACGTCGTGCTCGACATCGCTACCCTCACGGGCGCCCAGATGGTCGCGCTCGGCACCCGCACCTCCGCCGTCATGGGCACCGACGAGGTCCGCGACGAGGTCAAGGCCGCCGCCGACACCTCGGGCGAGCTGTTCTGGCCGATGCCGCTGCCGGAGGAGCTCAAGTCGAACATCAAGTCCAAGGTGGCCGACGTCGCCAACTCCGGCCCGCGCTGGGGCGGCATGCTCAACGCCGGCCTGTTCCTGCAGACGTTCGTCGGCGACCACCCGTGGGCGCACCTGGACATCGCGGGCCCGGCGTTCAACGAGGGCAGCGGCCACGGGTACACGCCCGGCGGCGGCACCGGCGTCGGCGTCCGCACCCTCCTGAGCTTCCTCGAGGGCCGCGCCGCGGCGACCCCGGCGAAGTAGCGGTTCGCGAAGGAGAGCGCGCCTGTCCGAGCCTCCCCGCTTCACCCGGGGAGACTCGGACAGGCGCTCTACTTCGTGAACCGCTACTTCGGCTTGCGCTGGGCGCTGTTCCAGTCGCGCATCCGCTGCGGGTAGCCGGTGAACCGCACGTTGTACACCGGTACCCCGAGCTGGTTCGCGATCTCGAACGCGGCGCGCTCGTCCGGTACCCGGCGGCGCGTCCACTCCCCCGTGGTCGCCACGAGCAGGATCGTGCTGGGGATGTCGGTGGTCGGGGGCTCCACATAAGCCTCGACGCCTACCCGCGACCCGATGAACTCACCGAGGTGCGCCAGGGTCTGACGGCGTGCGTCGTTGCCGCTCGGGCGTGATCCGCTACCGGAAGACGATGAGCGTCGCTGGAAGAAACGCGCGAGCGAGCTACGGGACTGGCGGGGCATGAAGCGAGAGTACTAGCGAGACCCGCGCTGTCCTAGGCATCTCCACGCCATTCCAGGAAACCCACAGGTCCTGTTCACAGGGCCGCCGTCCGGCCCCGTACCTGGCCGCACGCCCGGCAGCAGGCGGGACATCCTCTTTTCACAGCCCGGGTTGCCCGTCAATGTCACCACGGTCACACCCGCCGAGCCGGGTTCACGATTGGGGCCACGCCCGCTGAAGTGTCAAGATGGCATGCGGTGCTCACTATCCACCCGATGCGGGCGCCCCACAGCGCCACCAGCGAAGTCAACGAGGAGCCAGCACGTGCCTACGCATGAGAATCCGGCCACGTTCGACATCGTCGTGCTCGGCGGGGGCAGCGGCGGCTACGCCACCGCGCTCCGGGCGGCGCAGCTGGGTCTGAGCGTGGCCCTCGTCGAAGAGGGCAAGGTCGGCGGTACCTGCCTGCACGTGGGCTGTGTGCCCACCAAGGCGCTCCTGCACGCGGCCGAGGTGGCCGACGCCGCCGCGCACGGCGCGCAGTTCGGCGTCCGGACCACGCTGGACGGCATCGACATGCCGGCCGTCCTCGCCTACAAGGACTCGGTGGTCGCCGGGCTGTACAAGGGTCTGCAGGGGCTCATCGCCTCCAGGAAGATCACCGTCGTCGAGGGCCACGGCACGCTCGCGGGCCCCGGCGTCGTCGAGGTCACCTCCGCGGACGGCGCGAAAAGCAGCTACGCCGGCACCCACGTGGTGCTCGCCACGGGCTCCTACGCCCGCAGCCTGCCGGGCCTCGAGCTCGGCGGCCGGGTCATCACCTCCGACGACGCGCTGAAGCTGGACACGGTGCCGAAGTCGGTGGTCGTGCTCGGCGGCGGCGTGATCGGCGTCGAGTTCGCCTCGGTCTGGAAGTCCTTCGGCGCCGACGTGCAGATCGTCGAGGCGCTGCCGCACCTCGTGCCGAACGAGGACGTCGCGCTCTCCAAGGCGCTGGAGCGGGCGTTCCGCAAGCGCGGCATCAAGTTCTCCCTGGGCGAGCGCTTCGCCCAGGTCAAGCAGTCGGAGGACGGCGTACAGGTCGAGCTCGAGTCGGGCACCACGTTCGACGCCGACCTGCTGCTCGTCGCCGTCGGACGAGGTCCGCGCACCGCCGACCTCGGTTACGAAGCGGTCGGCGTCCGCCTCGACCGCGGCTTCGTCCTGACCGACGAGCTGCTCCGCACCGGTGTCACCACTCCCGCTGGTGGCCAGGTCTGGGCGGTCGGCGACATCGTGCCGGGCCTGCAGCTGGCCCACCGCGGGTTCGCCCAGGGCATCTTCGTGGCCGAGCAGATCGCGGGCCTGGCGCCCGCAACCATCGACGAGGCAGCGATCCCGCGCGTCACCTACTGCGAGCCCGAGGTGGCGTCCGTCGGAGTCACCGAGGCGGGCGCGGCCGAGCTGTACGGTGCGGACCAGGTAGAGACCATCGAGTACAACCTCGCGGGCAACGGCAAGAGCAAGATCCTGGGTACCCAGGGCTTCGCGAAGCTCGTGCGCCGCAAGGACGGACCGGTGGTCGGGATGCACCTGATCGGCTCGCGTGTGGGCGAGCTGATCGGCGAGGGCCAGCTCATCGTCGGCTGGGAGGCGTTCCCTGAGGACGTCGCCTCGCTCGTCCACGCACATCCCACCCAGAACGAGGCACTCGGAGAGGCACACATGGCGCTGGCCGGCAAGCCTCTGCACGCCCACAACTGACCACTTAACGACAAAGGAGACCTCACAGGTCATGTCTGAGAACGTGCAGCTGCCGGCCCTCGGCGAATCCGTTACCGAGGGCACTGTCACCCGCTGGCTCAAGGCTGTCGGCGACGAGGTCGCCGTCGACGAGCCGCTGCTCGAGGTGTCGACCGACAAGGTCGACACCGAGATCCCGTCGCCCATCGCAGGCGTCCTCGAGCAGATTCTCGTCCAGGAGGACGACACGGTCGAGGTCGGCGCCACTCTCGCCGTCATCGGCGACGGCTCCGGATCCGGCGCCGCACCGGCCGCTCCCGCAGCCGAGCCCGCCGCCGCCGAGGCTTCCGAGCCGACGCCGCAGGCGGCGCCCGCCGAGGCACCCGCTGCCGAGGCAGCGCCCGCCGAGGAGCCCGCCGCCGAGTCCGCGCCCGCCGCACCCGCTGAGGCTCCTGCCCCCGCGGCCGCACCCGCCGGCGAGGGCACCGAGGTTCCGCTGCCCGCACTGGGCGAGTCGGTCACCGAGGGCACCGTGACCCGCTGGCTCAAGGCGGTCGGCGACGACGTAGCCGTCGACGAGCCGCTGCTCGAGGTATCGACCGACAAGGTCGACACCGAGATCCCGTCGCCCGTCGCCGGCACCCTCCAGAAGATCCTGGTCCAGGAGGACGAGACCGTCGAGGTCGGCGCCGTCCTGGCGCTCGTCGGTTCGGGTGCCGCCGCACCCGCCACCGAGGCACCGGCTCCCGTGCCGGACCCGGCCGCCGACTCCCCGGAGCCGGCCAAGGCCCCCGCGCCCGAGGCGCCGGCGCCCACCCCGGCTCCGGCCGCAGAGGCACCCGCTGCCCCGGCGCCCGCACCGGCAGCTGCGGCTCCCGCCGCCCCGGCACCTGCCGCTCCGGCACCGGCTGCGCCCGCCGCACCCGCCGCCCCGGCGTCGGGCGGTCGCACCATCGGCTCGTACCTGACGCCGCTCGTGCGCAAGCTCGCCGCGGAGAAGGGCGTCGACGTCAACGAGGTGCAGGGCACCGGCGTCGGTGGCCGCATCCGCAAGGAGGACGTGCTCGCCGCCGCGGAGGCCAAGGCCGCCCCGGCTCCGGCAGCAGCAGCGCCCGCGCCGGCCAAGGCGCCGTCCGCTGCGGCCAAGCTCGAGGTCTCCCCGCTGCGGGGCACCACGGAGAAGATGTCGCGACTGCGCAAGATCGTCGCCGAGCGGATGCTCGAGGCGGTGCAGTCGCAGGCCCAGCTGACCACGGTCATGGAGGTCGACGTCACGCGTGTCGCGCAGCTCCGTGCCAAGGCCAAGGCGTCGTTCGCCGCGCGCGAGGGCGCCAAGCTGACGTTCCTGCCGTTCTTCACGCAGGCCGCCATCGAGGCGCTCAAGGCCTACCCGAAGATCAACGCCACCATCGACACCGAGAAGGGCGAGATCACCTACCACGGCTCGGAGAACGTCGGCATCGCCGTCGACACCGAGCGTGGCCTCGTGGTCCCGGTCATCAAGAACGCCGGTGACCTGAACCTCGCCGGCATCGCGCGGCAGATCCAGGACCTGGGTGCCCGCACCCGGGCGAACAAGGTGACGCCGGACGAGCTGTCAGGCGGCACGTTCAACATCACCAACACGGGTTCGGGCGGGTCGCTCATCGACACCCCGATCGTGCCGCTGGGCCACGCCGCGATCCTGGGCACCGGCACGATCACGAAGCGCCCGGTCGTCGTGACGGACCCGGACGGCAACGAGAGCATCGCGGTGCGCTCGATGGCGTACATCTTCCTCTCCTACGACCACCGCCTGGTCGACGGCGCGGACGCGGCCCGCTTCCTCACGGCCATCAAGAACCGGATCGAGGAGGGCGCGTTCGAGTCGGAGGTCGGTCTCTGACGCGGAAGCGCCCGGCGCGTAACTAGCGTCGTGCAGGTGGCTGTGGCCGGTCCCGGGTTCGGGGCCGGCCACAGCCGTCTGACCTGTAGATTCGCCGCATGGATGTGGCGATCGCCGGCTCGCACGGCCTCATCGGCTCCGCGCTGGTCGCGGACCTCCTCGCACGCGGGGACACCGTGCGGCGGCTGGTCCGCCGCGGCGCCGCACCGTCTGACGGCGCTCGTGCCGCCGACGAGGGCGCCGGTGCGCCGGGCGTCCGCGACGTGCCGTGGGACCCGCGGACCGGCGAGCTCGACCCGGCCGCGCTGGAGGGCGTCGACGCCGTCGTGAACCTGGCCGGCGTCGGGATCGGCGACCACCGCTGGACCCCCGCCTACAAGCAGACGCTGCTCGGTTCGCGCACCACGACGACGAGCCTGCTCGCCCGCACGGTCGCCCGCCTGGACGACCCACCGGTGCTGGTCAACAGCTCGGCGATCGGGGCGTACGGCAACCGCAAGGACGAGGTCCTCACCGAGGCGTCGGCGCGCGGCGACGACTTCCTCGCCGGCCTCGTCAAGGCGTGGGAGAACGCGACCACCCCTGCGTCGGACGCCGGAGCGCGCGTCGTGTGGCTGCGGAGCGGCCTGGTGCTGGCCCCATCGGGCGGCGCACTCGGCAAGCTGCTGCCCATCCTGCGCCTCGGCCTCGGCGGACCGCTGGGCAGCGGCCGCCAGTGGTGGAGCTGGATCACCCTCACCGACGAGGTGGCGGCGATCCGCCACGTCATCGGCGCGGACGTCGGCGGCCCGGTCAACGCCGTCGCGCCCGAGCCCACGACGAACCGGGAGCTGACCCGTGCGCTCGCGCGGGCCCTGCACCGCCCCGCGGTGCTCGCCGTACCGCGGTTCGCGCTACGGATCGCCCTCGGCCAGTTCGCCGGCGACCTCGTCGCCTCCCAGCGGGCCATGCCCGGCGTGCTGTCCAGGACCGGCTTCACCTGGACGCACGCGAGTCCTCAGGACGCGGCCCGCTGGGTGGTGGAGGCGAACGAGGTCAGCGCACCTCGCTGACGCGCCAGCCCTGCGGGGTCCACACGAGGGTCAGGTCTGCCGACTCCTTCGATGCCGGAACCGCCGTCTCACCGCTGTCCGACACCTGCATGTGCGCGGTGATCGTGTACGCGATCCGGACGACCGCCTCGATGGGCGCGTCCTTGCTCGCCACCTGCTCACCCGCCGCGACGCCGTCCGTCTCGGACGTCTGGGCGCGCGACGCGGTGGTCGCGTTGTGCAGGGCGGACGCGGCACCCGGGCCCATCGTCACGACCTCCATCGACTGCACGTCGGCGGACGCACCGACCACCTGCGCACCGGTCCGCTTGAGCTCGTCGAGGATCTTCTTGTCGGCCAGGTAGGCCGGCGAGCCCTCCACGTTGACCGTGTTGATGTCGGACACGGCGCCCGCCAGCAGTGCCAGGCGGCGCGACGTCAGCTCTGCGGCGGCACCCGCCGGGTCCTTGGCGTTGGCGACCGGGCTGATGCCGCCCAGCTTCGTCGCGGACGCCTCGGGCGACGGCGCCGCCGCCGCGGGCTTGTCGCCGCCGAAGACCTGGGGCATGGCGGTGACTCCCGCCGTGATGCCGGCGACGACACCCGCCGCGATCATCATCGTGGCGAACACCGAGACGGTGGTGGTCCGCGGCTCGGCGTCCTCCGCGACCAGCTCCGTACGGGACCGCCCGTTGATCGGCATCGTGGCCCGACGCCGCGCCTGGGCCGCCCAGGCCCTGCCGTCGACCGCCACGATGGAACCGGTGAGCGTCTTGGCCGCATTGCGCCAGGCCGACGGCGTGTGCGCGCCGAGCGGGACGTGGCCCGCGAGCGGCACGGGGCCGCTGATGGCGGCAGAGATCAGCGCGGATCCCGCGGGGAGGCGGACCGGCTCCGGCTTCACGGCGTCGTGCGCGAGCGCCGCGAGGGTGCCCGGCTCGGGCCGGTCGCGCGGGTCCTCGGCGCGGGCGCTGGCCAGGACGGCACGCAGGGCCTCGTCGGCCTCGGAGTTCAGGCTCGGGCCGGGGAAGCCGAGCACCGACTCGACGAGCGTGGCCAGGGACGTGACGTCGACCGGGTCGTCGCTGTGGTCCGGGAGCGTCACGCGGGGCCTCAGCATCGCGCTCCCGTCGGAGCGCAGCAGCACGTCCGTCGGCCGGACCCCGCCGTGGACGAGGCCCACGCTGTGCAGGGCCGCGAGCGCCTGTGCGATCGCGACGGTGACGCCAGCGCCTTCCGCGGCGGTCAGGGGACCCCGCGATCCGACGGCTGTGGGCAGATCGACAGCTCCCGTCCGCGACAGCCGTACGTCCAGGTTGTCCGGACCGTTCGGGGAGATGGCGATGAGCGGCACCAGGTTGGGGTGGTCCAGTGTCGCGAGAGTGTCTAGACGGCGCACCAGGAGGGCGCGAGCTGCGGCCTCCGTGGGGACGGCCACGCGGACCAGTTCCGCAGATTCGATGTAGTGCACGCATTCATGAGAACCCCGCGTTTCGCGGGCCGCTCTTTATCCACACGATTTGCTGAATCTGGTGCCCTGTGGGTGGACCACACGAAGGCGGACCTTCCCGGCAGCAGCCGCGGACGGCTCAGACGTCGATGAGCCGTCCCTCCTTGGCGGACCGCCGAGCGGCGTCCAGCACCTCGGCGGTCCGGACGGCATCCGCCGGGTCGACCGGGACCTCGGCCTCGCCGGCGAGCCATTCGGCGACCGCCGTGTAGAAGTCCGCGTGGCCGCCGCGGGGCTGGGGCACCGCCGTCCGCTCCCTGCCGCGTACCAGCCAGCCGTGGGTACCTTCGGGCTGTTCGCCGTCGAGCACGTCGAAGGGTGAGGCGTCGCCCTCGAACGAGTTCACGAGGTAGGCACCGCCGTCGCCGAGCACACGCGTGCGCGGCCCGGGCGCACCGACCAGGGAGCCTGCCCACAGGCGGGAGACCACGCCCTTGGCGGGCGGTTCGGCCCCGAAGAGGACGCCGGCTCCGGCGGCCCGTCCAGGGACGACGCCGGGCTCGCTCCCCGGCGCCGCGTGGTGCAGCACGAGGAACACGTCGTCCTCTGTGGGTGTGGAGAGCGCGCGCGTCTCGGCGTACACGGCGACGACCGGGCCGAACAGCTGGGTGGCCGAGTCCACGAGGTGCGGGCCGAGGTCGAGCAGGAGCCCGCCGCCCACCGCGTCGTTCTCCTTCCAGCGCTGCTGCGGCTTGGGGCGCCAGCGCTCCCAGTGCCGCTCGAAGGTGTGCACCTTGCCGAGGTCGCCGCGCTTCAGCAGGGCCGCTAGGGTCAGCTGCTCCGGGTCCCAGCGGCGGTTGTGGAACACGGTGAAGGGTGTGCCGGACGACGACGCCGCGCTCAGCACCCGCCGGGCCTCCGCCGCGGTGGTCGCTATGGGCTTGTCCAGCACGAAGGGCTTGCCCGCGACGGACACTGCGTTCGCGTGCTCGGCGTGCAGGGACGAGGGGCTCGCGATGACCACGAGGTCGTAGAGCCCGGGCTCGGTGAGCATCGACGGGAGGTCGTTGAACAGACGTGCGCCGGGCCAGTCACCGGCCGCCTGTACACGCCGTCCCGAGTCGCGTGCGACGACCGCTGACACCGTCATTCCCGCTGCTCGCGCCAGGCGGGCGTGGATTTGCCTGCCCGCACCTCCGTAGCCGACAATCCCGATCCGAAGAGCCATGGCCCCATCGTGCCCCGCGGGGCGCGGCAACGCGAGATCACTGGTCAGCGGGTTAACAGCCGTAACACAACTCTGGCAGACTGGGGCAAGAGGTACTTTCCGCACTTTCTTAGCGTGTCCGGCCAACTGTGTCCGGACCACACCTGCCGAAAGAATGAGGGGCTTGTGTCCGCCACAGCCAAGAAGTCCAGCCAGGCCCGCAAGACCCTGCAGCTCGTACTCATCGCGGTGGCGGCACTCGTGCTGGCCGGCAACTTCATCATCAAGTCCCTTGGTGACGACGTGGCCCCCGCCGAGGGCGCAGAGGGCTCGGCCCTCTCGACGCTCGACTCGCTCACGGTGCAGGAAGCCGCCACGACGGACGGCTACGACCGCGAGGCCGACTTCGGCAGCGCGTGGCAGGACGCCGACGACAACGGCTGCGACACCCGCAACGACATGCTCCAGCGCGACCTCGAGGACATCAAGTTCTCCGACGGCGACGCGTGCGAGGTCGCCTCCGGGACGCTCGACGACCCGTACACCGGCGAGACCATCGCCTTCGAACGCGGCGAGAACTCGGGCGACGTGCAGATCGACCACGTGGTGGCCCTGATGAACGGCTGGACGACCGGCGCAGCGGACTGGGACCGGGACACGCGCATCGAGTTCGCGAACGACCCACTCAACCTCATCGCCTCCGACGGCCCGGCCAACATGGGCAAGGGTGCGAAGGACGCGTCCGAGTGGCTGCCCGACAACCAGGCCTACCGCTGCGAGTACGTCGCCCGGCAGATCGCGGTCAAGGCCAAGTACGAGCTGTGGGTCACGCCCGCCGAGCACGACGCCATGGAGGACGTCCTGACCAGCTGCCCGGCGGAGCCGCTCCCGGCCCCCTGATCCGGACGTAGGGTGGCGGGCATGGACATCCGCCACCTCACCGGGCACTTCGAGTACCACGAGGGCTGGGACCTGCAGCGCAGCACGCACGAGGCCGTGCGCGCCGAGGAACAGGCAGACACGGTCTTCCTCCTCGAGCACGTGTCCGTCTACACGGCGGGCGCCCGGACGAACAAGAACGAGTACCCGACCGACGGCACCGAGGTCATCAAGGTGGACCGCGGCGGCAAGATCACGTGGCACGGGCCGGGCCAGATAGTGGCCTACCCGATCGTCAAGCTGGCCAAGCCGTTCGACGTCGTCGAGTACGTGCGCACCCTCGAGCAGGCGGTGATGGACGTGTGCGCCACGTTCGGCCTCGAGACCATGCGGGTCGAGGGCCGCTCGGGCGTGTGGGTCGCCGCGGACTCCCCCGACGTCGCGACGCCGCGGCTGGAGCGGAAGGTCTGCGCCATCGGCGCGCGCGTCGCCAAGGGCGTCACCATGCACGGCCTGGCCCTGAACTGCGACGCCGACCTCGCCGCGTTCGACCACATAGTGCCCTGCGGTATCCCCGCGGAGGACGCCGACGTCACCTCGCTGAGCGCCGAGCTCGGCCGGCGCGTCACCGTCGACGACGTCCGGCCGCTGCTGGAGGCGGCCCTGGTCGAACGCCTGGCGCCGCTGCTGGCCCGCCAGGAGACGCCGTCCGCCACGCCGACCGCAGGGCCGGTTCCGGTGCCCGCCGCAGCCGCCGTCGCCACCGCGTGACGAACGCCACTGGCCCGGCCCTGGGCGACCGCGCGAGCGCGGGTGCCCGAGGCATAGGCTGGGCCGACCCGCTGACCTGGGAGGGACCTGCGTGACCATCGCACCTGAAGGCCGACGCATGCTTCGCATCGAAGCGCGCAACTCGGCCACGCCCATCGAGAAGAAGCCCGAGTGGATCAAGACCCGGGCGGTGATGGGTCCCGAGTACCGCGACATGAAATCGCTCGTCAAGGGCGAGGGCCTGCACACGGTCTGCGAAGAGGCAGGCTGTCCCAACATCTTCGAGTGCTGGGAGGACCGCGAGGCCACCTTCCTCATCGGCGGTGACCAGTGCACGCGCCGCTGCGACTTCTGCCAGATCGACACCGGCAAGCCCGCCGACTTCGACAAGGACGAGCCGCGCCGCGTCGCCGAGTCCGTGCGGACCATGGGCCTCAAGTACTCGACCGTCACGGGTGTCGCCCGCGACGACCTGGCCGACGGCGGCGCCTGGCTCTACGCCGAGACGGTCCGCCAGATCCATGCGCTGAACCCCGGTACCGGCGTCGAGCTGCTGATCCCGGACTTCAACGCGATCCCCGAGCTGCTCGACGCCGTCAACGAGTCCCGCCCCGAGGTGCTCGCGCACAACGTCGAGACCGTGCCGCGCATCTTCAAGCAGATCCGGCCCGCGTTCACCTACGAGCGGTCGCTCTCGGTGATCACCCGGGCCCGCGACGCAGGCCTCGTCACCAAGTCGAACCTGATCCTCGGCATGGGCGAGACCATCGAAGAGGTCAAGCAGGCGCTCCAGGACCTGCGCGACGCCGGTTGCGACATCATCACGATCACGCAGTACCTCCGGCCCTCGCTGCGTCACCACCCGGTGGACCGCTGGGTGCGGCCCGAGGAGTTCGTGGAGCTGTCCGAGACGGCGGAGAAGATCGGCTTCCTCGGTGTCATGGCAGGGCCGCTGGTGCGTTCGTCGTACCGCGCGGGCCGGCTGTGGGGCCAGGCGATGACCAAGCACGGCCGCACGATCCCCGAGGCGCTCGCGCACCTCGCACAGCCGACCACCTCCCGCCAGGAGGCGGCGAGCCTGCTGGCCCGCTGATCCGGCAACCCGACCACCCGACCACCCGCAGCACACTAGAATTGACGACCATGGCCCGAACCTCGTCCGGGGGCGACGCGCGCGACGACGTAGCAGCGTCCGCCTCCAAGCAGAAGAAGCCCAAGAAGCGCCGCTGGTATCACCAGCTGTGGGACGTCTACAAGATGACCCGCAAGCAGAACCCGCTGGTCACCTGGTGGATGCTCGCCGCGTTCGTCGGGGTCGTAGCGGTAGCGCTGCTCATCGGCGTTTTCGCAGGCCCGTGGGTCTACGCACTGGTCATCGGTGTGCCGTTCGGCGTGCTCGCCGCGATGTTCGTGCTGTCGCGCAGCGCCGAGAAGGCGGCCTACACGCAGATCGCCGGCCAGCCCGGCGCCGCGCGTGCGGCGCTCGGCACCGTCCGTGGCGGCTGGACCTTCGAGGACGAGCCCGTCGCGGTCGACGCACGCAACCAGGACTTCGTGTTCCGGGGTGTCGGCAGGGCCGGCATCGTGCTCGTCTCCGAGGGGCCGCCGCACCGCGTGGGGCGTCTGCTCGAGCAGGAGCGCAAGCGGGTCAGCCGCATCCTCTCGAACGTCCCGGTCACGGTGATCCAGTGCGGCGACGGCGAGGGACAGGTGCCGCTGACCAAGGTCGCGCGCGCCGTGACGAAGCTCAGGTCGACCCTGACCAGGGCCGAGGTCGCCGAGATCAGCAAGCGCCTCAAGGCCATCGGCGGCATGAAGCTGCCGATCCCGAAGGGCATCGACCCGACCCGCGCCCGCCCCGACCGCAAGGGCATGCGCGGCCGCTGACCGGCCACTCCGGGCTGTCCGATGGACGGACGCCGCCCAGCCCGGTCATGTGACTTCTGGCACGCTGAGGACCGCTGCCGGACCCACGACCAGCACGTCTTCCCGGGATCACGCGGCCGAGAGGCCCGAGAAACATCCCGGCAACAATCATTAACCCGAGAGAAACCACCTGCCCATAGGTTCATGGCGATCCGCGTGCGACCCTGCCCTGCTCGTCCGGCAAGGTCCGACGGACTCCCCCTGAACTTATCGAGCGAGCAAGGAGCGCAGATGTTCAAGAACGCCGAGGAGGCGATCGCCTTCACCCGCAACGAGGGGGTGGAGTTCGTCGACGTCCGGTTTATCGACCTGCCGGGCATCACGCAGCACTTCAACATCCCGGTCGAGCAGTTCGACGAGGACGCCTTCAGCGAAGGCCTCATGTTCGACGGCTCGTCCATTCGCGGATTCCAGGCGATCCACGAGTCCGACATGAAGCTCGTGCCGGACATCACGACGGCGTTCATCGACCCGTTCCGCAAGGCCAAGACCCTGATCGTGAACTTCTCGATCGTGGACCCGTTCACGGGTGACGCCTACCCCCGCGACCCGCGCAACATCGCGGCCAAGGCCGAGGCCTACCTCAAGTCGACCGGCATCGCCGACACCGTCTTCTTCGGTGCCGAGGCCGAGTTCTACGTCTTCGACGACGTGCGCTTCAAGACGTCGGCGAACGAGAGCTTCTACTCCATCGACTCCGTCGAGGCCGCGTGGAACACCGGCCGCGAGGAGGAGGGTGGCAACCTCGGGTACAAGACCCGCTTCAAGGGCGGCTACTTCCCCACCTCGCCGAGCGACCGCTTCGCCGACCTCCGCGACGACATGGTCAAGGTTCTCGCCCAGGTCGGCCTCTCCGTGGAGCGCGCGCACCACGAGGTGGGCACCGCCGGCCAGCAGGAGATCAACTACAAGTTCAACTCGCTGCTGCACGCCGCGGACGACCTGATGAAGTTCAAGTACGTCATCAAGAACGTCGCGTTCGAGGCCGGCAAGTCGGCAACGTTCATGCCGAAGCCGGTCTTCGGTGACAACGGCTCGGGTATGCACTCGCACCAGTCGCTATGGAAGAACGGCGAGCCGCTGTTCTACGACGAGAAGGGCTACGGCGGCCTGTCCGACCTGGCACGCTGGTACATCGGCGGCCTGCTCAAGCACGCGCCGTCGCTGCTCGCCTTCACGAACCCGTCGGTGAACTCGTACCACCGCCTGGTCCCGGGCTTCGAGGCTCCCGTGAACCTCGTCTACTCGGCTCGTAACCGCTCCGCCTCGATCCGTATCCCGATCACGGGTACCTCCCCGAAGGCGAAGCGCATCGAGTTCCGCGCGCCGGACCCGTCGTCGAACCCGTACCTGGCGTTCTCGGCGATGCTGATGGCCGGCCTGGACGGCATCAAGAACCGCATCGAGCCGCCGGCACCGGTCGACAAGGACCTGTACGAGCTGCCCCCGGAGGAGCACGCGCAGATCGCGCAGGTCCCGACGTCGCTCGGTGGCGTGCTCGACGCGCTCGAGGCCGACCACGAGTACCTGACCGCCGGTGACGTGTTCACCGAGGACCTGATCGAGACCTGGATCGCGTACAAGCGCGAGAACGAGATCGACCCGATCCGCCTGCGGCCGCACCCGCACGAGTTCGAGCTCTACTACGACATCTGACAGCCGGTCCTCCGTGACCTGCTGAGATGCGCCGAAACGGCGGCTGACCTGCACTTTCGTCTCGCGACGTTGTGCGGTGTCAGCCGCCGTTTCTCTGCGTCGCCGATCTGGTGGCGCCGTCGAGATGACCATGCACCTGCTGCCAGAACCGACGGGCGTTGTCAATCGGTCAGTGCAAGTTAGGCGGCTTGGTCGAAGAGCTGCTTGAGGCGCTGGGCCGGGGTGTCCAGATCGAGAGTGGGTCGTGGTCGTGCGTTGAGCATGGCCGCGACCCGCTTGAGGTCCTCGGGGCTCCAGCCGGACAAGTCGGTGCCCTTGGCAAACCAGTGCCGTAGCAGCCGGTTGGTGTTCTCGTTCGAACCACGTTGCCAGGGCGAGTGCGGGTCGGCGAAGTAGACCGGCATCTGCAGATCGAGCTGGATATCGACGTAGTCGGCCAGCTCGGTCCCACGGTCCCAGGTCAACGACCGGCGCAGATGCGCGGGCAGGTCACTCATCGCGGTGATCATCGCGCCGGCCACGGTCGCGGCGGTGTGATCCCCGGGCAGGTGCAGCAGGATCGTGTACCGGGTGGTGCGTTCCACCAGGGTCCCGATCGCGGAGCTGCTACCCGGCCCTACGATCAGGTCGCCTTCCCAGTGCCCGGGCACGGCCCGGTCGGCGACCTCGGGCGGACGCTGAGAGATCTTCAACGCGTCCTTGAACGCCCACCCGCCCTTGCCCGCGCCGACCCGCTCACGGGACTTACGGGTGCTGCGGTGGGTGGACAGCTGCTG
>NZ_JBFAAH010000046.1:0-23750 GCF_040639635.1 Promicromonospora sp. NPDC023805 | reverse complement strand
CTAGCCGCGACGCTGCGCGACCTTCGTGCTGGCGCCGGGATCAGCGGCGTCAACGCTGCCAAGGCCGCTGGCATCAGCCAGGCCAAGCTCTCCAACATCGAGCGCGGCAAGACTCCGCCGACGCCCGAGGATGCCGAGCGTCTTGCTCAGGTCTACGGCGCGTCGGCCAAGGTGCGCGCCGAGCTGGTCGAGCAGTCCCGACAGGCGAAGGCTCAGGCATGGTCGGCGAAGGTGGTGTTGCAGCGCGGTGGCTGGTTGCTCCAGGACCGCATCGGGCGGCAGGAAGGTTCTGCCGCCTCGATCCGGTATTTCTGCCCGTCCGGTGTGATCGGCCTGCTGCAGACGCCGGCCTATGTCCGGGCAATGTGGGGTGACGAGGCGCCTGTCGAGAACGTGGACAAGTTCGTCGAGTCCAGGATGCGTCGCCAGCTGATCCTCGGCAGCGACAAGCGGGAGATCGTCGCCGTGCACACCGAAGGTGCACTGCGCTGGAACCTGGGCGGTCCGAAGGTCATGGTCGAGCAGCTGGACCGGCTGATCGTCGAGCTGGATCGGCCGCACCTGCGGCAGGGCATCATCCCGTGGACGTCACCGGTGAACGCGACCGCTCTGCATCAGTTCACGATCTATGACGACGCGGCAGCTCTGGTCTCGACCGTTCCGGGCACGTCGCTGGTGACCGACCCCGAGAACGTCCAGCAGGTCACGAGCGAGTGGGACCACTTGGAGCCGTACGTCCTGTGGGGCGAGAAGGCCCGGCCCCACCTGCAGCGAATCAGAGCGGAGTACGCCGCGCTGTGACGGCCACTGCTTCTTCGTGGTTGCGTCTATCACGTCTGAGACGTAATACTGGTCTTGCCCGAACCGCCGAACCTGGAGCGAACATGACGACGACCTGTGACATGAGCCAGCGCCAGGCCGCCCTTGTGGCGCTCGACATCGACGGGACACTCCTCGTCACGGGCCGGCTCCCGACGCCTGCCGTGATCGCAGCGGTCAGGGCCGCCAGTGACGCTGGGCATGAGCTCATCCTGGCCACCGGCCGCTCTCTGTCGGGCGCCCTGGCTGCCGCTCGCGTCCTGGGGATCGGGGAAGGCTATCTCGTCGCCTCGAACGGCAGTGTTGTCGCCAAGATGACCCGTGCCGGGTGTGAGGTGACCGGAATGCACACGGTGGATGCCAAGGCTGTCGTGCAGCTCGTTTCCGCTGTCCGCCCTGACCTCTCGATAGCGGCCGAGATCGTCGGGGTCGGGTATCACGTCTCCAAGCCCTTCCCGCCACAGGAGCTGGGTGGCGAGCAGGTCGAAGTGACCCGGCTCGACGACCTGTGGGCGGAGGCGACCCCGCGCCTGGCCATCTACGGCGAGAACGCGTCGCACCTGGTGCCGTCGATCCGTGCGGGTGGCATGACGGCCACGCGGACCCGCCCGGACTGGGTGGATGTGACGCCCGGCGGGGTGAGTAAGGCGACCGCACTGGAGACGATCCGCCGCGAGCTGGGTATCCCGAAGAGCAGGACGGTCGCCATCGGCGACAGTGAGAACGACATCTCGATGCTGACGTGGGCCGAGCGCGGGGTGGCCATGGGTCACGCCCCTGCCATGGTCCGGTTCTCGGCCAACTCGGCGACCAAGGGCATCGAGGATGACGGTGCCGCCCTGATCCTGAATGCCCTCGCCCGGTCGGCCGAGGACGTCACCCGAGGGAGCCAGGACCCGATAGCCTCCGGGCCGTGAGGATCATCAACTTCAAGCCGCGGCAGAGCAAGGAGGCCGCCGCGGTCGCGGCCGCCGCATTCGCCGACGACCCGATCTGGAGCCACGTGATTCCGGACCCCGAGCGCCGACACCTCCCACACACGATCCTGCTCCGTGCGCAGCTGCGCACGATTGCGCCGTCCGACGACGCACGGCTCGCCGTACATGAAGGCCGGATCGTCGGGCTGGCCTTCTGGAGCAATGTCTGGGACGAGGACTCGTACGAGCTGCCGAATGCCCGCAGGTTCCGTGCCACGCGCAGGCTCGCGCGCAGCGTCGGTAACGACTGGCCGAGGCTCTCCAACATGTACATCTCGATCGGCCGATCGATCCCGCACGACGTGGAGTGGTTCCTCGCCACCCTCGCGGTGCACCCCGAACACCAAGGCACCGGCATCGGCAGCGCGCTCCTACGCGACGGCCTCGCACAGGCCGACCGCCGCGGATATCCGATCACTGTGCAGGCAAGCACACCCGAGAACGTCAGGTTCTACGAGCGGCACGGGTTCGAGGTCATCGAAGCGCTCGACGAGCTCTATCGGGGAGCTCCGCCCTTCTGGACCATGCGCCGCGCCAGCACCGCCGTCGGTAACCGAGTCTTGTGAACCCCAGTACCCGGGTCACTGACCCGCGGTGGGGAGATTGGCAGGGAACGGCAGCCCGTCCCGGGCAACAAGAACGCCCCTCATCCGGTGAGACACCTGATGAGCGGCAACGTGCGCCTGAAGGGATTCGAACCCCCTGATCTTTGCTCCGGAGCATTCTGGATCGGTCCGGATTGGCAGGATCTAGCGGTTGCCGTGCCACGGTTCCCCGGAAAACCCGGTCTCGCGCGGCTCGATTCAATGCTCCGGTGGGGAGTTTGGTGGGGAGTGCCTGTTGTGTGCCCGGGGTCGCGCGACGCGCGTTGCTTGCCGCGTCCACGCGCGGGATTGTCTGTCGAAAGCGGTGGGTGATCGAGTAGAGCGCTGGACCGTGCGATCCTGCAGGAGTGGATCAGGTCGTTCAGGATGCCGCTCGGACCGCTCTTCTTGAGCTGTGCCGGAGCGGCTCACCTGTTGTCCGCAACGAGACCGTCAACGAAGTAATCGCCATCGCGGCCCGGCGCTGGCGATCATTCGAGCGACGTCGTGCCAAGCGTTCAGACGATCTCGACGCAAGGGCCGAGGACCTTGCCAAGGGACTACGAGATCACTTTGAAGTGCAGCCACAGCTCGTGGGACCACTCATGGAGGACTATCGGCACCTGGCCGGCGTTCTTGCAGCCGAGTTCTCGCGGGAGACCTGAGCCGCCGACCTGCTGCGCGCTGACGAGCGCCCCTGCCGCCATGGACAAGTACGCGGGACACCTGTGGTAGGGAGCAGCCTCCGTCCCAGGACAGAGAAAGGGCCCCTCGCTCGGCGCTATGCCTGGTGAGGGGCCCTCTCTCGGGTGGTGCGCCTGAAGGGATTCGAACCCCCGACCTTCTGCTCCGGAGCCAAGCTAGCTCGACGCGATCCCTGCCTGAACGGGTTAGCGTCGGCGCTGGATGGTCCAGGTCTGTTCAGGGTGGTTCAGGATCGGTTGCCGGGGTAATCCAGCAGATACCCCAGCAGTAGCGGTCGCAGCAGTGACCGGAACGGGCCTGTCGGGCGTGCAACTGGTAGAACGGCAGTCGTCGGCGGCGCTGCTAGTCCGCCGATGATGTGGCCGACTCATCACCGTCCTTGGTGGTGACCTGGGACATGAACCAGTCGTCTGGTGACCAGCCTGGCCGGAAGGGCTTCACAAGCTCAACTCTGGAGTCGATGGGAAAGATGTCGATCGGCTTCTCCTCCTCACCTGCATGTTTCCTGGACCGATTTGCGATTGTTAGCAAGTACATAATCGCGGCCATGACTACCGAGTAGATCTGGGGTTTAGAGATTCGGAGGGCGTCGCCATGTTTCAACTCAAGATCGGGGCAGTCTTCGACAAAACGACGGTCAATCTTCCCGGCCCGATGAGCAATCACATTCCGCATCGCCTTGGCTATGCGAAGTGTGTTTCGAATGTTTTCATCGATGGCGCCGTCGAGGCCCACGTCTTCTAGTGCGTACTCGAATTGGGCCACGCCAACACGCAGGCTAGAGGCGCTAATTCGCCTCCCCTCGGCGAGGATTAGTTGGATGCGTTGGGGCTCGTCGAGGGCGAGGAAATCAACGGCGTTCACCTTGACCTTCGCGAGCTTCCCTTCCGCTAGTACGCCAGGATTTGCGAGGGCGTGCGCAAGACAGGCGTCGTCGACAGCCGATTCAAGAGCACCCCAAATGCCCATGAGCGCGTGACTGTGAAGGAGCGGGAAGCCGCGCTCAATCTCAGCCTGTGCCATTTCTGCTGACTTTCGGCGTTCAGACATCCGAGCTTCGCGTTCGGGGTCTGCGCTCGTCGCGTCTGTTGGATCATCATTTATGACTTCGTTGATTTCATCGAGTAATCTTGGGAACGCAATAATCGAGCGTGCGCCGTCTTCAGTTAAATCCAGCAATCGGACTGTGTCCAGGCAGTACCTTCGAAAATCATTCGCGGCCGCTATGACTGTTGCGGAGGTTTCGTTGGGAATTGTTCTCACGCTCCTCTGACTGGTCGTTGCCGGGATGCATGAGTTTCGCAGAAGGCTCGTCTGTTTGGTAGGTCCTGGCCTAAGGGGTGCCGGGTGATATCGAGCTGATGCGGGGGTCAGCGGTGCGAACGGCGACGGCCCTTCCCGTAGATGGTGGGGCCGTCGCCGTTCAGGTGTGAAGCGCGCTCTACGTAACCGTCGCGCGCTGAGCGAGCTCCTGTAGGTCGACCGGCGTGCGCCGGCTGATCTGCATGAGGTCACGGATGGGCCTGCCGCGCCAAAGGGTGCGACCGGATCTGCTCCGGCGCTAGCTCCTCCGCTTCGTGTAGTGCGGCGACGGCCTCACCCACCTGCCGCCGCTGCGTGCAGGCCCGAGCCTTGTCGAGAAGCAGCCGACTCCGGCGCTCGGTCCCTTATGGCCACAACGCAGGATGAACTACGGGTTTCACCTGAATGTGAAAACCCGGCCAACGACGACGGGCTACATCAGCGACGCCACGGCGTGGCCCGGAGTCCCTCACCTCGTTTCTCCTTCTCAGAGCAAGGGCCCGGGATGGTACGACTGCGTCCAGGTATGTGACCGGCGTCCCCACCGATGCACCCTCGTCGTTCGAAAACCCTGCCGAGAGAGGATCAGTTCGGAATGATCTGCGCCAGAGCCTGGGCGTTCTGAACCAGGGCGGACAGAGCGGCGTTGATCGCCGCACTGGCCTGCGCGCTGACGGCGGTTCCTGCGCCAGCCTTGGCCCGCTCGCTGACCCACTCGGCGAACCTCTGGACCGCCCCTGCGTCGGGCATGCTGGCGGCAACTTGGGCGACTGCCTCGTCGCGAACGCGCTCCAGCTCGGCGTCGGTGCCCTTGATGGCGCCGCTCATGACCATCAGTTCGGCGATGCCCTTGATGAGGTCCTGCAGATGCTTCGTGGTCGTCCCGACGTTCATCGTTTGGTGGGCGTGCGGCCCGGTGGCCACCTGCATGTTGGTCGCCGTGACATTCCACGTCGTCGCGCCGGCGACCGAGGGTGCTGCGGGGGGCGCGGAGCTGTAGAACGCCTGGGTGTTGTCCAGGTCGTCGTCGCCGCCGGGCATCTGGAAGACCTTGACCTGGGTGATGTGCACGGTCCGGGTGACGCCGCTGGGCATCACCTGCTCGACCTGGTCGCCCTCTCGGATATCCGCGGTGACGGGAAGCGAGTAGGAGTCGCCGAAGTCCATCGCGTCCATGGACAGCCGCTGCTCGTCGGGGCCGGAGCCGCGCACGACGGTGATCGGCACGTTGTATTCGAACATCATCACCGGATCGTAGAAGCCGCCGCCGACACCCCGCGGGCGCCGGTGCCAATCTCACCCGGGTGGTTCTCGTCAAGGGCCGGATTTTGCCGTCCTCGGCTCACCATGTGCTTGCCTACGCCTGGTGGGCGCACTTGAGGTGCACTGGCGCGCAGTCTGCGAAACCAGCGGGAAGTCCACGAGCGACACCGCACGGCACCCGCCGTGGGTAGCCAACCTAGAGCCATACACCAGCAGTTAGTCCAGCAGTGGCTGCGACAGGGCTGCGTGGGCAAAAAACGAAACAGGCCGTGACCAGCGTTTGCGCTGGTCACGGCCTGTTTTTGTCGGTGCGCCTGAAGGGATTCGAACCCCCGACCTTCTGCTCCGGAGGCAGATGCTCTATCCACTGAGCTACAGGCGCGTGGCCGAAATCCATGAGCTGACGCTCACCGTATCGGCCGAAACGAGACTACCAGGTGACCGACGTGAGGCGTGCATCGATAGCTGTGACACTCGTCTGGCAACCTTCCGTCGCTCGCCTGCGTCTGTGTCCCGTGAATCGACGAAGAGCCCGATCCCACCGGCGTACTGACGTACGCGGGCGACGACGAACGAGGTGGTGGACATGGTGAGTGACGACGCGGTCGTCCTGGAGGGTCCCGACGTCATCGTGGTGACCACGGGCGCTCCGGCCGAGCGGTTCACGAGCTTCGCGAGAGACCGGTCACCCGAGCTGTCCCGCATCGCCTATCTGCTGTGTGGCGACGTGCATCGGGCCGCCGACCTGGTGCAGCTCGCACTGGAGCGGACGTACCGGGCCTGGAACCGGGTGGGCGACGGCGACCCGTTCGCCTACGCCCGCAGGGTGATCGCCACAGCCCGGATCGATTCCTGGCGGCGGACCAAGCACGACGTGCTGGTGGCCCCGACAGACCTTCGCCCGGGTTCCGCGTCGGACGGCACGCAGCACGTCGTCGACCGCGACGAGCTGGTGCGGGCACTGCGTCAGCTTCCGGCGGGGCAGCGGCGCATCGTCGTCCTGCGCTACCTGCTGGACCGCACCGAGAGGCAGACCGCCGAGGACCTGGGGATCTCCGTGGGTGCGGTGAAGTCGGGCGCGTCGCGCGGCCTTGACCGGCTGCGGCAGATCCTCGGCAAGGGAGTCCCACGATCAGCGACGGCGACGAACGACACGACCACGCGGCAGGAGGCGAAGTGATGAAGGAGCAGAGCGACACCCTGGTGAAGCTGATCCACGACGCCGCGGGTCAGGTCGGGCCCCTGGACGGGATCGATGGTGAGGCGATGGCACGACTGGCGATCCGTCATGAGCGCACGCGTCGAGGTGTGATCGGGGGCGCTGTGGCCTTCGCGCTGGTAGCCCTGGGCACGGCTGGGACGATCTGGTTCGTCGAGCGACCGGCGCTTCCTGCGCTTCTGCCGTGGTTCTCGAACTCGGGCGAGACTCGCTCGGACGGCCTGGTCTTCGAGGTGCCGGACGGCTACGAGGAGTTCAGCCCCACGGGGGACCCGATGTGGGGACTTGACCTGGTGATCCCGGACGAGCTGGATATGGAGTCGCGTCCGTCGGCCGAGTCGTGGGTCGCCGTCGACCCGGTGGACGGTGTGCCGCTCGTGGGCAGGCAGGTCGGCAACCCGGTGGTCGACGCCGACGTGCCCGGGGCGGTGGCCGCGAAATACTCCTGGTACGTCGCGGACGGCGCCGGCGAGCCGATGGCCGGGAACCTCACGGCGGACGCGGACGACTTCGTGGGTGAGCTGGATGTGGAGCTCACCGACGGGACGGTGGTCAGGGTCACCATGAAGCTCCATGACGATGCCACGCCGCAGGCCACGTTCGAGCGGCTCGTCGGCTCGGTCCGGATCGACGAGGAGTACGAAGGCCCGGAAGCATGGCCGATGATTCCGCAGGAGGACCTGCCGCTTCTCGAGGCGGGCGAAGTGCCTGCGTCATGGCGGCAGGCAGAGTTCCACGGTCTGGAGTACGCGGTGCCCGGGGACTGGTGGACCGGCCTGAGCGCGGAGCTCGTTGGCGAGACGCAGATCCTCAAGCGACCGGACGGCAAGGTGGAGCTCCGGATGGAGCTGACCGACCACTTGATGTATCTCAACAATGCCCAGATGGCCGCCGAGTTCGCCGAGCTCGGCGAAGAACCCGGGGACTACTACCGCTTCGATCTGGCGGGCTCGGACGTGGCGCAGGTCCGGATCGAGCGGTTCGACGGCGAGTACCAGGCCTATATCGAGGTGCGTCGCGCCGGCGGCAGGGGCTACATGGTGAACTTCTTCGGTCGCCCCGGTGCCGGGGATCTCGACGACGACCTCGCGGCGCTCCTCGGCAGCCTCGGCCTGACCGCGGCGTCGAAGGACGGAGCCATTGCCTACGACGACCTGGATCCCGCGGACCCGCTGCTGCGGGACGCGCCGTCGGACTGGGAACAGGTCACCTTCGAGGGCCTCGAGATGAGCCTGCCGCAGGAGCTCGAGAGCGACGAAGGGACGTGGGGAATCTGGAACAGCGACTCCGCGGACTCCTGGGAGGACCTGTCGATCTCCCTCTGGGATCTGGAGGCGTACGAGCAGCCCTTCGACCTCGATGAGACCGGATACCGGTACGAGCCGCCCGGCACCGAGCGCGGGGTCGTGACCGTCGGGACGAGCACCGAGACCGGCGAGCCGACCTTCCTGGGGCACGCCACCTTCTGGCTGACGGCTGACGGGCGCAAGTCGTTCGAGGTCCGGTACGAGGGCTCAGGAGCGACCGAGGAACGGTGGTGGCAGATCCTCGAGTCGCTGGACGCGGCCGATCTGAACGTGTCCTGACAGGCAACCTTCTTGAGGCTGCCTGCGTCTGTGTGCCGTGAATCCATGAAGAGCCCGACCCTGTCCGCGCACGGACATGTGCGCGGTCATCGACGAACGAGGTGGTAGGGATGGCGAGTGAAGATGCCGCGGGCCAGGTCGGCCCCCTGAAGGACACCGACGACGCTGCGCTGGAAGCGCAGGTGGTCCGCCGGAAGCGCGCACGCCGCGGTGTGCTCGGGGGCGTGGTGGTTCTCGCCGTCCTGGCCCTCGTGGCCGTCGGCGCCTTCGTCGCCGGCGGAAGGCAGCTTCTGCCGGCCGGTCGGGGGGCGTCCGGAGACGTGCCGGCCGACTGGACCGAAGTGTCCGAAGCCGGACTGACGCTGGCGATCCCGCAGGATTTTGAGCCCTACGAGGAGATGGCCGTCGGCTGGGCTGTCGAACCGGAGCAGGACGACGAGTTCGGCGACTACTCCGCGGTGATCGTCCAGCCCTGGCCGCTCTCGGACGAGAGCCCGTTTCCCGAGACGTACGGCCAGCCGGTCGAGACGGAAGTGCCAGGCGCGGCGTCAGCCGAGTACGCATGGACGACCGAGGAAGACGCCCTCGGCGACCTCGAGGGCGCGCTGGACGTCGAGCTGGAGTCCGGCAGGACGATCCGGCTCATGATCATCCTGGCCGATGTGCCGGACCCCGAGGGGACGTTCGAGCAGCTCGTCGGCACCGTAAAGGTCGACCCGTCCTTCGACGAGAGCACGCTGGCGATGCCCGAGGACGAACAGCCCGTTCTCGACGTCGTGGAGGAGCTTCCGTCCGGGTGGGAGACCCAGGAGCACCAGGGCCTGAAGTTCGCCGTGCCGGAGGACTGGGTGGAAGACGACACCTCCGCTGCCCGGGACGCCCGCTGGCCGGCCGTGTCGATGAACGACGCGGCGGGGGAGTTCCGGCTGAAGGTGACCACTCTCTCGTCCACGTTCGACTCGGACGAGGATCACAGCTACATGTACGTCTTCGAGCCACCGCCGGGGGCCGACCGGGCAGGCGCCGAGCTGACTCCGGACGGCGGGACGCTCACCGCCTGGCTCGAGGTGCGCAAGGCGGGGGGCCGTACCTACTCGATCAACATGCAGGTCCCGGAGGGCGAGGACGGCGAACGCATGGTGAACACGGTCGCCGGGAACCTGGAGTTCACCGCCGAGGCGGACGATCTGCCCTCCTACCAGGACCTGGCGGACGCCCAGCCCTTCATCGACGACGCACCGGAGATCCCGGGGGACTGGGTGGTGGCGGAGGGCTCCGGCTTCAGCCTGCGGGTGCCGCCGGACTGGGCCGACCCGGGCGCCGGGCAGGACGGCGGGGTCATGCTCAACGCCCCGTCGGACCCGTCGGACGCCGGGCCGGGCGAGAGCGTGGACGCATGGCTGGTGGAGCCCGGGGTCACCGGCTTCGACGAGATCCCCATCGGCGGGTATCGCCTCGACATCCCGGGCGCGGACCAGGCGGTCGTCAGGATGGGCGACTACACGGAGTACGGGGAAGTCGAAGCCAATGCGTTCAACGCTCACGCCGAGATCCGCCTGGCCGACGGCAGCCACCTGACGGTGGGCTACGACGGCGGGGCGGGCCCCGAGTTCGAGGAACGGTTCTGGCAGATCCTCGGCAGCCTGGAGATCACCACGGACTGAGAACCCGTGTCCGACGGCGGTGGCGCGCTCCGAGCACGGGGCGCGCCACCGACGTCGGGCATCGCGTTCCCGGCCTGTGGAAAGCGTGGGCGTCGTGTCGGCGCTCGCCCGTAGAATCGTCGAGTGACACCTACCCAGCTCTCCGAAGCACTCAGTGCTGCCCTCGCCGCGGCCGTCGCCGACGGCACGCTCGCCCTGCCCGCCGACGCCGTCCCGGCGTCCGTCCACGTGGAGCGACCCAGGCAGCGAGAGCACGGGGACTGGGCCACGAACGTGGCCCTGCAGCTCGCGAAGAAGGCGGGTACGACGCCGCGCGCGCTGGCCGAGGACCTGGCCGCCCGCCTCGGCGCGACGCCCGGCATCAAGTCCGTGGGCGTCGCCGGTCCGGGCTTCCTCAACATCACGCTCGACGCCGGGGCGGCGGGCGAGCTCGCGCGCACCATCGTCGAGGCGGGCGCGGCGTACGGCCGGGGCGAGGCCCTGACCGGCCAGGTGATCAACCTGGAGTACATCAGCGCCAACCCGACCGGCCCGCTGCACATCGGCCACACCCGCTGGGCCGCGCTCGGCGACTCGCTGGGGCGCATCCTCCGCGCCGCCGGCGCCGAGGTGGCCGCCGAGTACTACATCAACGACGCCGGCGCGCAGATGGACCGCTTCGGCGAGTCCGTCCTGGCACGGGCGACGGACACCGAGGTGCCCGAGGGCGGCTACCGCGGCGAGTACGTCAAGGAGCTCGCCGCCAAGGTGCTCGCTGACCACCCCGACCTGCCGGAGCTGCCGCACTCCGATGCGATCGCCGTCGCCCGCGAGGCCGGCTACAAGCACCAGCTGGCGGAGATCCGCGAGGTGCTGGAGGGCTTCGGCGTGCACTTCGACGTCTGGTTCTCCGAGCGCGAGCTGCACGACTCGGGCGCTGTCGAGAAGGCGGTGGCCCGCCTGCGCGAGCAGGGGCACGTGTTCGACAAGGAGGGCGCGGTCTGGCTGCGCACCACGGACTTCACGGACGACAAGGACCGCGTGATGATCCGGGCGAACGGCGAGCCCACGTACTTCGCCGCCGACGCCGCGTACTACCTGTCGAAGAAGGACCGCGGGTTCCCGGGCAAGATCTACCTGCTCGGCGCCGACCACCACGGGTACGTCAACCGCCTCAAGGCCATCGCCGCCTGCGCGGGGGACAACCCGGAGACCAACATCGAGGTGCTCATCGGGCAGCTCGTCAATGTCGGCGGCGCCAAGCTGTCCAAGCGCGCCGGCAACATCATCGAGCTGCGTGACCTCGTCGACTGGATCGGCAAGGACGCCGTCCGCTACTCCCTGGCCCGCTACCCCGCGGACTCGCCGCTGGAGCTGCAGGGCGAGGACATGATCAAGCAGTCCAACGACAACCCCGTGTTCTACGTGCAGTACGCGCACAGCCGCACGGTCCAGATCGGGATCAAGGCCGTCGAGCGCGGCGTGCGCCGCGCCGACGGGTTCGACCCGGCGCAGCTGTCGCACGCCTCGGAGACGGCGCTGATCGGGCGCCTCACCGAGTTCCCGCGGATCGTGGCCCAGGCCGGCGAGCTGCGCGAGCCGCACCGCGTGGCCCGGTACCTCGAGGCGCTCGCCGGTGACTTCCACGCCTGGTACAACGACGATGACAAGCTGCGCGTCACGCCGTACCAGGACGAGGAGGTCACGGACGCGCACCGTGCGCGCCTGTGGCTGAACGACGCGGTCCGCACGGTCCTTGCCAACGGCCTGAACCTGCTGGGCGTGAGCGCTCCGGAGCGGATGTGATGGGCGGGTACGTGATGGGCTCTGACGTGAGCGGCCCGCCCTGGTCGAGCGGCGTCGGCCGCCTGCCGGACGGCGCGGTAGCCGTCGGCGGAGTCGACGTGCGCGAGCTCGCCGCTCAGCACGGCACGCCCGCCTACGTGCTGGACGAGGCCGACTTCCGCATGCGGGCCCGCGCGTACCGCACCGCGTTCGAGGCGGCGTTCGGCGCCGTCGGCACGGGCGTGGACGTGTACTACGCGGGCAAGGCGCTGCTCACCGTGGCCGTCGCGCGCTGGGCGCGCGAGGAGGGCCTGCGGGTCGACACGGCGTCCGGCGGCGAGCTGGCCATCGCGCTCCGGGCCGAGATCCCTGGCGCCGAGATCGGCCTGCACGGCAACAACAAGTCAGACACCGAGATCCTGCGGGCGCTCGACGCCGGCGTGGGCCGCATCATCGTGGACTCGCTGGTCGAGATCGAGCGGGTCGCTCGCCTCGCCCGCGAGCGCGGGGTCGTGGCACCCGTGATGGTCCGGGTGACCACCGGTGTGCACGCAGGTGGCCACGAGTACATCGCGACGGCGCACGAGGACCAGAAGTTCGGGCTGTCGGTCAACGCGGGGTCCGGGGCGACGAGCCCGGCGATGGCCGCGCTGCTCGCGGTGCTGAAGCATCCCGAGCTGAAGCTGCTGGGCATCCACTCGCACATCGGCTCCCAGATCCTCGACCCCGACGGCTTCGAGGCCGCGGCACGCGTGGTGCTGCGGTTGCGGGCCGAGCTGGCGGAGCGGTCCGGCCTGCTCGTCGACGAGATCGACCTCGGCGGCGGCTACGGCATCGCCTACCTGCCGGGTGAGGTCGCGCTCGACCCGGAGCGCGTGGCGAAGGACATCGCACGGTCGGTGACCGGGGTGTGCAAGGAGCTCGGCACGGACCTGCCCCGGTTCTCGATCGAACCCGGCAGGGCGATCGTCGGCCCGGCGGGCCTCACGCTCTACACGGTCGGCACGGTCAAGCCGGTCACCGTGTCGGACGACGACGGCGCCGACTTCACGCGCACCTACGTGTCCATCGACGGCGGCATGAGCGACAACATCCGCCCGGCCCTGTACGGGGCGGCGTACCACGCGGAGATCGTCGGCCGGTCGTCCGCCGCGGAGAAGGTGCTGGCGCGCGTGGTGGGCAAGCACTGCGAGTCGGGTGACATCGTCGTGCACGAGGTACAGCTTCCCGCGGACGTGCGGGCCGGGGACCTGCTCGCGGTCGCCGCGACCGGCGCCTACGGGCGGTCCATGGCGTCGAACTACAACATGCTGCCGCGCCCGCCGGTCGTCGCGGTGTCCGACGGCGCAGCGCGGGTGCTCGTCCGCCGCGAGACCGAGGACGATCTGCTGGGCCTCGACCAGGGCTGACCCTCTCGGCTCCGGGCGTCTGCCCGGAGCCGAGAGGACCGTTCAGGCGCTCGGGTCAGACGTCCTGGGCGTCGTCGACGTGGCAGCCCTCGGCGGAGTCGCCGTACGCCTCGATGTGCTTCTCGATCTCCTTGGACAGGTCATCGATCTGCACGGTGAGCTTGTCCATCTCCGCGCCGATCGTCTCGACCGCCGCGATGTCGCGCGCGTTGATGGCGGCCATGAAGTCGTTCAGCCCGTCCATGTACGTGACTGTCTTGTCGTCCAGCTTCGCGGAGACCTCGAGCATCGCGTCCGCGTCGCCGATCGCGCCGATGCAGGCCGTCGCGGTGCTCTCGGCACGCGACTTGGCGGTCTCCAGGTCGTCGATCGTCGCCTCGGCGTCGGCGAGGCTCTTCTCGGCGCTCGTCAGCTCGGCCGAGAGCGACGTGGCGCGCGACTCCCAGTCGCCGGCCGAGACCGTACCGAGCGCTCCCCACACGACGGCGCCGACGAGCAGCACCGCGAGCACGATCACCGCGACGTTGGCCCTGACGAAGGCCACGGCCTTGTTGGGCGCCTTCGGCGGTGCGGGTTCGGATGTGGGTGCGGGCTCCGGCTTCAGCTCAGAGGCCGGTGCAGGCGCAGGCGCAGGTGCAGAGACAGGTGGGGGCTCAGGCGCAGGTGCGGGCTCGGCGCCGGCCGGCAGGTCGCCCTCCGGCGCGGCGGGCGCCGGGTCGGGTTCGGGGGTGGGATTCAGCTCAGCGGCGGGACGCGCGCGCTCGTCGTCGGACATGCGGGCAAGGTACTGGCTGAAAACCGGCGAAAAGCACGAAAAACAACAGATCGCAGAAAGATCACCCCGGTGCGTGCCGAGGCCCTCGTTGCCCGCCGCAGGGCGAGCAACGAGGGCCTCGGTCTCACCTGACCGCTACGGCCGGTCGATGGTGATCGTCGGCGAGGTCCAGGTCTCCCAGTGCTTGGGGTTCCAGGTGTCGCCGTCGGCCTTCAGGGCCTTGAGGGAGAGCACGTAGTCACCGTCGGGCACGTTCTTCGTGACCCCGCGGAGCGTCGTGTACGAGCCGTCCCACGCGTAGGCGGTGAGCCCGCCGGCCGTCTCGTTCCGCTCCACGCCCGTCACGTCGACGGCGAACGCGCCGCGGCGGTCCACCGGGCGGCCGGTCTCGGCGTCGCGCACCGTGACCTGCAGCTTCTCCACCTGGTGCTGGAAGTGGACGAGCGTGTACGGGATGTCGGGCAGGCCGTTCACGGTGCCGAGCGAGTACGCGGCGCCTTCAGGCTTCAGCTCGTAGTCGCCCTGCGGGTCTATGCAGTCGAGGTTGATGAACTCGGTGCACGTCGTGATGCTCCCGACCGACGGCAGGTCAGCAACCACCTCGCCGCCGGACATGACCGGCGTGATCGGGTCGATCGCCTGGTAGTCGCCCGCGTACCCGGCGTACGGCACGGAGTACTCGGTGCCGTCGCCGGCCGTGACCACCACGTACCCGCCGTAGATGAGCTGGTCGGCATCCGTCGCCTCGGGCGCGGTGACCGTCACGCGGACCACCTCGGAGGCGCCCGCCCGCAGCGTCACCGACTCGCGGCTGAACGACACGTCCGCGTAAGAGTCGGCGAACGACGGCGCGAAGGTGTTGCCGTACGTCGCGAGTGCCGGGGCGTGCGACACGGTGTAGGTGACCGTCTTGCGGGTCGTGTTGCGGACTGTCACCGACTTGGTGATGGTTCCGGTCTTCGTGCTCTCGCCGAGCGAGAGCTTCGCGGGCCGCACGCTGGCGCCGGCCTGGACGACTCCGGGGATGTCGAGCATGCCCGCACCCTGCCGGTGCGCGTTGTCGAGGTAGCCGGCAGCCGGGGCCCCGGACCACGCGGCCGGGTCGGCACTGTTCTGCAGCATGCTCCGGACCTGCGAGGCGCGCAGGCGCGGCTGCGCCTCCAGCAGCAGGGCGACGGCGCCTGCGACGTGCGGCGACGCCATCGACGTGCCGGAGTTGACGCCGTGGCCGCCCTGCTCCAGCGGCAGGGTCGAGTTGATGTTGCCGCCGGGGGCGCCGATGTCGGGCTTGAGGGCCAGGTCGGGAGACAGGCCGTACGAGCTGAACGAGCTGATCAGGCCGCCGGTCGGGCTGGGCGTGGACACCTCGCCGGCGGACCAGGTGAGCGTCACCTCGGTGCCGGCGGCGAGCTCGGCGACGAGGGCCTTGCCCTCGGCCTGCGGGATGCCGATACCCGGGATGTCGCGGTCCACGACGCCACCGCCGGAGAACAGGCCGGGGCTCGAGTTGTAGATCACTACTGCCGTGGCACCCGCGGCGTGCGCCGTCGCGTACTTCTCCTCGAAGGCGCACGAACCGCGTGCGATGAGAGCGGTCTTGCCCGCGACGTCGGCCTCCAGCGGTATGCCGACGCTGGGGCAGACGGTCCCGGCGTCGACCAGCGGGTCCGTGGTGCCCTCGGTGGGCGGGTCGGCGACGTCGCCGAGCCCCAGGTAGGGCACTGCAGTGCCCGACGGGTTCGCGACGACGGAGCGTGCGGTCACGTGCGTGTTGTCGAACGACGCGACGCCGATGACCTTCTCGCCCAGGCCGGGCGCACCCGCCGAGTACAGGCCCGACGCGCCCGAGTTACCGATCGAGGCGACGACGACCATGCCGCGGTCGACGAGCAGGTTGCTCGCGGTAGCCGTCGGGTACGACGGCCAGGAGTAGGAGGAGCCGATCGACATGTTCAGGACGTCCATGTCGTCAGCCAGTGCGCGCTCCATGGCCGCGATCATGATGTCGGCGTCGGTGGAACCCTCGCAGCCGAACACGCGGTAGGCCCCGAAGGACACGCCGGGCGCCACACCAGTGATCCCGTCGGCCCGGCCCTCGGCGTTCGCGCCGACGATGCCCGCCACGTGGGTGCCGTGGCCCTGGCAGTCGTCCGGGACAGCGTCGGGGTGCGGGACCCGCCGGTCGGCGTCGCTGGAGCCGGCGTTGTAGTCGTCGCCGACCAGGTCGTAGCCGGCCACCACGCGGCTGTTCGGGAAGCCGGGGCCGCCCAGGTCCGGGTGGTCGATGTCGACGCCCGTGTCCATGACGGCGACCTTCACGCCCTCGCCGGTCAGGCCGAGCTCGTTCTGCGCGATGTCCGCACCCGTCATGCCGAGCGCCGTCGCCATGTCCGGCTCGTTGCCGGGGACGGTCTCCGGGATCTCGATCTGCGTCATGGGGTAGATCGCCTTGACGCCCTCGGTGCGCTGCAGGCGCCCGAGCTGGGCCGAGTCCATGTCGATGGAGTAGCCGTTGAACAGGGTGTGGAACGTGCGCCGGACGGAGTAGTCGACGTCGGCGTCCTTCGCGGCCGCGCGGAACTCCTGGCGCTCGGCCGTGAGGGTCTTGCTGTCGGTGCCCGCTGACGCCGGCTCGCTCTCCAGCTCGACGAACCATGAGCCCTTGGTCTCGTTGACCAGGGTGGTGTCGACGGAAGCCGGGATCTCGTGGACCGGCGCTATCGGGTCGATGGCGCCCGCGCCCCCGACCGTCGCACCCTGGGCGGCGAGGCCCTGTGCGGTAACACCCCCGGCTGCCAGCGCGAGCGCGGCGAGCGCTCCGAGGTACCTGCTGCGATTCATTCGTGCTCCCCGTTCGGGTGGCCGCCGATTACTACTCCGGTGGCCCTTATGTGAAGAAAGCGTGACTCGGGTGACTTTAGAGGAGCACTTCCGCGCGGGGAAGACGCGGAGAGCAAGCCGGGTGATTTTCCGGTGTGGTGTTACCGCACGTCGATGTGGATCGGGTTGGTGTAGAGCCAGGTGTCCGCCCACGGGTCGCCGTTGTTGTCCTCGTGCGGCAGCGGGCCGTCGGGGTCGACCGACGCGCCGAGGTATCCGGCACCGTGGCGGTTCCCGTCGCTGCCGCGCAGCCGGACGTAGCAGGACTGCGTGATGCGGCCGAGCGGGATGCGCAGGTGATAGGTGCCGGACCGGCCGCTCGTGTCGATCTGCTCGACCACGCGCGTGTCGGGTGCCCGCCAGCTGTCGCGGTCCGTCGACGGTCCGGTCACGGCGCCCCGGATCACGTCCAGGTGGGCGAGCCGGGGGAGCACCCCGTGCGGGTTGGGGCGGTGTGCGCTGCGCACCTTGACCATGAGCTCCACCGAGGTCCCGCGCTCGACGGTGAGCCGTCCGCCCAGGGTGCTGCTGCGGCCCCGTGCTCCCACCAGGCGGACGTCGAGCCCGTCGACGAGGTGTCCGTGATCCACCCAGACCCGGCCGCGGCGCATGCCGTCCATGACGTCGAGGTAGCCGTGCCGGGTCACGCCCACATGGGTGCGGCTGAACTCGCCGGGCCAGAAGTCGCTGCCGGGCTGGGGTGTCCCGGCGTCCACGGGGGACGGCTTCCAGCCCAGCGAGTCGAAGCTCTCGCCGGGAGGCATGTCGCCGTCGCGCCAGGTGTCCCAGATGGTGCGGTGGTTGTCGGAGTTGGAGGTGATCGAGAACAGGGTGCCCTCCGCCAGCATCGCGTCCCACAGCCCGCCGACGGTCGCCGTCATCCAGTCGAAGCCGCCGAAGGTGCGGTACGCCTCGACCGGGTAGCCGGGGTAGGAGTCCGGGCGCGGCGCGTTGCTGTACTCGCCGCGCTGGGCCCGCGTGCTGCCGCGGTACGCGACCCAGGCCGGGTCCGCGTCGCCCTGGGCGCCGGGCGCGCCCTCCAAGCCGATGCAGATCCCGCGGGCGGCGTCGCGCCACGCCCGGATCTCGTGCGGGGAGTCGATGCCGAGCCGGGACGGGTGGTTGGCCAGCACGAGGACGTCGTCGACGTAGCCGTTCGCCTTCTGGGCGGCGAGCCACCGCAGCGCGTCCACCGCGCGCTGCTCGTTCTCGGGCAGGTCCGCGGCCCAGCCGTTGAGCTTGCCGTCCCACCGGCGCTCGAACTCGCGCAGCAGCTCGACCTCGTGCCGGCCGGGTGCGGTGAACACGGTGCCGTGCTCGGCAGCCGGGATGTACCACTCCAGGCCCTGGAAGATCAGCTGGCGCGGGTTGCGGGCCCGCGCGGCCATGATCTCCTCGTGCTGGGCGGCGGCTCCCTTGTCGCGGTGCCCGAGGTTGCTGTGCTCCGTGAAGACCATCCAGTCCAGGCCGAGCTCCGCGCCCTTCCTGGCGAGCTGGTCGAAGTCGTACTTGGCGTCGTGGCTGTACCGGGAGTGCACGTGGTGGTCGCCGACGAGCCAGGCGAGCCGAGGATCCCCGTGCCGGTCCGCTGCGACGGCGGTTCCGGCGTGCGCGCCGGTGGCGAGCGCGAGCCCGCCGGCCATGCCGAGCCGCAGGAACGTGCGGCGGGAGGCTCCTTGCGGGTCCAGGGACGAGGCCCGGACCGACGGATCGGCCCACGCGGGCAGATCAGTGGCACGGAACGGGTGGGGCATGGTTCCTCCTGCGGCAGCTCCTGGTAACGCCACAGGGTTGCGCCGCCCGAAGGCCCGCGGGTGAACGCGACGCGTCGGCCGCCTGTCGGCCGGACGTCGAGTCCCTGCCTCCCGCTGACACGGATCCCTCCCCTTCGAGGTCTAGGTTTCTCCCCTCTGAAACGGTTCAGAGGGGAGAAACCTAGACCTCAAAGGGGACCACCTCAGACCTGGTCGGCCGGCGAGTCCACCAGATGTCCCTGGTAGGCGGGGTTCGTCAGGAACGCCGGGAAGTCGTCCTGCAGGGCGACCTGGCGGAAGATCGCCGCCGCGTCGTCGAGCCGGTTGCCGCGCTCGTGCGGGAGCGAAGCGACGACGTCCAGCAGGATCGTCTCGACCCGTTCCCGAGTGATCGGGAGCTGGTCGTCGTGGGTCACCGTGCCCGAGGCGATCCACTGCCACACCTGGGACCGGGAGATCTCGGCGGTGGCGGCGTCCTCCATCAGGTTGTCGAGCGCCGCGGCTCCGGTACCGCGCAGCCAGGCGTCGATGTAGCGGACGGCCACCGAGACGTTCGACCGCACCCCGGCGGAGGTCACGGTCGCCCCGGCACGCCGCGCGGAGGCGATGTCGAGGAGCTCGTGCTGCCCCACGGTGACGTCCGGCCGCTGCCGCGAGACCTGGTTCGGCGCGTCCCCGAGGACGGCGTCGAACTCGGCCTCGGCCACGGGGATCAGGTCGGGGTGGGCCACCCACGTGCCGTCGAAGCCGTCACCGGCCTCGCGCTTCTTGTCCGCCGCGACCTGCTGGAACGCCTTCCGGGTCACCTCCGGGTTGCGGCGGTCCGGGATGAACGCGCTCATCCCGCCGATGGCGTGCGCCCCGCGCTTGTGGCACGTGGCGACGAGCAGCTCGGTGTAGGCGCGCATGAACGGTGCGGTCATGGTGACCTGCGCGCGGTCCGGCAGCACGTACGAGTCGCCGCGCGTGCGGAAGCACTTGATGATCGAGAACAGGTAGTCCCAGCGCCCCGCGTTGAGCCCCGCGCAGTGGTCACGGAGCTCGTAGAGGATCTCCTCCATCTCGAACGCCGCGGGCAGCGTCTCGATGAGCACCGTGGCGCGGATCGTGCCGCGGGGGATGCCCAGCGCGTCCTGCGCGACCTCGAACACCTCGTTCCACAGCCGCGCCTCCTTGTACCCCTCCAGCTTGGGCAGGTAGAAGTACGGACCCCGGCCGCGAGCGATCAGCTCGGCGGCGTTGTGGAAGAAGTAGAGCCCGAAGTCCACGAGGCTGCCCAGGGCGCTGCTCGTGATGCCGTTCGCGTCCGTGTAGCGCAGGTGGGCCTCGTCGAGGTGCCAGCCACGCGGCCGGAACACGATGGTCGGGAGGTCGACGATGTCGGCCGACCGGAGCGTGTACTCCTTGCCGGCCTCGTTGGTGAAGCTCAGCGAGCCGCGGATGGCGTCGTGCAGCGCGAGCTGCCCCTCCACCACGTTGGGCCACGTCGGGCTGGACGCGTCCTCGGCGTCGGCCAGCCAGCACCGGGCACCGGAGTTGAGCGCGTTGATGGTCATCTTCGGGTCGGTGGGACCCGTGATCTCGACCCGGCGGTCCTCCAGGCCGGGCGCCTTCCGCGAGCCGGCGACCCGCCAGTGCGGGTCGTCGCGCACCGGACGCGTCGAGGCACGGAAGTCGGGGTCCGCGCCGTCCGCGATGTCCTGACGGCGCAGCTGGCGCTGCGCGATCAGCTCGTCGCGGGCGGCGTCGAACCGGTCGTGGAGCAGAGCGAGGAACTGGAGCGCGTCAGCGCTCAGGATCTCGCCGTAGCGCGGGCCGACCGAACCGGTGACGGTGATGACGCCCCGGCGCGAGCCGGTTCGCGAGGCCCCCACCCCGCCGTTCGGCAGCGAGCTCGGTGCGGAGCTCCTGGGTGCCGGCGAGGATGACGGGCGCGCGGTGGCCGGGCGTGCGGCCGACGTCGGAGTGGAGCCCGCACGTGCGGCGGGCGGGGTGCCGATCCCGGCGAGACCGGCGTCCGGGTCGAACGGGTTGGCGCCCTGCGGGCGCGTGTCGATGGTCGCGGTCATCAGAACTGCGCCGCCTCGGTAGAACCGGCCAGAGCCGTGGTGGACGAGTTGGGGTTCAGCGCCGTCGCCACGCGGTCGAAGTAGCCGGTGCCGACCTCGCGCTGGTGCTTGGTGGCGGTGTAGCCACGCGACTCGGCGGCGAACTCCTTCTCCTGCAGCTCGACGTACGCGGTCATCTGCTCACGGGCGTAACCGTGGGCCAGGTCGAACATCGAGTAGTTCAGGGCGTGGAAGCCGGCCAGGGTGATGAACTGGAACTTGAAGCCCATCGCGCCCAGCTCGCGCTGGAACTTCGCGATCGTGTCGTCGTCCAGGTGCTTCTTCCAGTTGAACGACGGCGAGCAGTTGTAGCTCAGCATCTGGTCGGGGAAGTCGGCCTTCACCGCCTCGGCGAACTTGCGGGCGAGCTCGAGGTCGGGCGTGCCGGTCTCCATCCAGATCAGGTCGGAGTACGGCGCGTAGGCCTTGGCGCGGGCGATGCACGGCTCGATGCCGTTGGTCACCTTGTAGAAGCCCTCGGCGGTGCGCTCGCCGGTGATGAACGGCAGGTCGCGCTCGTCGACGTCGGACGTGATCAGGGTCGCCGCCTCGGCGTCGGTCCGGGCGATCACGATGGACGGCACATCGGCGACGTCGGCCGCGAGGCGGGCCGCGTTCAGCGTCCGCACGTGCTGCTGCGTCGGGACGAGCACCTTGCCACCCAGGTGGCCGCACTTCTTCTCCGAGGCGAGCTGGTCCTCCCAGTGCACGCCGGCCGCGCCAGAGGTGATCATTGACTTCATCAGCTCGTACGCGTTCAGCGGGCCACCGAAGCCGGCCTCGGCGTCGGCGATGATCGGGGCGAGCCAGTCACGGGTCGGCGTGCCGTTCTCCGAGACGTCGATCTGGTCGGCGCGCAGGAGCGCGTTGTTGATGCGACGGACCACCGCGGGCACCGAGTTGGCCGGGTACAGCGACTGGTCGGGGTAGGTCTGACCCGAGAGGTTCGCGTCACCCGCGACCTGCCAGCCGGACAGGTAGATGGCCTGCAGGCCGGCCTTGACCTGCTGCACTGCCTGGTTTCCGGTCAGCGCCCCGAGGGCGTTGATGTAGTCCTCCTCGTGCAGCTGACGCCACAGACGCTCGGCGCCGCGGCGGGCGAGGGTGTTCTCCTCGCCGACCGAGCCGCGCAGCGCGACGACGTCCTCGGGAGTGTAGGTGCGCTCGATGTCGGCCCAGCGAGGGTCGGACTCCCAGGACTGCTGCAGCTCCGCAGCGGTCTGCACCTGGTCGCCGGTGCGCACTGGAGTCGACGCGGTCGTCGCGGACACAGTCGCCTCTGACGGGGAATCGATGGTGGGTGCGCTCATGGCGGGTCTCCTTCTCGTGGAACGTCGTCACCTCGCCTGCCGGGTGACGTGTTACGACCTTGTGCCCTGCGCAACCCACTTCTCAAGCAGATCCGCGTAGAAGAAGCCCAGTTCTTCTGTTGAACGGAAGCATGTCTGTATGTCACCCTCAGTCATGGCAGTTACCCCCGGCAATCGCAGAACCGCGCGAAACGTCACTTCTTCGCTTCCTACGCAGATCGGCGTAGGACGGGCGGCGGGCCAGTCGCGCGTCCGGGTGCCCGGTCAGGCCCTCGGCCGAGTGCCCAGCCAGGCTGCGACGCCGGCGGCCGGTCCGGCCGAGGCGGAGCCGGACGCCCTCACCATCGGACGGCGCATCCGGCACCTGCGGACCAGCAAGGGCATGACGCTCGACGACCTCGCGTCGGCGATCGACCGGGCGCCGTCCCAGGTCAGCACGCTGGAGAACGGCAAGCGGGAGCCCAAGTTCTCGCAGCTGCAGACCATCGCCCGGGCGCTCGGCGTCGGCGTGGACGACCTGCTCTCGGCCGAGGCGCCGTCGGAGCGGGACGGGCTGGAGATCGAGCTGGAGCGGGTGCAGCGCGGCCCGCTGTTCGCGTCGCTCGGCATCGAGGGCGTGCGCATCGGCAAGTCGCTGCCCCACGACGCGCTCACGACCATCCTGGCGCTGCACCGCGAGCTCGAGCGGCTCCACACCGAGCGTGCGGCCACGCCGGAGGAGGCCCGCCGGGCCAACGGTGAGCTGCGCGACGACATGCGCGCCAAGGACAACTACCTGCCCGAGCTGGAGCAGGTCGCGAAGGAGCTGCTCGCCGACGTCGGCCACACGTCGGGCCCGCTGCCGCAGCGCATGGCGGCCGAGATCGCCGCGCACCTCGGCTTCACGCTGCACTACGTGAGCGACCTGCCGCACTCGACACGTTCGGTGATCGACACCCGGAACCGGCGCCTCTACCTGCCGTCCAAGGGTTTCCGCGGGCGATCCAACACCCGGTCGGCGCTGCTGCAGGCGCTCGCGTCGCACGTGCTGGACCACACCGAACCCGGCGACTACGGCGAGTTCCTCCGCCAGCGCGTCGAGGCGAACTACCTGGCGGCGGCTCTCATGGTGCCGGAGAAGCCGGGCGTGAAGTTCCTCCGTGACGCGAAGGACGAGCGCGCGATCGCCATCGAGGACCTGCGCGACGCCTTCGGGGTGTCGTTCGAGACCGCGGCGCACCGGTTCACCAACCTCGCGACCAGGCACCTCGGCATCCCCGTGCACTTCATGAAGGTCCACGAGTCCGGGATCCTGCACAAGGCGTACGAGAACGACGGCGTGCGGTTCCCCTCGGACGCACTGGGCGCCGTCGAGGGCCAGCACGTGTGCAAGCAGTGGACGGCGCGGCGCGTGTTCGACGTCGAGGACCGGTTCAACCCGTACGCGCAGTACACGGATACGACGTCCGGCACCTACTGGTGCACCTCGCGCGTCGAGAACACGTCGGACGGCGCGTTCTCGGTGTCGGTCGGCGTGCCGTTCGCGGACGTCAAGTGGTTCGAGGGCCGCGAGACGACGGTCCGCACTGCCTCGCGCTGCCCCGACGAGTCGTGCTGCCGGCGTCCGCCTGAGGAGCTCTCCACGAAGTGGG
>NZ_JBFAAH010000045.1:0-26493 GCF_040639635.1 Promicromonospora sp. NPDC023805 | reverse complement strand
CCTGCTTCGAGATGAGGTTTCCATACACCCTTGTGGTGTGAGAGGCACCCAGCAGACCACTGGGTTGATAGGCCGGATGTGGAAGACAGGACTAAAGACTGTCGGAGCTGACCGGTACTAACTGCCGATAACTTCACAACACAACAACACGGCTAATAATGCTCAAAGTTCTTGTTTCGCGTCCACTATGCGGTTCCCGAGTCACGGGCACCAAACCCTTCGTCACCACACCACCCCTGTACCTGGGTTGGTTCGGGTGGCGGGTATGGGTTTTGTCCTTCTCGATAGTGTTACGGTGGTCTTAGCGTGGGGGAAACGCCCGGTCCCATTCCGAACCCGGAAGCTCAGCCCTACAGCGCCGATGGTACTGCCCTGGAGACGGGGTGGGAGAGTAGGACGCCGCCGGACAACCATTCCCAGCAAGGGGGTGGAGCCAGCACAAGCCCGCAAGGGTTCGTGCAGGCTCCACCCCCTTCCTGTATTCCCAGAACAGCCTGCGTACCCAGAATGACTCCGGCCGGCGTACGGCCAACCCTCCGTTCCGCGTTATGGAATGCTGCTTCCGTGAGCCGGTAGCTCCGGCGTTCCGATCGGGAGGGTGACGTGGCAGAGTCTGGCGTGCAGTCGGTAGAGCGAGCGCTGGATCTGCTCGAGATTCTGGCGGAGGTCGGCGGTGATGCCGGCCTGAGCGAGCTCTCGGAGCAGTCGGGACTGCCCCTGCCGACCATTCACCGGTTGATGCGCACCCTCGTGGCCCGCGGTTATGCCCGCCGGCTTCCCTCGCGCCGCTATGCGCTCGGTGCGCGGATGATCCGCCTCGGCGAGTCGGCGGGTCGCCAGCTCGGAGCGGGTGCTCGGCGTCATCTGGCGCGAGTCGCTCGGGAGCTCGGTGAGACCGCAAACCTGGCGATGCTCGACGGGGAGATGGCCGTGTACGTGGCGCAGGCGGCGTCCTCGCACTCCATGCGCATGTTCACCGAGGTGGGGCGACGTGTGCACCTGCACAGCACCGGCGTCGGTAAGGCGCTGCTGAGCGAGCTGCCCGACTCGGCAGTGCGCGACATCGTGGCGCGTGCCGGCCTTGCCCCGGCTACTGACCGGACCCTCACCGACATCGACGCGCTCCTGGCTGCGGCGGCCGAGGCACGTGAGCGCGGCTACGCCGTCGACGACGGCGAGCAGGAGATCGGCGTCCGCTGCTTCGCCGTCGTCGTTCCCGGGGCGCCCGTGCCTACGGCGCTGTCGGTGTCCGGCCCGGCGGCGCGGGTGTCGTTCGAGTTCGGCGAGCGAGCAGTGCCGGTGCTGCACGAGGTCGCGCGAGAAATAGGGGCGGAGCTCGCCGACGGTTGAGCACGCGTTGACCGCTCGCGATCGGGCGCCTAGTGTTTTCACTAGGAAGTATTTGGTTTCCGCATCGTGGAATTAGCGGTGGGGGCATCAACCACTCGACCGAGGGAAGACACGTGGACACTCCAGACGGCCTCATGATCACCGGTGACATCGCACCCCGCGCGGAGGAGGTGCTCACACCCCGCGCGCTGGAGCTGATCACCGCCCTGCACCGGGCGCTGGACGACCGGCGGCTCGAGCTGCTCGATGCCCGCGCGAGGCGGGTCGCTGACCTTGCGGCGGGCGGCACGCTGGACTTCCTCCCTGAGACGCGGCACATCCGCGAGGACCGGACGTGGCGTGTCGCCCCGCCGGCGCCCGGGATCGAGGACCGCAGGTGTGAGATCACCGGCCCCACGGACCGCAAGATGACCATCAACGCCCTGAACTCCGGCGCGAAGGCGTGGCTCGCGGACCACGAGGACGCCAACACACCGCAGTGGAGCGCAGTCGTCGGCGGCCAGCTCAACCTGCTCGACGCCATCAACCGCAACATCGACTTCACCGGCGAGAACGGCAAGCACTACGCGCTGAAGCCCGACGAGGAGCTGGCCACGATCATCGTGCGCCCGCGCGGCTGGCACCTGCCGGAGAAGCACATCCTGGTGGACGGCCGGCCGGTCTCGGGCAGCCTGGTGGACTTCGCGCTGTACCTCGCGACCGCCGGCCTTCGGCAGATCGAGAAGGGCCAGGGGCCGTACTTCTATCTCCCGAAGATGGAGTCGCACCTGGAGGCGCGGCTCTGGAACGACGCGTTCGTGCTGGCCCAGGACTTCCTCGGCATCCCGCAGGGCACCATCCGCGCCACTGTGCTCATCGAGACGTATCCCGCGGCCTTCGAGATGGAGGAGATCCTCTACGAGCTCCGGCAGCACAGCTCCGGCCTGAACGCCGGTCGCTGGGACTTCATGTTCTCGGTCATCAAGTCGTTCCGGACCCGCGGCACGGAGTTCATGCTGCCCGACCGCAACGCCGTCACCATGACCGTGCCGTTCATGCGGGCCTACACCGAGCTGCTGGTCAAGACCTGCCATACGCGCGGCGCGCACGCGATCGGCGGCATGGCCGCGTTCATCCCCAGCCGCGACGAGGCGGTCAACGAGGCCGCGTTCGCGAAGGTTCGCGACGACAAGACCCGCGAGGCGAACGACGGGTTCGACGGGTCGTGGGTGGCGCACCCCGGCATGGTGGACCTCTGCACGGAGGTGTTCACCTCGGTGCTCGGCGACAGGCCGAACCAGATCGACCGCACCCGCGAGGAGGTCCACGTCACCGCGGCGCAGCTGCTCGACGTCGCAAGCACGCCCGGGGATGTCACCGAGGCCGGGCTGCGGAGCAACATCTCGGTGGGGATCCAGTACCTCAAGGCGTGGCTCGGCGGGCTGGGCGCCGTCGCGATCTTCAACCTGATGGAGGACGCCGCCACGGCGGAGATCTCCAGGTCGCAGGTGTGGCAGTGGCTGCACAACGACGTGACGCTCGCCGACACCGGTCACCAGGTCACGCGCGAGCTGATCGACCAGATCGTCGAGGAAGAGATCGCCAAGCTGCCCGGCGACGCGGCAGACTACGAGGAGGCGAAGCAGACGTTTCTCGAGGTGGCGGTGGCGGACGACTACGCGGACTTCCTGACTCTCCCGGCATACGCCCGAATGCCCTGACCGACCCGTTGAGTGCTGGATATTTGTCCTTCGGACCGCCTCCGGAGGGCAAATACCCAGCACTCAACGGAGCAGTAGTGGCCGCAACTTGGAGGTTGGCTTGTTCGAGAACGTTGTCGTGGGGCTTGACGTCGTGATCGCCGAGCTTGTTGACGCGCTGGGCGAGGAGCGGGTGATCACGGATCGGCAGCGGCGTCGTACGTACGAGTGCGACGGGCTCGCGGTCTACCGGGTGATCCCGGGCGTGGTGGTCCTGGCCCAGGGGCCCGACGACGTCGCTACCGCGGTGCGAGCGTGCGCGCGGCACTCGGTGCCGTTCGTCGCGCGAGGTTCGGGTACGGGGCTCTCGGGCGGGGCACTGCCGCATGCCGAGGGCGTGCTCGTGGTGATGTCGCAGATGCGGACCGTCCGGGAGGTCGATGCCGACAACCAGCGCGCCGTCGTCGACCCCGGGGTGATCAATCTCCAGCTCACGGCCGCGACCAGCCCGGACGGGTACTACTTCGCGCCCGACCCCTCCAGCCAGTCCATCTGCTCGATCGGCGGGAACATCGCCGAGAACTCGGGCGGCGCGCACTGCCTCAAGTACGGCTTCACCACGAACCACGTCACGGGCCTGGACCTGGTGACCCCCGGCGGGGAACAGGTGGAGATCGGCGGCAAGGCGCCGGACCCGCCCGGATACGACCTGCTCGGCGCGCTGGTGGGGAGCGAGGGCACGCTCGGCATCGTCACCTCGGCCACTGTGCGCCTGACCCGGCTGCCGCAGGAGGTGCGGACCCTGCTGGCGGCCTTTCACTCGATGGACGACGCCGGAGCCGCTACCTCCGCGATCATCGCCGCAGGGGTGATCCCCGCCGCCATCGAGATGATGGACGCCCTCGCGATCGAGGCCGCCGAGGCGGCGGTGCACTGCAACTACCCGGCCGGCGCGGGCGCGGTGCTCGTGGTCGAGCTGGACGGGCCGTCGTCCGACGTGGCGGGGGAGTTCGACGACGTGGTGCGCCTGTGCGAGGAAGCGGGTTCGTTCGAGGTGCGGGTCGCGGCCGACGACGACGAGCGGGCCCTGATCTGGAAGGGCCGCAAGTCCGCGTTCGCCGCGGTGGGCCGGATCAGCCCGGACTACATAGTCCAGGACGGCGTGATCCCGCGGACCGCGCTGCCGTTGGTGCTGCGCCAGATCGCGGCTCTCTGCGAGGCGGCCGACGTGCGGGTCGCGAACGTGTTCCACGCGGGCGACGGGAACCTGCACCCCCTCGTGCTGTTCGACGGTTCGGTGGAGGGCGCGGTCGAGCGGGCCGAGGCCGTGGCCGGCGGGATCCTCGACCTGTGCCTCGAGCACGGCGGCTCCATCACCGGTGAGCACGGTGTGGGCGCGGACAAGGCGAGTCACATGCCGCGCATGTTCACCGCCGACGACCTCGACACCATGCAGGCCGTGCGGTGCGCCTTCGACCCGGACGGCATCGCCAACCCCGGCAAGGTCTTCCCCACGCCGCGGCTGTGCGGGGACCAGCCAGGCCGGCGCCAGGGTGCGCACCCGCTCGCGGAGTCCGGCGTGGCGGAGGTCTTTTGATGGCGGACCTGCAGCGGCTCGAGGACGCGCTGAAGCAGGATGGTGGCCAGGTCGAGGAGGCGGGTCCGGGGGATGCCGTGGACGGCGTGCCGGCGGTCGCGGTCGCCCGGCCGACGTCGGCCGACGGCGTGGGCGCCGTGCTGCGCGAGGCGACCGCCCAGGGCCTGGTGACGGTCGCGCGCGGGGCCGCGACCGCCCTGGACTGGGGCGCGCCGCCCGAGCGGGTGGACCTGATCCTGGACACCACGGGTCTGGACCGGCTGGTGGAGCACGGCGCGGGCGACCTCGTGGTGGTCGCCGAGGCGGGGCTGCCGGTGGCGGAGCTGTCGGAGACGGTCCGGAGCGCGGCGCAGGAGCTCGTGGTGGACCTGCCGCCGGAACGGCTCGCCGGGGGCTCCACCGTGGGCGGGGCGCTGTCGACCGGAGCGTCCGGGCCGCGCCGCCTGCAGCGCGGCGGGATCCGCGACCTGGTGCTCGGGGCCACCGTCGTGCTCGCCGACGGCACCATCGCGTCGTCGGGCGGCAAGGTCGTCAAGAACGTCGCCGGGTACGACCTGGCCAAGCTGCTGACCGGCGCGTACGGCACGCTCGGTGTCGTGGTGCGGGCCGCGTTCCGGCTGCACCCGGCCCGACCCGACCGGGCGTATGCGGTGGCCACCGGCCCGCTGGCGAACGTCGCCGCGCGGGCCCGGGAGGTCGTCGCGTCGCAGCTCGCGCCTGCCGCGGTGGAGATCGACCGTCCGGCGGGGAGCGACGTCGGCGAGGTAGCGGTACTGGTCGAGGGCACGGGGAGCGCGGTGGGGCAGCGGGCCGCGGCTGTCGCCGAGCTGTTGGGTGGGCGGGTGCAGGCAGAGGCGCCCGGGTGGTGGGCGGCCTTGCCGGGAGTCCCGACAGGCTCGACCAGCAGAGAGACCACCTATGCCAAGGCGACCGCGACCCTTGTCGGCGTGGCCGCGCTGCTGGCGGCGGCCCGGGACGCCGAGCAGCGGTACGGCGTCGGCGTGGCGTTGCGGGGGAGTGCCGGCGGGGTGCTGCACGCGGTGGTAACGGGGACGCCCGGGGCGACCGCGTCCGCCGTCGGGCACCTGCGGGGTGCCGCGACCGAACCGCGCGACGGGACCGTCACGGTGCTGCGGGCATCGCGCGAGGTGCGCGCGGAGCTTGACGCGTGGGGGCCGGTGGGTGGGCTCGACCTCATGCGCGCGATCAAGCAGCAGCTCGATCCGGGGCGCAACCTCGCGCCAGGCCGATTCGTGGGAGGCATCTGATGACAGAGGCGAAGCCGGACCTGCTCGGCTCGTTCGGCCAGGCGGGGGCCTTCGACGAGCATCATCCACCGGCCCGCGAGCTGGTGGACGACTGCGTGCACTGCGGGTTCTGCCTGCCGGCCTGTCCGACGTACTCGCTGTGGGGCGAGGAGATGGACTCGCCGCGCGGCCGGATCTACCTGATGAAGGAGGGGCTCGAGGGCGAGCCGATGTCGTCGTCGCTGGTGCAGCACGTCGACGCCTGCCTCGGCTGCATGGCTTGCGTGACCGCGTGTCCGTCGGGCGTGCAGTACGACAAGCTGGTCGAGGCGACCCGGCAGCAGGTCGAGCGCCGCGGCGCCGAGCACCGGACGCGGGGGCAGCGGCTGCTGCGGTCGGCGATCTTCGCGCTGTTCCCGCGGCCGGAGCGGCTGCGGCTGATCCGGCCGCTGCTGGCGCTCTACCAGCGCAGCGGGCTGTCGCGGCTGGTGCGACCGGTGCTCGCGCGCGTCTCCCCGACCCTGGCGACCATGGAGGCCATCGCGCCGCCCGTCGGTCCGCGGGTCCCGGTGCCCGCGCTGGTGCCCGCCGTCGGCACGAAGCGGATGACCGTCGGGATGCTGCTGGGCTGCGTGCAGCGTGAGTTCTACCCGGGGGTGAACGCCGCGACGGCGCGGGTGCTGGCGGCGGAGGGGTGCGAGGTCGTCGTGCCGTCGGACCAGGGGTGCTGCGGCGCGCTGTCGGTGCACGCCGGCCGTGAGGCGGAGGGGCTCGGCTACGCGCGGGCGCTCATCGACACGTTCTCGGCAGCGGGCGTTGAACGGATAGTGGCGAACTCGGCAGGGTGCGGCTCCACCATGAAGGACTACGCGCACCTGCTGGCGGACGACCCTCAGTACGCGGAGCGGGCGGCGGAGTTCGCCGCGAAGACCCGCGACATCTCTGAGGTGCTGGCGGAGCTGGAGCCCGTGGCGCCGCGGCACCCGTTGCCGATGACCGTGGCGTACCACGACGCCTGCCACCTGCGGCATGCCCAGGGCGTCAAGGCGCAGCCGCGCGCGGTGCTCTCGACGGTCCCCGGACTGGTGGTCAAGGAGATCGCCGAGGGCGACATGTGCTGCGGGTCGGCGGGCATCTACAACCTGACGAACCCGGAGCCCGCGCGGGAGCTGGGCGACCGGAAGGCCGCGAACGTCGCGGCGACCGGTGCCCAGCTCCTGGTGACGTCCAACCCTGGCTGCCTGCTCCAGATCACCGATGCCCTCACCCGGCAGGGTCGCGAGATGCCCACGGCGCACATGGTGCTCGTGCTGGACGCTTCGCTACGCGGTGCCGGGCCGGACGAGCTGCTCGGCTAGGGCAGGTTCGGGTCCACGAAGGTGCACTGCCTGGCCATCCACTTCGACACCGACGCGTCGGCGTCGTAACCGCGGGCCTGGAAGCAGACCTGGTAGCCGGTCGGGACGTTCTGCAGGCGGAAGCCCACCTCGGTGCCGCTCCCGGAGTCCTGGACGGTCCAGCTGGGCGGCGTCTGCCCCGGGACGAACCAGCGGTAGCGCACCTCGGAGCCGGCCAGGTACTCGCCGTTCACGCCGCCGTACTGGTACCGGACGGTCGTCTTGCCGTCGGCATCCGCCTTGACGGCCGGAGGCAGCGGCACGGATGCCACCTGGTTGGTGGTACCTACCGTGTCCTCACAGGTCTGGTTCGTGTTCCACGGGCTCACGTTGCCGGCGTTGTCAGTGATGCGGCCCGTCCAGCAGATGCGGGACGGCGCCGGATAGTTCGGCGTGCTGCCGGGCGGGACCGGCTTCCAGGCGCTGAACTGCGTCTCGCCCGCCAGCCGGATCCGGTACCGCGCCTCGTGCAACGCCTTGCCCGACGGCCGGAACGGCGGCGTGGCGCGGTCGCTGCCCCCGACGGCGGCCTGGAAGGCCGCGGTGTCGGGAACGGCCGGAGGCCTGCTGATGGGCGTTACCCCCGTTGACACGGGTGCCGCGTGGTCCACGATCTCCGTCGCCGGGTCGGACGACCACGCCCGCAGGTCGCGTGCGATGCGCACGTCACCGGCGCCGTCCACGAGCACGACGCGGGTACCGGTGTCGTCCAGGTCGAAAGCCGTTGCCTTCCCGAGCTTCCCCGGCGAACCGCCGAGGGAGGGTGCGGCGAGGAGGTCACCCGTGGTGGTGGAGACGCCGAGCACGAAACCATCGCCCAGCTGCGGTGGCGTGCTGGTGCGCTTCATGCCGACGGCGAGCGTGACGTCGTCGTACACACCGGCGCTGTCCGCGGTGAGGCCGACGACGCCGCCCGTGCACGTGGCGAGCGCGAAGCGGCCGCGCGCGTCCTCGACGTGCAGGCCGGAGGCTCCCGGGACCGAGCCGCACGGGTCGCCTCCGGTACCCCTGGTGACCTCGCCGGTCGGGCCGTGCCAGCGTTCTACCGTCTTGGTCAGGATCTCGTCGACCGCGTACAGCGCGTCGCCGGTGATGGCGAACCCGTCCGCGATGCTGGGGAAGTACCAGACCGACTGGTTCGCGGGCTGGACCGCTACCCGTTCGCCTCCGGTCACCCCCTGCGTGACGGCGGCGGCGCCGCTCCCGTAGGCCACACGCTGCGCGCCGCGGCCGAGCACGGTGCCCTCCGGCACGGTGCGGCTGCCGCCGCCGTCGCGCGACCAGGCGAGCACGTCGGTGCTGCCGACGTCGAGCAGCAGCACGTCGTGCTCCGACGCGAGCAGGTCGCCGGTCAGGGTGCGGCCGCCCCACGTGTTGGACCAGGTGGCGTTCGTGCCGTCGACGGGCCGCCAGTAGACGCGGCGGCCAGAGGCCGTGCTGACCTCGACGAACAGGTTCTCGCCGGCCAGGTGGGCGTCGACCGCGGTGCCCAGACCCGCGTCGGCGAGCGCCTTGGCCGAGGCAAGGACCCCGGTGGGTACCGGTTCGACGACGAAGGGACCCGGGCCGCTCATGGCGGTCGCCGCAGGCAGGGTGACCCCGCCGGCCGCGACCATGCCTGCGGCACAGGTCACGGCCGCCCAGGCGGCGGCCGATCTTCGGGTGAGTCTCATGATCCGATCAACTACTTTCGTCTTGTTGATGGCCAGCCTCAGAGGCCTTACCCGGTAGAACGGTCGCCACGATGGAATCGTTGGGCAGGTCCCTGGTGGTTCGGGTACTCCCATTTGCCCGGGGCGACTGTTACTTTTTGCCGTGAAGTGGAGTGACAGTTCCGACATGCGAAATTTCCAGCGCAACCTACCCGGCAGCGCAGCCGGACTGGAGTCACCATGGACAACCTCGGCGTCCTCGCCCTGCTCGCCCTCCTGCCGATCCTCGTCGTAGGGACCCTGCTGCTCGGCTTCCGCTGGCCCGCACGGACGGCGATGCCCGTCGGCCTCGCGGTGGTGGTGGTCGTCGCCCTGTTCGCGTGGAAGATGTCGCTGGTCGCGGTCAGCGCGTCCATCGTGCAGGGGCTGCTGATCGCCATCGGGCTGCTCTGGATCATCTTCGGCGCGCTGCTGATGCTGGAGACCCTGACCAAGAGCGGCGCGCTGCAGACGATCCGCGCGGGCTTCACCACGATCAGCCCCGACCGGCGGGTCCAGGTGATCATCATCGCCTGGCTGTTCGGGTCGTTCATCGAGGGCGCCGCCGGGTTCGGCACGCCCGCCGCCGTCGTCGCCCCGCTGCTGCTGGCCCTGGGTTTCCCGGCCGCGGCCGCCGTCATGGCCGGGCTCATCATCCAGTCCACCCCGGTGAGCTTCGGCGCAGTCGGCACACCGATGCTGACCGGACTGGGGACGGGGCTGGCGGACACCTCCGGCGCGCTGGCGCCGGAGGTGCAGGCGCGGGCGGACGCGCTGGGGCTGGACCAGCTCGGCTTCATCGCGCACACCGCTACCCAGGTGGCGACCATCCACGCGATAGTGGGCATCCTGGTGCCGCTCATCCTGGTCACCCTGATGTGCGGGTTCTACGGCGAGAAGCGGTCGTTCCGCTCGGGGCTGGCCGTGGCGCCGTTCGCGATCTACGCGGCGCTCGCGATGATCGTGCCGTACGTGACCGTGGCGTACGTGCTCGGGCCGGAGTTCCCCTCGATGCTCGGCGGATTCCTCGGACTGGTGCTCGTGATGTTCACGTCCTCGAAGGGCTTCCTCATGCCAAAGGACGTGTGGGACTTCCCGCCGCGCGAGCGCTGGAGCGACCGCTGGATGGGCACGGTGGACCCCACGAAGGAAGCCGCAGCGCTCACCCGCAACATGTCGATGGCCCGGGCCTGGTCGCCGTACGTGATCGTGGCGGCGCTGCTGCTGGTCACCCGGAACGTCCCGGCGATCAAGGAGTTCCTGACCGGGTCGGCAATAGTGGAGGTGCCGAACATCTTCGGTACCGGGATCAGCCAGAACATGGATCTGCTGTACTCGCCGGGTGCGATCTTCCTGCTCGCCTGCCTCATCACCTACGTGCTGCACGGTATGAAGGGCGAGCAGATCAAGGCGTCGTGGAAGGTCGCAGGCGGGCAGCTCGGCGGTGCGGCGTTCGCGCTCCTGTGCGCGGTGCCGCTCGTGCGGATCTTCATCAACTCCGGACCGGACTTCAACGCCGCGGGCCTTGACTCGATGCCCATCACGCTCGCCCAGGCCGCCGCCGACCTCGCTGGTCAGGGCTGGCCGATCGTCTCGCCGTTCATCGGCGCGCTCGGCGCGTTCGTCGCCGGATCGAACACCGTGTCCAACATGATGTTCGCGCTCTTCCAGTTCAACACCGGGATCGGCATCGGTGCGGCGTCGCCCGAGACGGTGGCCGCGCTGCAGGCGGTCGGCGGCGCTGCCGGCAACATGGTGGCGGTGCACAACGTGGTCGCCGCGGCGGCGACGGTCGGACTGCTCGGGCGCGAGGGCGACCTGATCCGCAAGACGATCCTGCCGATGACCTACTACTGCCTCGCGACAGGTGGCATCGGATACCTGTGGATCTTCGGGTTCGGGTTCAACGCGGGCACCGTCGTGCTGCTCGTGGTGGTCGCGGCTCTTGTCCTTGCGGCGACATGGATGCTGCGGAAGACCGACGCGTACAACCCGGAGGTGGTCCCGGCGCGGGTGTGAGCGCACATCGGACGACGTCGGCCGCGCACGTCACAGCAGTTCGACCCCGGGAGACGGCCGCTCGCATGGGAGAATGAGCGAGCATCTGTCATCGAAGGGAACACCGTGAACGAAACGCCCCGTGACCAGGGGAACGACCGCGAGGGCGACCGCCGTGGCGAGCGCACAGGCGGCAGTCGCAACGAAGGCCGGGGGCCGCGTCGTGACGACCGCGGCGGAGAGCGCGGCGGTGACCGGGGCCGCCGGTTCGACGGCCCTCGTGGCAGTGACGCCCCTCGGCGCGACGACCGCGGCGCCGACCGCCCGCGCCGACCGTACGAGGACCGGGGTACCGACCGTCCCCGCCGCGACGACCGCGGCACCGACCGTCCCCGGCAGGACGACCGGGGGGCCGGCGACCGCGCGCCTCGGCGCACCGATGACGACCGTCCCCGCCGTTCCTACGGTGACCGGGACAACCGGGGTGGCGGCAGCGACCGCGGAGCCCGCGACGATCGCGGTGCCCGCACCGAGCGCCCCCCGTACCGTGGGAACGACGGCGACCGTCCGCGCCGGTCCTTCGAGGACCGGGACAGCCGTGGTGACAACCGTGGTGACAACCGTGGTGGAGACCGTCCGGTACGCCGCGACGGTGAGCGGCCCGTGCGTCGCGAGCACGACCGCCCGCTGCGCCGGGACGACGACCGTCCCGCGCGCCGGGACGACGCGCCGCGCCGCTCCTTCGGGGACCGTGACGAGCGCCCGCGCCGCAGCTTCGAGGACCGCGGCGGCAGCCGTCCTGTGCGTCGGGACGACGAGCGTCCGGCACGTCGGGACGACGACCGTCCGCGCCGTTCGTTCGAGGACCGGGGCAGTGACCGTCCGGCTCGTCGCGACGACCGTGGGACGGACCGTCCGGTCCGTCGCGACAACGATCGTCCGGCCCGTCCTTCGTTCGGGGACCGTGACGAGCGTCCGCGCCGCAGCTTCGAGGACCGTGGGACCAGCCGTCCCGTGCGTCGGGACGACGAGCGCCCGGCCCGCCGGGACGACGACCGTCCGCGTCGCTCGTTCGAGGATCGGGGTACCGACCGTCCCCGCCGTGACGACCGTGGCACGGACCGTCCGGTCCGTCGCGACAACGATCGTCCGGCCCGTCCTTCGTTCGGGGACCGTGACGAGCGTCCGCGCCGCAGCTTCGAGGACCGTGGCGCAAGCCGTCCCGCCCGCCGGGAGGACGACCGCCCGCGCCGTGACGACCGTCCCCGCGACGACCGACCCCGCCGCACCGACAGCGACCGTCCGGTCCGTCGCGACGACCGGGGCACCGACCGTCCGGCCCGCAGGGACGACGACCGTCCGCGTCGCTCGTTCGGCGACCGCGACGACAGGGGAGCCCGCGACAGCCGTGGTCGCGACGACCGGGCCGCTCGCCCGTTCCGCGCGAAGGACGGCGACCGTCCCGCGCGACGTGACGACCGTGGCACCGACCGGCCGCACCGTCCGTCCAACGACCGCGACGACCGTCCGCGCACGGCCGTCCGGGACGAGCGCGAGGAGCGAGTCCCGCGGCCTCCGGAGCCGGAGATCGCCGAGGGCGTCGAGTTCAGCCAGCTCGACCGCGAAGTGCGTTCGCGCCTGCGCGGGCTGAGCAAGGACCACGCCGAGTACGTCGGTCTGCACCTGCTGATGGCCGGAAGGATGATCGACATAGATCCCGAGCGCGCCTACGAGCACGCCCAGGCGGCGCTGCGTGGTGCCGGCCGGATCGACATCGTGCGCGAGGCCGCAGGCCTGGCGGCGTACCACACCAACCGGTACGCGGAGGCGCTGCGCGAGCTGCGCACCGTCCGCCGGCTGAACGGTTCGTCGGAGCACCTGCCGATCATGGCCGACGCCGAACGCGGGCTCGGCCGTCCGGAGCGTGCCCTCGCCCTGGCCGCGTCGGAGGAGGCCGCCTCGCTCGACGCGATGGGTCGCGTGGAGCTTGCGATCGTCGCGAGCGGCGCACGTTCGGACCTGGGCGAGCACGATGCCGCGCTGGCGGTGCTCGACAAGATCGCCCCGGAGGACGCCAAGGGCGACTCGGGGCTCCGGGTCGTGCAGGCGCGCGCCCTGGCGCTCGAGGCGGCCGGCCGTGTCGACGAAGCCGTAGCGCTGCTGAAGACCGTGGACAGCAAGGCGCTCGAGCGTGCCATCGGCGCCGAGGCGTTCGACGAGGACATCACGGTGTTCGACGTCGAGGAGGACGCGGCGCTCGCCGAGGAGGAGTACGCGGCCGAGCATCCGGAGGAGTTCGCGAAGGACACGTCGGACGACGAGGGCGACGAGCCTGAGGACTCGGACGACGAGGACGACTCGGACGACGAGGACGAGGATTCGGACGACGAGTCCGCGGACTCGGCGGACTCCCCGGATTCGGCTGGCTCAGGCGACTCGGCTGACTCAGCGGATTCTGCTGACTCGGCGGATTCTGCCGACTCGGCCGACTCGGCCGACGAGCCCGAAGCGGACGAGGACGAAGACGAAGACGAAGAAGAGTCCGACGAGAAGCCCGAAGAGGATCAGGACGAGCCCGAGGCGGACGCCGTCGACGAGCCGAGCGATCCTGAGTCGGACGAGGAGTCCGCGGAGGAGCAGGCCGAAGAGGCCGGCGACCCGACGGGCGACCTCCCGGACACCGACGACGCGGCTCCCGCACCCGAGGTGAGCAACACCGAGGGTGAGCCGGCCGCCGAGGGTGAGCCGGCCGCCGAGGGTGAGCCGGCCGCCGAGGGTGAGCCGGCCGCCGAGGGCGACCGGTCCGACGTCGGGCAGGAGAAGGCGTGACCGCGAGCGCCGGCCTGCTGGCGAGCGCTACCCCGCTCGCCGCTGCGTACGACCTTGCGCTCGTCGACCTGGACGGCGTGGCGTACAAGGGGCACCTGCCGATCGAGCACGCGGCGGCGAGTCTCGCCGCCGCGCGCTCTGGCGGGATGCGCCTGCTGTTCGTGACGAACAACGCGTCGCGCGAGCCGGAGGATGTCGCCGGCCAGCTCACGGGTCTGGACATCCCGACGGATCCGGACGAGGTGATGACGGCGGCGCAGGCGTGTGCCGCGCTGCTCACGACCAGGCTCGACCCGGGCGCGAAGGTACTGGTTGTGGGCGGGAAGGGCCTGGTGACGGCGGTGCGGTCGGCGGGCTTCACGGTGGTGGGGTCGGCGGATGACAAGCCGGACGCCGTCGCGCAGGGTTACGCGCCGGAGCTGGGCTGGGCGGAGCTTGCCGAGGCCGCCTATGCGGTGGGTGCCGGTGCGTGGCACGTGGCGAGCAATCTGGACCTGTCGCTCCCGACGGCGCGTGGTTTCGCGCCGGGGAACGGCGCCCTGGTGGGTGCGGTGGTGTCGGCGACGGGTGTGACGCCGGACAGTGCCGGCAAGCCCTCGCCGACCATGTACCGGCTCGCGGTCGAGCGGGCCGAGGCGAGCCGGCCGCTGGTGATCGGGGACCGGCTCGACACCGACCTGGGGGGTGCGCGTGGTGGCGGGTACCCGGGGCTGCACGTCCTGACGGGCGTCTCGACGGCGCGCGACGCGGTGCTCGCCGTCCCGGGTGAGCGCCCGTCGTTCCTGGGGGCCGACCTGCGTGCGCTGCTCGAACCGCACCCGGCGCCGGCCCTCACGGACGGCTGGTACGTCAGCGGCGCGGCGGCCGCCCAGGTGTCCGACGGCGGGCTTCGGCTCGACGGCGCCGGTATCGACCTGGTGCGCGCCGCATGCGCCGCGGCGTGGTCTGCCGTCGACGCGGGAGAGACCGTGGATCCTGCGACGGTCCCTGAGCTCGTCGCCTGAGTCGAGGCCGCGGACGGACCCCTTCGGGGGTGACAGTACGAATTCGAGGTGTGTTGCTCCGCGTAGACAACGTCTACGCGGAGCAACACACCAGGCAGAGGTGGGCCTTCTGACGGTCTGCGACAGTACCCGGCCGATTCCTCCAGGGTTCTGTCGGAGGCGGCAGGTACCGTGTGTGGCAGCAGGCAGACGGCCCGGGGCATGGCGCGACAGGCAGCCGACAGGCACGGACGAGCACAGTGGAGCGTTGACGCAGGATGGACCAGTTCTACGAGACAGAGGAACCTTCGGGCGGCCCGGCGGATCCCGACGCGGGTGTCCGGAGTGCGCTCGACGCGCTCGACGGGCTCGACGACCTGCCGCCGGCGGAGCACGTCGCCCGGTTCGAGGCAGTGCACGACGCGTTGCGGGCCCACCTGAGTGGTGACGCCGCCCTGTGACCACGACGACAAATGCGGGTCAGGGCCGTGTTGACGCCGAGCTGGTGCGGCGTGGCCTGGCGCGGTCGCGCAAGCACGCGGCCGAGCTGATAGCCGCCGGGCGGGTGGTGGCAGGTGGCCGTGCGGTCGCCAAGCCGTCGGCGCTGGTCGCTGCCGGCGAGACGATCGAGGTGTCGGGCGGGGAGTACACGGAGTACGAGTACGCCTCCCGTGCGGGGCTCAAGCTCGCCGGGGCGCTCGACGCGCTGGACGCCCTCGGGGCAGGCTTGGTGGTCAGCGGCGCCTGGTGCGTCGACCTCGGCGCGTCGACCGGGGGCTTCACCGACGTGCTCCTGCGGCGTGGCGCGGGACACGTCCTCGCCATCGACGTCGGCCACGACCAGATCGTGCCGCAGCTGCGGGAAGATTCGCGCGTCACGGTCGTGGAGGGGTTCAACGCGCGCGACCTGACGCCGGAAGACCTCGAGCAGGTACCGGACGTCGTCGTCGCGGACCTCTCCTTCATCTCGTTGCGGAAGGTCCTGCCCGCCGTGGCCCGGGTCGCGGGCCAGGACACGCACGCGCTGCTGCTCGTCAAGCCGCAGTTCGAGGTAGGCCGGGAGCGGCTCGGCTCGGGCGGGGTCGTGCGCGACCCCGCTCTGCATCGTGACGCGGTGGAGTCGGTCGCCCGTGCCGCCGAGGAGGCGGGCCTGCGGGTCCGTGCGGTAGTGCCGAGCTCGTTGCCGGGCCCGAACGGCAACCGTGAGTTCTTCCTCTGGCTCGTGCCGACGGGGCCCACCGGGACCGTCGGCGCGATCGACGAGGCCGTGGCACATGCTGTCGCCTGGGACCCCGCGGCGGGGGCGCCGAGCGAGCCGGGTGCGGTAGCCGGCCCGCCCGTGCCGCCGGTCGTCGTCGTCCGGGAGCGGCAGCACCACGACCAGCAGACGGACGAGCAGAAGGAGCAGCAGCCGTGACCAGGCGCGTCCTGATCGTGACCCATGGCGGACGCCCTCGGGCGGTCGCTGCGCTGGCGGAGGCCTTGCGTGAGCTGAAGGCGGCGGGCTTCGAGGCGACGCTGCACGACGATGCGCTCGCGGAGGAGTTCGGCGACCACATGGCCGCGAACCGTGTCCGTGAGGGTGTGCACCGGTCCGAGGCGGTGATGGTGCTCGGGGGTGACGGCACCATCCTGCGTGCGGCTGAGCTGACCCGGGGCACCGACGTGCCCTTGCTGGGCGTGAACCTTGGACACGTGGGCTTCCTCGCCGAGTCGGAGCGGGAGGACCTGCGCGCCGCCGTCCAGCGGCTCGCGGCCCGCGAGTACGAGGTGGAGGAGCGTGCGACCGTCGAGGTCACGGTGCACCTGCCCGGCACGGCGGAGCCGGTGGTCGGCTGGGCGCTGAACGAGGCGACCGTCGAGAAGGCCACGCGTGACCGTATGCTCGAGGTCGCGATCGGCGTGGACGGCCGTCCGCTGCTCTCGTTCGGCTGCGACGGCGTGATCATGGCCACGGCCACGGGCTCCACGGCGCACGCCTTCTCGGGCGGCGGCCCGGTGATCTGGCCCGACGTCGATGCCGTGCTCATGGTGCCGCTGTCGGCGCACGCCCTGTTCGCGCGGCCGCTGGTGATCGGGCCGCGGTCGCGGTACACGGTCGACGTGCTGCCCCAGTCGACGGTCGAAGGAGTGCTGACCTGCGACGGCCGGCGGGAGATCCGGCTGCCCCGTGGGTCTCGCGTCGTCGTGCGGCAGGGGGGTACGGTGCGGCTCGCACGGCTGTCGAACGCGCCGTTCGCGGACCGTCTCGTGTCGAAGTTCAGTCTGCCCGTGTCGGGGTGGCGGGACCGTGTCGGGTCGGGTCACGCCGAGGTGCAGGATGTACCTTCTGACCCAGCCGACATCAAGGACCCGGCCGGCACCAGGTCCGGCACAGCAGAGATACCACCAGAGATACCACCAGAGAATTAAGGAGTCCGGTGCTCGAGGAGATCGCTATCGAGAACCTGGGCGTCATCCGCTCGGCCCGGGTACCCCTGTCCGACGGCCTGACCGTCATCACGGGTGAGACGGGTGCGGGCAAGACGATGGTGCTCACGGGTCTCAACCTGCTCATGGGTGCCAAGGCGGACCCGCAGTCGGTGCGACCGGGGGCGTCGTCGGCGGCTGTCGAGGGCCGCGTGCGCGTCTCCGGCCGCGACGCCGTGCTGAGCCGGGTCTCCGATGCGGGCGGCGAGGTGGAGGACGACGGGACCATCGTGATCCTGCGCACCATCGCCGACGGCCGGTCGCGTGCCCACCTGGGCGGCCGTGCGGTGCCGCAGGGTGTGCTCGCGGAGATCGCGGAGGACCTGTTCACGGTGCACGGGCAGTCGGACCAGCTGCGGCTGCGCACGTCGGCCAAGCAGCGCGACGCCCTGGACACGTTCGTCGGCCCGGTCCACCAGCGCGTGCTGGCCTCGTACCGCACCGCATGGACCGAACGCGGCGGGCTCCTTGGCGAGATCGCCGACCTCGAGGCACGTGGCGCCGAGCGGGCGCGCGAGGTCGAGCTGCTGCGGATCGGCCTGGAGGAGATCGAGCGGGTGGACCCGGTGACGGGTGAGGACGCCGAGCTGCAGGCCCTGATCGAGCGCCTGTCCAACGCGGAGGCGCTGCGGACCGCTGCCACCGAGGCGCACGAGGCAGTGGCGGGCGAGGACGCCGACGGGGCGCGCGAGAACGCGATAGCCCTCGTGGAGCGGGCGCGGCGCGTCCTGGACGCCGCCGCCCACTCCGACGCCGCGCTCGGCGCGCTCGCCACCCGGTTCGCCGAGGTGGGCTACATGCTGTCCGACGTCGCGACCGACGTCGCCGCGTACGTGGACGACCTGCAGGCGGACCCGGCCGGGCTGGAGACCGCGCACAACCGCATGGCCGAGCTGAACGCGTTGACGCGCTCCTACGGCGAGACGATCGACGACGTGCTGCAGTGGGCCAGCGACGCCGGCCTGCGCCTGCTCGACCTGGACGACGGCGGCGACCGCCTCGTCTCGATGCGCGACCGCGTCACGGAGCTGGACGGGGAGCTCGCCCGGCTGGCCGAGATCCTCACGGCGGAGCGCACCCGCGGCGCGTCCCACCTCGCCGAGGCGGTGACCAACGAGCTGCACGGCCTCGCGATGGGCGGCGCCCACCTCGTGGTCCAGGTGGAACCGCTCGACCAGCCGGGGCCGTTCGGCGCGGACCAGGTCACCTTTCTGCTCGTGCCCCACCCGGGCGCGCCGGAGCGGCCGCTGGGCAAGGGCGCGTCCGGCGGTGAGCTCTCGCGCGTCATGCTCGCGCTCGAGGTCGCGCTGGCGACGTCCGGCGGTGCCGCCGCGGCGCGCACGGCCGACACCCCCCGGAGCACGTTCGTGTTCGACGAGGTCGACGCCGGCGTGGGCGGCCGGGCGGCGGTGGAGGTGGGCCGCCGTCTGGCGCAGCTGGGTCGCAGCACGCAGGTGGTCGTGGTGACCCACCTGGCGCAGGTCGCGGCGTTCGCCGACGCACACCTGGTGGTCACCAAGAGCTCCGACGGCGAGGCCGGCGCACAGGGTGAAGATGACGGAATGATCACGGTTACGGGCGTACGCGAGGTCACCGCCGACGCGCGGGTCCGGGAGCTGGCGCGCATGCTGTCCGGCCAGGACGACTCGGAGACGGCGCGTACCCACGCGCTGGAGCTCCTGGAGTCCTCGGTCGTGGGACGATAGAGCGGATGAAGCTGATCTCCCGACCCGAGAAGCGCGCCCAGAAGAGCGCAGCGAAGAGCGCCGCAGCGCAGTCCCTGGCGGCTACGCAGGCCACGGTGCACGGGCCTGCCCGGATCGGAGCCCGTACCAAGGAGCTCACGTCCCGGCTGAACAACGGTGACGTCGCCGTGATCGACCACGTGGACATCGACCGTGTCGCAGCGGACGCACTGGTGTCCGCGGCGCCCGTCGCGGTGCTGAACGCGGCGCCGTCGACCTCCGGCCGCTACCCCAACACGGGCCCGAACATCCTGATCGAGGCAGGGATCGTCCTGGTGGACGGCCTCGGCCCGGCGATCATGGCGCTCGACGAGCGGGCCGACGTCCAGATAGTCGGCAACGAGATCTTCGTCGACGGCGAGATGGTGGCCAAGGGCACCTACCAGACGCCGGAGACCGTGGCCGCGGACCAGGCGGCCGCCCGCGAGGGCCTGTCCGCCGAGATCGAGCGGTTCGCCGAGAACACCATGACGTACCTGCGCCGCGAGCGGGACCTCCTGCTCGACGGCGTGGGCGTGCCCGACATCCGTACCTCCATCGAGGGCCGCCACGTGCTGATCGTGGTGCGCGGCTACCACTACCGGGAGGACCTCGCACTGCTGCGGTCCTACATCCGGGAGAACCGGCCCGTCCTGATCGGTGTGGACGGCGGTGCGGACGCGATCCTGGACGAGGGCTGGCAGCCCGACATGATCGTTGGCGACATGGACTCCGTCTCCGACCGGGCCCTGGCCTGCGGCGCGGAGATCGTGGTGCACGCCTACCGCGACGGCAAGGCACCAGGCCTGGAGCGCGTGAAGGCGCTCGGCGTGGAGCCAGTGGTCTTTCCCGCCACGGGTACCAGCGAGGACATCACCATGCTGCTCGCCGACGACAAGGGTGCCGAGCTCATCGTCGCCGTCGGCACGCACGCCACGCTCGTCGAGTTCCTCGACAAGGGGCGCTCCGGCATGGCCTCCACCTTCCTCACCCGGCTGCGCGTCGGTGGCAAGCTCGTGGACGCCAAGGGCGTCTCGCGGCTCTACCGCACGCGGATCTCCAACACCCAGCTCACGCTGCTGTCCGGCGCGGGTGTCGCGGCGGTGCTCGCGGCGCTGGCCTCGACCTCGGCGGGCCAGACCTTCTTCGGACTGATCGGGGCACGCATCGACGACGTCGTGTCCTGGATCAGCCGCCTCTTCGGCGGCTGACCGGTCGGGAGCTCGCTCCCCGACCTGCTGCCGCCCCGACCTGATGCCGGGCCCTCACCGCCCGGAACATGCCTAAGGACTCCTGCGTACCGTGATCGACTTCCGATACCACCTCGTCTCGCTCATCTCCGTCTTCCTCGCGCTCGCCGTCGGCATCATCCTCGGTGCCGGCCCGCTGCAGGGCGCGATCGGGGAGACCCTGACGGAACAGGTGGACGCGCTGCGCGCCGAGCGCACCGACCTGCGCACCGAGCTGGACGCCACGCAGACCGCCCTCGACGGCGACGAGCGCTTCATCGAGGCGGCGGGCGCACAGCTCGTGACCGGCGCGCTCCAGGACCAGCGTGTCGCGATCGTGCAGCTCGGTGAGGTCCCGCAGGACGACGCCGACGGCGTGCTGAACCAGCTCACCACGGCGGGCGCCAACGTCGTGTCGACCTCCGTGCTCACCGAGTCCTGGACCGACGCCACCGAGGAGTCGTCCAACGAGACCGTCGCCGGCGGACTGCGCGCCAACCTGGGCGCGGCAGCCCCCGAGGGTGACGACACGAGCGCGATCCTCGGCGCGGCGCTCGCGCTCGCGCTCACCGGCACGGAGAACGGCGCCGAGCGCAGCGCGCAGGCGATGGACCTCGAGGTACAGCTGGAGCGCCTCGGCTACATCGAGGCCGGCGACGAGCAGACGGAGCCCGCACAGGCGCTCGTGCTGCTCGTCGGCTCGGCCGCGCAGCCGCAGGCGACGACCGACGGCGCCACCGAGGCGGCGGAGCCCACTCCTGACGTGTGGACCTCCGTGACCCGCGCCGCCCAGGAGATATCCGGCGCGGCAGTGCTCGCCGGTCCGACCGACGAGCCCGGTGACACCGTGCAGGCCGTGCGTGACGACGAGGACATCGCCGCCGAGGTCACCACCGTGAGCGGCATCGACAGGCTCGTGGGGCGCATCAACGTGCCGCTCGCGGTCGCGGCACGCCTGGACGACGTCGTCGGCCAGTACGGCTTCGAGGACGACGCCACGGCCGTCATACCGCCGGTGGTCGGCGCCGAGTAGCTTGCTGACGTACTGGTTGCTGACGTACTGATCTTGACGTACTGATCTTGACGTACTAGTCGACACGGACCGAGGGGTAGTCATGGGTGCAGGCAGGTTCATCGCCGCTGGCATCATCGCCGGAGCCGCGACGGCGTTCGCGCGCCGCAAGCTGGACGAGAAGGTCGCGGAGGGCCGCCTCGGCGGCGCCACCACGTGGACGCGGACCAACCATCGCGGCGAGCCGATAAGCCTGCTGGAAGGTCCGGCGGTCACCGTGGGCCTCGTGGCCGGTGCGGCGGTCGGTGGCGGCAACGCCCCCGGGGCGACGGCGTTCGCCACAGCTGCCGCTGGTGCCTTCGGCCTGGTGGACGACCTCGCCGAGGACACGTCGGTGCGCACCAAGGGCCTCCGGGGCCACCTCGGCGCCCTCTTGGAGGGCCGCCTGACGACCGGCGGGCTCAAGGTGCTCGGCATCTCCGGCTCCGCGCTCGTCGCCGCCGCCGTGGGTACGCGCCGCACGGGCAGCGCGTTCGGGCACCTGGTCGACGTCGGGCTCAACGGCGCCCTCATCGGGGGCACCGCCAACCTGATCAACCTGTTCGACCTGCGCCCCGGCCGGGCGCTCAAGGCCGGTGCGGCCGCGAGCCTCCCGTTCATGCTCGGCGGCGCGGGCGCCACGGGCGCCGTGCTCGGCGCCGCGGCGGCAGCAGCCCCCGGCGACCTGGGGGAGCAGGACATGCTGGGCGACGGCGGCGCCAACGCGCTCGGCGCGCTCGTCGGCAGCCAGATCGCGTTCGGCACGTCCCGCGCGGTGCGGTGGACGGCGCTCGCGGGCGTGGTCGGGCTGATGCTGGCCTCCGAGAAGATCAGCTTCTCCAAGGTCATCGCGGGGAACGAGTGGCTGAACAAGATCGACATGCTCGGTAGGCGGCCGGTCGAGCCGGCACCGGTGGTCGCCCCGGAGCCGACCAGGGCGAGCGGGGTGCGGTCGACCCCTGCCTCCGACCCCATGGGTTCCCCGGGCGCGTGAGCCGCGTCAGAACCCTGGCGAGCGCCGCGCTGCTCGTCACCGTCGTCACCCTCGCCAGCCGCATAGTCGGTTTCGGCCGCTGGCTCGGGCAGGGTGCATGGCTCGGTTCCGAGGGCATCGGTACGGTCTTCAACTCCGCCAACCAGCTGCCCAACCTGTTGTTCGAGGTGGCAGCGGGCGGCGCGCTCGCGGGCGCCGTCGTGCCGCTCCTTGCCGGGCCGCTGAGCCGGGCGGCGTTCACGGCCGACGGAACCGCCGCCTCGAAGGAGCAGGCGTCGAGGATCGCCTCGGCGCTGCTGGGCTGGACGCTGGTGGTGCTGGTGCCGCTGGCCGGGCTCATGGCGCTCCTGGCGCGCCCGATCATCGGGCTGACCGGGCTGACCGATCCCGTGCACGTGGACGTCGCCACGGCCTTCCTGCGCGTGTTCGCCGTGCAGGTGCCGCTCTACGGCCTGGCCGTCGTGCTGGGCGGCATCCTGCAGGCCCACAAGCGGTTCTTCTGGCCGTCCTTCGCGCCGCTGATCTCCAGCCTCGTCGTGATCGTCGTCTACGCGGTCTTCGGCGCGCTGGCGAACGGCGACCAGCGGCAGGTCGCCGAGCTGTCCGGCCGGGCGCTGGAATGGCTGGCGTGGGGGACGACGGTCGGCGTCCTGTTCCTGGCGCTGCCGCTCGTCGTGCCCGTGTGGCGCACCGGGCTGCGGCTGCGGCCCACGCTGCGGTTCCCGTCGGGGGAGGGCCCCCGGGCCGCGCGCCTCGCGTTCGCGGGCGTGGGCGCCCTGGTCGTCCAGCAGCTCTCCGTCCTGCTGACACTGCGGGCGGCCAACGCTGCGGGCGGCGACGGCGCGCTGCCGGTCTACCTGTACGCCCAGCAGGTCTACCTGCTGCCGTACGCCGTCCTCGCGTTCCCCATCGCGACCAGCGCGTTCCCGCACTTCGCGGAGCACGCGTCGGCGGGCCGCCTCGACGAGCTCCGTTCGCTCGTGGCGCGCACCACCCGCAGCCTCCTGCTCGTGACCGCCGCCGGCGCCGCGGCGCTGATGGCCGCCGCGCCGTACGTCGAGCGGGTCTTCGACGTCATAGTGCTGGGCGACGCCCCCGGCATGGCCGTCGCACTCGTCGCGCTGGCGCCGGGGCTCATCGGCTTCGCGCTGATCCTGCACCTGTCGCGCGCCCTGTACGCCGTCGACCACGGCAGGGCCGCCGTCGTCGCCACCGCGAGCGGGTGGGGCGTTTCGGCGATCGGCGCTGCCCTCGTGCCGGTGCTGTTCGCCGGCCGACCGCCGGACAGGGGCTGTGCCGCGGCGAGCTGTTTCGACTATGCGCTGCGGAACGACGTCATGGCGGTCCTGGGGGCCGTCGGCACCGCCGGGATGATCGTGGCCGGACTGGGCCTGCTCCTGGCCGTACGCAGGCACCTGGGCCCGGACGCGCTGCGCGGCGTCTGGCGGGTGCTGCTGGTGCTCGTGGTGGCCACGGGGGCCGGTGCCGCCGTCGGATGGTCGGTGCCCGCGTGGCTGTCGCCGCAGGGCATGCCCTTCGGCGGGTTCGCGACCGCGCCGCACCCGGAGGTGCCGCCCGACACGATCCAGTTCGCCGTCGAGCTGGGCCTCGGGCTGGCGGTCGGTCTGCTGGCCGCGTGCGTCACGCTCGTGATCGCGGCGCTGCTCGATCGTGATCTGCGCGCCGCCGTCGGGCCGCGACTGGGCGGGCTGCGGGGGAAGTTCTCCCGGAAGTCCTGACACAGCGAGCGCGATGGGCCCGACGGGGGCAGACTCGGTCCGAATCAAACCGACAATCCCCGACAGATTCAGCGCGTGTGCTGGTTCTAACACCACGAGCACGCCGCACCTCGGATAGGGTGGAGTTCCGTGGTCGAACACCGAAGCAGTCTCCAGTCCCGTCAGCGGTCCGGCGCCTCCACGCCGACCAAGCACATCTTCGTCACCGGTGGTGTGGCGTCCTCTCTCGGCAAGGGTCTGACGGCGTCGTCACTCGGCCGACTTCTGCGCTCGCGTGGCCTCAGCGTCACCATGCAGAAGCTGGATCCCTACCTCAACGTGGATCCCGGCACGATGAACCCGTTCCAGCACGGCGAGGTCTTCGTCACCGAGGACGGTGCCGAGACCGACCTGGACATCGGGCACTACGAGCGGTTCCTCGACATCGAGCTCCCCGCCTCGTCCAACGTGACCACCGGTCAGGTGTACTCCCGCGTCATCGCGAAGGAGCGCCGCGGTGAGTACCTCGGCGACACCGTGCAGGTCATCCCGCACATCACCGACGAGATCAAGTTCCGGATGCGCGAGCAGGCCTCCGACGCCGTCGACGTCATCATCACCGAGATCGGCGGCACGGTCGGCGACATCGAGTCGCAGCCGTTCCTCGAGTCCGCGCGTCAGGTGCGGCACGAGCTCGGCCGCGACAACGTGTTCTTCCTGCACGTGTCGCTGGTGCCCTACATCGGCCCGTCCGGCGAGCTGAAGACCAAGCCGACGCAGCACTCCGTCGCCGCGCTGCGCACCGTCGGCATCCAGCCGGACGCCATAGTGCTGCGCTCCGACCGCGCGGTGCCGCAGGGCATCAAGAACAAGATCGCGCTCATGTGCGACGTCGACACCGAGGCAGTGATCAACTGTGCCGACGCGCCGTCGATCTACGACATCCCGCGCGTCATCCACTCCGAGGGCCTGGACGCCTACGTGGTGCGCCGCCTCGGGATGCCCTTCCACGACGTGGACTGGGACGGCTGGAGCCGCCTCCTGGAGCGCGTGCACGAGCCGGAGCACAACGTCGAGGTCGCGCTGGTGGGCAAGTACATCGACCTGCCCGACGCGTACCTGTCCGTGACCGAGGCGCTGCGGGCCGGCGGCTTCGCGAACGACGCGAAGGTCGGCATCCGCTGGGTCGCTGCCGACGACTGCCAGACGCCGGAGGGCGCTCAGGCCTCCCTCGAGGGTGTCGACGCGATCCTGGTGCCCGGCGGCTTCGGCGTGCGCGGCATCGACGGCAAGGTCGGGGCGCTGCGCTGGGCGCGCGAGAACCTCGTGCCGACCCTCGGCATCTGCCTGGGCCTGCAGTCGATGGTCATCGAGTACGCGCGCAACGTGCTGGGCTGGGCGGACGCGTCGTCGACCGAGTTCCACCCCACGAGCAGCCACCCCGTAGTGGCGACGATGATCGAGCAGAAGGCGATCGTCGACGGCGAGGGGGACCTGGGCGGAACGATGCGCCTGGGTGCCTACGAGGCGCAGCTCGCCCCGGGCTCCGTGGTGGCGAAGGCGTACGGCAGCGAGAAGGTGTCCGAGCGGCACCGCCACCGCTACGAGGTGAACAACGCCTACCGTGCCGAGCTGGAGGAGGCGGGCCTGCTGATCTCCGGCACGTCGCCCGACTCGTCGCTCGTCGAGTTCGTCGAGCTCCAGGCAGACCTGCACCCGTACTACGTGTCCACGCAGGCGCACCCCGAGTTCAAGTCGCGCCCCACCCGCGCGCACCCGCTGTTCTCGGGCCTCATCGCGGCCGCGCTCGAGAAGCAGGCCGCGGGAGCATGAGCAGCGACGAGGTCACCGACGTCATCGACCCGCGCCCGGCGCGTCGGCTGGACGTCCCGTTCCAGGGCTTCGTGGTCGACATGGTCTCGGACGAGGTCGACCTGGGCGAGGCCGGCGGCATCGTCCGCAGGGAGTACGTGGACCACCCGGGCGCGGTGGTCGTGGTGGCGCTGAACGACGACGGCGACGTCCTGCTCCTGCGCCAGTACCGGCATCCCGTCGGCGCGTTCCTCTGGGAGGCGCCCGCCGGCCTGCTCGACCTGGACGGCGAGGACCCGCACGTCGCGGCGGCCCGCGAGCTGGCCGAGGAGGCGGACATGTCCGCCGCCACCTGGGACGTGCTGCTCGACCTGCTGCCCACGCCGGGCGGCAGCAACGAGGCGGTGCGCGTCTACCTGGCCCGCGACCTCACGCCGGTGCCCGACGACGAGCTGCACACCCGGGAGGCCGAGGAGGCCGACATGGTCGTCGTCCCCGTGCCGCTGGAGGAGGCCGCGGCGCTGGCGCTCGCGGGCAAGCTGCACAACGCGGCGACGATCGCGGGGGTGCTCGCGGCGGCGATCGGGCGGGCCTCGGACTGGGAGACGCTGCGCCCGGTGGACAGCCCGTGGGAGTACCGCAAGAACTGACGGCTGCGCGACTTCGGTCGGGTGGGGCGCGCGGGCTGGAGCGACCCCCCCCCAAAGCGGGGCCCCCCCCCCGAG
>NZ_JBFAAH010000044.1:0-27206 GCF_040639635.1 Promicromonospora sp. NPDC023805 | reverse complement strand
GATCGCTTGCCGGGTGGTCCGTCAGTAGCTCGGTGAGCATCGGGCGCGCACTGGCGAAGGTCCCGCGCTCCGCGAAGAGCAGCTCTGAGATCGGTCGTTTGATTGACCGATCTCAGAGCAACGGACCGAAGTCACGCCGCCCCACCGCAACCGGCCGAAGTCAGCGGCCGGCCGAGGAGCCTCAGCCGATGAGGTGCAGGCTCTCCTTGTTCTTGTCCGCGTACAGACGCTCGACGTCCGCGTCGAAGTCCTTCAGGAACACCGACCGCTTCACGCTCTGCTTCGGCGTGAGGTATCCGTTCTCGATGGTCAGGTCGTCCGCCAGCACCACGTACTTGCGGATGGACTCGGCCTTCGAGACCGCCTTGTTGGCACGCTGCACCGCCTCGTCCAGCGCGGCCAGGACGTCGGGGTCCTTGCGGGCCTCCGCCACGGACAGCGCGGGCTTGCCGTGCATCTTCAGCCAGCCCGGCAGACCCTCGGCGTCGAGCGTCACGAGCGCGCCGATGTACGGCTTGTTGTCGCCGACCACTACGCACTGGCTGACCAGGGCGTGCGACCGGATCCGGTCCTCGAGGTTCGAGGGCGCCACGTTCTTGCCGCCCGCGGTGACGATGATCTCCTTCTTGCGACCGGTGATCGTGAGGAACCCGTCGCCGTCCAGAACACCCAGGTCGCCGGTGAGGAACCAGCCGTCCTCGGTGAACGACTCCGCGGTGGCGGCCTCGTTGTTGTGGTACCCCCGGAAGATGTTCTGGCCCTTGAGGAGGATCTCGCCGTCCGCCGCGATCTTGACGGAGCAGCCAGGCAGCGGCGGGCCGACCGTGCCGATCTTCGTCGCCGTCGGGCGGGTCACTGTTGCCGGGGCCGTTGACTCGGTGAGGCCGTAGCCCTCGAGCACGGTGAGGCCAAGACCACGGTAGAAGTGACCGAGGCGCTCACCCAGCGGGCCGCCGCCCGAGACGGCGAACTCCGCCTGGCCGCCCAGCTTGGCCCGCAGCTTCGAGAACACCAGCGCGCTGGCGACCGAGTGCTGCAGCTTCAGGCCCAGGCTCGGGCCCGACGGCGTGTCGAGCGCGCGCGACCACGCGATACCCGTCGCCGTGGCCCAGTGGAAGATCTTCGACTTGCCGCCGGCCGCCGCCGTCTGCTCGGCAGTGTTGTAGACCTTCTCGAACACGCGCGGCACCGCGAGGATGAACGTGGGCCTGAACTCGCCCAGGCCGTCGACCAGCGTCGTCGTGTCGCCCCAGTGCCCGGTGACCACGCCGCCCGCGACGGCGAGCACGTGGACGTAGCGCGCGAACACGTGCGCCATCGGGATGAACAGGAGGGTGCGTCCGCCGTCCTTGGCGAACACCTCCGGCACGGCCTCGACGGCGTTCACGGCGAGCGACGCGAAGTTGCGGTGCGTGAGCTCGGCACCCTTCGGGCGGCCAGTGGTGCCCGAGGTGTAGATGATCGTGGCGAGGTCGTCGATGCCTGCGAGGCCCCGGCGGCGGGTGATCTCGGCGTCGGGCACGTCCACTCCGCCGTCCGCCACCGCGTCCAGCGCGCCGTCGTCGATGACGAGCACGTCGGTCACGTGGGGGCAGGCGGCGCGCACCTCTTCGACTGTGGCGGCGTTGGCCGCGGTCTCCGTGAAGACGAGCTTCACGTCGGCATCGGACAGGATCCACTCGACCTGCTCGGCCGAGGAGGTCTCGTAGACCGGTACGGGCACCGCGCCGGCGGCCCAGGCCGCGAAGTCCAGCACGGCCCACTCGTACCGGGTGCGGGACATGATCCCGACCTTGTCGCCGGGCTCGATACCGCGGGCCACGAGGCCCTTCGCCACGGCAACCACCTGGGCGTCGAACTGGCCGGCCGTGACGACGCGCCAGGGCTCGCCCTTGCCGACCGGGACCTCCATCATCGGCTTGTCGGCACCAGCGCCGACACGATCCGCGAGTACATCGTTGAGATTGGAGGTGGGGGGCAGCTCGATGAGGATCGGGCTGAAGATCTCGTCCATTCTGACTCCAGTGGCAGTACTGACCGTGCCTGCAAAGATACCGGGAAACGGACGCCGCGTGTTGCACTCCGGGCGGTCGCTACCCTGGTTCTGTGCACCTTTCGGTGCAGTCCCCTTCTCGACGGACTCAACGACCGTCGTGCGAACGAGAGAACGTGAGGACGAATGCACGCCATCGGGGTCGACATCGGCGGCACGAAGATCGCTGTGGGAGTCGTCGACGAGGAGGGCAAGATCCTCGCCCAGGTACGCCGGGAGACCGACGCCGACGACGTCGCGCACATCGACAAGGCGATCGCCGACGCCTGCAACGAGCTCGTCCGCGAGCACGAGGTCGGCGCGATCGGGCTCGCCGCAGCGGGCTTCGTCAGCCCGGACCGGACGTCCGTGAACTTCGCCCCCAACATCGCCTGGCGGGAGTACCCGCTGGCCGCGAAGGTGGCCGAGCTGGTCGACGCCGACCTGCCCATCGTCGTGGAGAACGACGCGAACGCCGCGGGCTGGGCCGAGTTCCGGTTCGGCGCGGGCCGCGACGCCACCGACATGCTCATGCTCACGGTCGGCACCGGACTCGGCGGCGCCGTGATCTCCGAGCGGGAGCTCGTGCGCGGAAAATGGGGCATGGCCGCCGAGGTAGGGCATATGCGTGTGGTGCCGGAAGGGCACTACTGCGGCTGTGGCCACGAGGGCTGCTGGGAGCAGTACGCGTCGGGCAGCGCGCTGGAGCGCGACGCCCAGCACGCCGCGGTGGCGCGCGACGGGCAGGCGAAGCGGCTGCTGGAGCTCGCGGGCGGCGACCCTGCCGGGATCCGCGGCAAGATGGTGACGCAGGCCGCCCAGGAGGGCGACGAGCTCGCGATCGAGCTGCTCGCCACCCTCGGGCGCTGGATCGGTGAGGGCTCGGCGTCGGTGGCGGCCCTGCTCGACCCGGAGCTCATCGTCATCGGCGGTGGCGTGGGCGCGGCCGGCGAGCTGCTGCTCGGCCCGGTGCGGCGGGGCTTCGAGGCCCAGCTGTCCGCGATGGGCCACCGGCCGGTGGCGAAGATCGAGCTGGCCGAGCACGGCAACGAGGCCGGCATCGTCGGCGCGGCGGACCTCGCCCGCCGCTGAACCGTCGCCGATATGTCAGAAGCTCAGTTCACCCGGGTGAACTGAGCTTCTGACGTCTTCTACGGCGTGTTGCGGCGTCAGACGACATTGTTGGTCGTCTGAGCCTGCGGTTCCGCTCCGGCTCAGACGACGGCGCCCGGGCCGTCGTCGTCCGGGTCCCGCTGGTGCGGCATGCGCCAGATCAGCACGCCGAGGCCGGTCACGAACAGGCCGAGGCCGATCTGCCCGGCCAGCGGCGGGATCGACACCGACGACATCGCCGCCGACACGATCATCCCGACCAGGGCCAGCAGGGGAACACCCACGACGAAGCTCCAGGCCATCGTGAGCAGCGGGTCGCGCGACATCAGTGGCGGCGGCTCCGGCGGCGTGAAGTGGGACTCCGCCTCCTCGAGCGCCTCGATCTCCGGCGTCAGCGGCCAGTCGCGCGGGCCGGCGGGCAGGATCACGCGCGACCCGGCCACCGGCTCGTCGGAGCGGTCACCGGCACGACCCTCGATACGGTCGCCGACGCCGTCGTCGGCGGTGCTCTCGTCATCCGGCCGCGAAGTCTGAGAGGATTCGGCGGGCTTCTCCGGGTCGTCGGCCGCGCCGTCGGCCCGCGAGGCACCCAGGTCGCCGAGGGTTGCGACGATGTCGGCCCAGCGCGAGGCCACGTCGTCGTCGCCCAGCTCGCGTGGGGTGTCGCCGGGCACGTCGTCGTCTCGGTCGTCGGTGTTCGATGCGGCCATGGGCACACTCTATTGTCGTCGGGGGGCCCGCGGGGCCGGGTCTGGAGGAGGAAATCTTGTTCTACTGGGTGATGCGGAACCTGCTGGTCGGCCCGTGGCTGCGCCTCGCGTACAAGCCGTGGGTCATCGGCGCCAAGAACGTGCCGCGAACGGGCCCGGCGATCATGGCGAGCAACCATCTCGCGGTGATCGACTCGTTCATCCTGCCGCTCCTGATCCCGCGCCGGGTGACCTTCCTGGCCAAGTCCGACTACTTCACGGGCAAGGGCATCAAGGGCAAGGTCGTGGCCTGGTTCATGACGGGCATCGGCATGATCCCGGTTGACCGCTCCGGCGGCGCCGCGAGCGAGGCCGCGCTGCGCACGGGGCTGCGCGTGCTGCGCGAGGGCAACCTGTTCGGCATCTACCCCGAGGGCACCCGAAGCCCCGACGGCCGCCTCTACAAGGCGAAGACCGGCGTGGCCCGGATGGCGCTGGAGTCGGGCGCCCCGGTCATCCCCGTCGCCATGGTCGACACCGACGTCGCCCAGCCGCCCGGGCGCGGCCTGCCCACGTTCATGCCGCTCGGCGCCGTGATCGGCGAGCCGCTCGACTTCAGCCGGTACAAGGGCATGGAGACCGACAAGTTCGTGCTGCGCGCGGTCGCCGACGAGATCGAGTACGCGATCCTTGCCCTGTCCGGCCAGGAGTACGTCGACGCGTACGCGGCCAGCGCCAAGGAGCGCATGGCCCGCGGCGAACCCCTGCCCCCCGCGTCCGAGGAAGGCCCCGGCGGCCTGCCCCTCCCGGAGGTGGAGAAGCCGCAGCGCCCCACCCGCTGACCCCCTCCTGGTTGTGAGCGCAACCGTTGCGGCTTCGATGGACACGCCTGAGCAGACCCGGCTCGCGGGTTAACCTTGGCCGCGTGGAACTGATCCGTAAGGGCAAGGTTCGCGAGGTCTACGCGGACTGCGACGACGTAATCCTGGTGGCTTCCGACCGTGTGTCGGTGTACGACGTCGTGCTGCCGACGCCCGTGCCCGACAAGGGCGCGATCCTCACGCAGATCTCGCTGTGGTGGTTCCGGCAGTTCGCCGACCTCGTGCCCAACCACGTGATCAGCGAGGACGTCCCGGAGGAGTGGAAGGGCCGCGCGGTCCGCTGCAAGCGCCTGGAGATCGTCCCCGTCGAGTGCATAGTTCGTGGCTACCTCGCGGGCGGCGGGCTGGAGAGCTACCGCGAGTCGGGCAGCGTGTCCGGCGTCGCGTTCCCGTCAGGACTGGTCGAGGCCGACCGGCTGCCGCAGCCCGTCTTCACGCCGTCGACCAAGGCGGACGAGGGCCACGACGAGTACATCTCCGTCGAGGAGATCGCCAAGGACCTGGGCGAGGAGACGACGAACCGGCTGCGTGACCTGTCGCTGGAGATCTACGACCGCGGCGCCGAGATCGCCCGCGAGCGCGGCGTCCTGATCGCCGACACGAAGTTCGAGTTCGGGACCGACGCCGACGGCGTCCTCACGCTCGCCGACGAGGTCCTCACGCCGGACTCCTCGCGCTTCTGGAAGGCCAGTGAGTACGAGCCCGGTCGCGGGCAGTGGTCCTACGACAAGCAGTTCGTGCGCGACTGGTCCTCGACGCTCACGGACTGGGACCGCACCTACCCCGGCCCGGAGATCCCCGCCGACGTCGTCGCGGAGACCCGCGCCCGCTACCTCGAGATCTACGAACAGCTGACGGGCGACCGCTGGACCTGACCCGCAGTGTCAGTGGTGGCCGCTAGCGTGCTCGGCGTGAGCACCACGTCTGCGTACCAAGCCACGTTCGAGGAGCTCGGCACGCCGCTGCGGGACGTCACCTTCGTGGTGGTGGACCTCGAGACCACCGGCACGAACGCCAAAGAGGGCGGCATCACCGAGATCGGCGCCGTGAAGGTACGCGGCGGCGAGGTGCTGGGTGAGTTCCAGTCGCTGGTGAACCCCGGTCAGCCGGTTCCCGCGTTCGTCGCGCGGCTGACGGGGATCACGAACGCCATGGTCGCCACCGCGCCGGACATCGCGCTGGTGCTGCCGAGCTTCCTGGAGTGGGCGCGCGACGCGGTGCTCGTGGCACACAACGCGCCGTTCGACGTCGGCTTCCTCAAGGCCATGTGCGCACGGCTCGACTACGAGTGGCCCGGGTTCACCGTCGTCGACACGGTGCCGCTGGCCCGGCGCCTGGTCACCCGGGACGAGGCGCCGAACCACAAGCTGTCCACGCTCGCCAACCTGTTCCACGCCAGCGTCTCCCCCGACCACCGCGCGCTGGCCGACGCGCGGGCGACCGTGGACGTCCTGCACGCGCTCTTCGACCGCCTCGCGCCCATGGGCATCACGCACCTGGAAGACCTGGCCACGGCCGCCGACCCGGTGCCGCCCGAGGTGCGCCGCAAACGGCACCTCGCCGACGACCTGCCCGCAACGCCCGGCGTGTACCTGTTCCGCGGACCGGGCGACGAGGTCCTGTACGTCGGCACGTCCGTCAACATCCGCAAGCGGGTGCGGTCGTACTTCACCGCCGCCGAGAAGCGGAAGCGGATCACCGAGATGGTGCGCATCGCCGAGCGGGTCACCCCGGTGGCGTGCGCGACGCCGCTGGAGGCGCAGGTGCGCGAGCTGCGGCTGATCACCGAGCATGCGCCTCGTTACAACCGGCGGTCGAAGTTCCCGGAGCGGCACTCCTGGGTACGGCTCACCGACGAGGCGTACCCGCGGCTCTCCGTGGTGGGCGGCGTGGTGGCCGGCGCCCTGCACATCGGCCCGTTCGCGTCCCGGCGCACCGCGCAGGAAGCCGTGCACGCGCTGCACGACGCCCTCAACCTGCGCCAGTGCACCGCACGCATCCCGCTGGTCTCCCGCAAGCCCGGCAGCCCGTGCGCCCTGGCGGGCATGGGCCGCTGCTCCGCCCCGTGCATCGCGACGGAAGGCCCGGACACGTCCTACGAGCAGGTGGCCGACGCCGCCCGCAGCGCCCTCACCGGTGATCCGTCGCCGGTGGTGCGCGCGCTCTCGGACCGGATCGCCATGCTCGCCCACCAGGAGCGGTACGAGGAGGCGGGCGAGGTCACCCGGCGGCTGCGCGCGTTCGTCTCCGGTGCGCACCGGGCGCAGAAGCTGGCGCCCCTCGCGGCGTGCGCCGAGCTGGTCGCTGCCCGCCCCTCCGGTATCGGCGACGCACCGGGCCGCCCCGGCGGCTGGGAGATAGTGGTGATCAAGCACGGCCGGCTCGCGGCCACCGACGTCTCAGAACCAGGGGTCAACCCCCTTCCGCTGGTCTCGGCACTGCGCACCACCGCTGAGCACGTCGAGCCCCCCGTCCCTCCGGCGCCCGCGGCACACCCGGAGGAGACCGACCTCCTGATCGCCTGGCTCGACTCCCCCGGCGTGCGCCTCGTGCAGCTCAGCGACACCTGGGCCTGTCCGGTACGCGCGGCAGGGGCGCACGCCGAGCTGACCTGGGCGTCGGACCGGGTGCGCACCGAGATCGGCGCGGACGACGGCGTTCCGGAACCCGGGAACCCGCCGCACGTGGATACGATGACGGCATGCTGACCGCGATCGTCCTCATCGACGCCGAGACGTCCCGCATCCCCGAGGTCGCGCAGGAGGTCGCGAACATCGACGGAGTGAGCGAAGTCTTCTCCGTGACCGGCAAGACCGACCTGGTGGCGATCGTGCGCGTACCCGAGCACGAGCAGCTCGCCGGAGTCGTGTCCGACGCCGTCAACAAGGTGCCCGGGGTGCAGAACACCGAGACCCTCATCGCCTTCCGCGCCTTCTCGAAGGCGGACCTGGAGCAGGCATTCGCCCTGGGGCTTGACGACTGACCCCTACGCCCGCTACTTCTTCGGCTGTCCGACGGCGGTGCCGGCGCCGGTCGGCTCCTTCGCCTCGATCTCGTCGTGCTTACCGTGCGAGTGCGCCGCCGCCAGCTCGGCGGGCGTGACGGGTGAGACGCGGTCCTCGTAGAAGAACTGGGACAGCCGCTGCCAGCGGCGCTCGGACCGATAACCCTTGCGCCGCACGCCCCGAGCGTCGGTGAGCGGCGCGATCTCCAGGGGTGCGGGCGACTGGTAGTTGACGCGCAGCCAGCGCTCCTCCTCGTCGAGCGGGGTGTGCACCTCGACGTACTCGCCGTTGGCGAACCGCACGATGCGGCCGGACTCGTGCCCGTGCAGCACCAGCTCGCGGTCCTTGCGCTGCAACCCGAGGCACACGCGCTTCGTCACCCAGAACGCAGCGACCGGCCCGACGAACAGCAGCACCCGCAGCACCCACGTGATCGCGAAGATGTCGAGCGAGAAGTGCGTGGCGATCAGGTCGTTGGTCGCGGCCAGAGCACAGACGACGAACGCGACGAGCAGGGCGACGCCCATCCCGGTGCGCACCGGCCGGTTGCGGGGGCGGTCGAGCACGTGGTGCTCGCGGTGGTCGCCGGTGACCTTGGCCTCGATGAACGGCCAGCCGAACAGCAGCGTGAACAGGATCCCCGGGACGATCAGTGCCGGGATCAGCAGGTTCATGCTCAGCGTGTAGCCGCCGATCACCCACTCCCAGCCCGGTCCCGGCATGAGCCGCAGGGCGCCGTCGACGAACAGGATGTACCAGTCCGGCTGGGTGCCCGCCGAGACGGGCGACGGGTCGTAGGGACCGTAGTTCCACACGTTGTTGATCGCCATCGTGGCGCCCATCAGGGTCAGCACACCGGCGATGATGAAGAAGTTGCCGGTCATCTTGGCCACGTACACCGGCAGTGCGGGGTAGCCCACCACGTTCTTGTCGGTACGGCCGCCGCCCGGGTACTGGGTGTGCTTCTGCAGCACCATGAGGAACAGGTGCAGGGCGATCAGGGCGATCAGCAGGCCGGGGATCACGAAGATGTGCAGGGTGAAGAGCCGCGGGATGATGTGGTGCCCGGGGAACTCGCCGCCGAACACCAGGAACGACATGAACGAGCCGATCAACGGGATCGACTTCACGACGCCGTCGATGATGCGCAGACCGTTGCCGGACAGCACGTCGTCGGGCAGCGAGTAGCCGGTGAAACCGGCGGCGAGCGCGAGGATCAGCATGATGGCCCCGACCAGCCAGTTGACCTCGCGCGGCTTGCGGAACGCACCGGTGAAGAAGATCCGGAACATGTGCAGCACGATGGACGCCACGAAGATCAGGGCCGCCCAGTGGTGGATCTGCCGCATGAGCAGACCGCCGCGCACCTCGAACGACATCTCCACCGTGGAGTGGAAGGCCGCCGACATGAGCTGCCCGTGCACGTTGGCCGGGTGCTCACCCTCGTAGCGCACCAGCGCCATCGACGGATCGAAGAACATCGTCAGGAAGAATCCCGACGCGATCAGCACGACGAACGAGAACAGGGCGATCTCGCCGAGCATGAAGGACCAGTGGTCCGGGAAGATCTTGCGCGCGAACTCCTTGACGAGCATGCCGATGCTCGTGCGCTGATCCAGATAGTCGGCGACCTTGCCAACTCCGGTAGGACGCTGGTGCTTTGCCACGTCGTCACCCCTGAGGTAGGAGATACGCGCCTGCTGCTTGACCGTGCCTCTCCAGTAGACACCGATCCGGGCGTACCTTTCCACCTCTGACGACGAAATAGCCGGACGATCCCTGACACGACAGATCCGGCGCACCCACGGGGATCTCCCCGTGCGGTGCGCCGGATCTGGTCAGGCGATCAGACGGTCAGACCGCGTCAGGCCGACGCGACGATGAGACCAGCGGTCTGCGTCTTGGCGCGGGCCAGGCGCTCGGAGACATTGCTCCAGGACACCAGGTTCCACCAGGCCTTGATGTAGTCCGGGCGCACGTTGAGGTAGTCGATGTAGTAGGCGTGCTCCCAGCAGTCCAGCATGAGGACCGGGGTGAGCGCGAAGGGGATGTTGCCCTGCTGGTCGAACAGCTGGACGACGACGAGCTTCTGGCCGATGGAGTCCCAGGCCAGGACTGCCCAGCCGGAACCCTGCACACCGGCGGCGACAGCGGTGAAGTGCGCCTTGAACTTCTCGAACGAGCCGAAGTGCTCGTCGATCGCGCTCGCGATGTCGCCGGTGGGCTCACCGCCGGCCGCGGGTGCCATGTTCGTCCAGAAGATCGAGTGGTTGATGTGACCACCGAGGTTGAACGCGAGGTCCTTCTCGATCTTGTTGACGTTCGCCAGGTTGCCCGTCTCGCGGGCCTCCTCGAGCTGCTCCAGGGCAGTGTTGGCGCCCTTGACGTACGTCGCGTGGTGCTTGGAGTGGTGCAGCTCCATGATCTTGCCCGAGATGTGCGGCTCGAGCGCGGCGTAGTCGTAGGTCAGGTCAGGGAGCGTGTAAACAGCCATTGCTGAGGTACCTCCAGGATCGGTCCGCACACCGGACGGTGCGCAGGGGAAGACGCCGCCTCGGTCGTGCGCCTGTGTGGTGCCCGCCGGGACGGCAATGGCCTGTGTCCCCGGCCGCATTCGCGGACCGGGAGGCACAGGCCATCGCTTGGTGTCGCAGGTCGCTCAGTGCTCCCGCGAGGTGGTTCCTGCGCCGGCCTCGACGGCCTGGCGCTCGGATCCGGTCAGCTCGTCGTGCTCGCCGTGCGAGTGCGCGGCCTCGACCTCCGCCGGGCTGACAGGTGCGACGCGGTCCTCGTAGAAGAACCGGGACAGACCCTGCCAACGCTTGTCGGAGCCGTAGCCCTTGCGCTTCACACCACGCGCGTCGGTCTTCGGGGCGATCTCCAGCGGAGCCGGCGCCTCGTAGTTGACCCGCAGCCAGCGCTCCTGCTCGTTGAGCGGAGTGTGGACCTCGATGTACTCACCGTTCGCGAAGCGGACGATGCGGCCCGACTCGTGGCCGTGCAGCACGAGCTCGCGGTCCTTGCGCTGCAGCCCCAGGCAGATGCGCTTGGTGATCCAGTACGCGAACACCGGCCCGAGGAAGAGCAGGAAGCGGAAGACCCACGTGATCGCGTTGATCGACAGCCCGAAGTGCGTGGCGATGAGGTCGTTCGACCCGGCCAGGGCCAGGATGATGAACGCCGCGAGGAACGCGACCCCGAGCGCGGTCCGCGCCGGCTTGTTGCGCGGGCGGTCGAGGACGTGGTGCTCCTTGTCGTCCTGCGTGACCCGCGCCTCGAGGAACGGGTAGACGATCAGGAACGTGAACAGGATGCCCGGGATGACCACCGCGGGGACCAGGACGTTGAGCGGGAGCGTGTATCCGAAGATGACCCACTCCGTGCCCTGGCCCGGCATCAGCCGCAGCGAACCCTCGAGGAACAGCATGTACCAGTCCGGCTGCGCGCCGGCGGACACCGGCGACGGGTCGAACGGTCCGTAGTTCCAGACGTTGTTGATCGACATCGTGGCGCCCATGAGCACCAGCACGCCGGCGACGATGAAGAAGTTGCCGGTCATCTTGGCCACGTACACCGGGAGCGCCGGGTAGCCGACCACGTTCTTGTCGGTACGGCCGCCACCGGGGTACTGGGTGTGCTTCTGCAGCACCATCAGGAAGAGGTGCAGCGCGATGAGGGCCAGCAGGATGCCGGGGACCACGAAGATGTGGAGCGTGAACAGGCGGGGCACGATGTGGTGGCCCGGGAACTCGCCGCCGAAGACGAAGTACGACAGGGGCGAGCCGATCAGCGGGATCGACTTGATCACGCCGTCGGTGATGCGCAGACCGTTGCCGCTCAGCACGTCGTCGGGCAGCGAGTAGCCGGTGAAGCCGGCTGCCAGGCCCAGGATCATCAGGATGATGCCGACGATCCAGTTGATCTCACGCGGCTTGCGGAACGCGCCGGTGAAGAACACGCGCATCATGTGCACCACGATCGAGGCCATGAAGATCAGGGCCGACCAGTGGTGGATCTGCCGCATCAGCAGACCGCCACGCACCTCGAACGACATGTCGAGCGTCGAGGCGAACGCGACGGACATGAGCTGCCCGTGCATGTTGGCCGGGTGCTCGCCCTCGTAGGTCTCGAGCGCCATGGAGGGCTCGAAGAACATCGTCAGGAAGAAGCCCGAGGCGATCAGGACGACGAACGAGAACAGCGCGATCTCGCCGAGCATGAAGGACCAGTGGTCCGGGAAGACCTTGCGCGCGAACTCCTTGACGGCCATGCCGATGGAGGTGCGCTGATCGAGGTAGTCAGCGGCCTTGCCGACTGTCGTCGTCGGCTTGGCCGGTGCCTCGCGCTTGGTGTCGTGGGTCGCGGTGCTCACTTCAGACGCTCCCAGAAGCTCGGGCCGATGGGCTCGGCGAAGTCGTCCTGCGCGATGAGGTAGCCATCGGAGTCGACAGTGATGGGCAGCTGCGGCAGCCGGCGGTTGGCCGGGCCGAAGACGACCTTGGCGCTGTCCGCGATGTCGAACGTCGACTGGTGGCACGGGCACAGGAGGTGGTGGGTCTGCTGCTCGTAGAGCGCCACCGGGCAGCCCACGTGCGTGCAGATCTTCGAGTAGGCGACGATGCCCTCGTGCGACCAGGTCTCGCCCTCAGGGGACTGGTCGGTCCGGAGGTCCTCCGGGTTGAGGCGCACCATCAGCACGACGGCCTTGGACTTCTCAGTGATCCAGTCGTGCGTCCCGCGGTACTCCTCGGTGGTCTCCGGGACCACGTGGAAGACCGAGCCCACGGTGACGTCGGAGGCCTTGATCGGCCGACCCGAGGGGTCGATCGCGAGGCGCATGCCGTTCTTCCACATCGTGTGCTTGAACTTGGAGATGTTCCAGTCGCCGCCCACGGAGCCGATCAGCGGCACCGCGAGGGCGAGCGGGAACAGCGCCAGTGCACCGAAGAACGCGCCCTTGAGCACGCCGCGGCGACCTACGACGCCCGAGTCCTCGAGACCCTCGTTCAGGTCCCTGATCGCGATCTCGCGGTCCTCGCCCTGCGTCGCGAGCGTGTGCCGCTCCTGGACGAACTCGCGGTCACCCATGAGCGCCTTGGCCCAGTGGATGCCCGCGATGCCGATGCCGAGCAGCGAAAGAGCCAGGCCGAGGCCGATGAGCAGCGTCGACAGCCGGACGCCCGCCGTCGTGCCGTCCGGCGGGACCATCACGTAGGCGACGATCGAGCCGATGGTGCCGAGGATCGACAGCACGAAGAGGATCGTGACGGTCCGCTCCGCACGCTTCGCCGCGCTCAGGTCGGTATCGGTGAGGCGGTGCTTGTGCTCCGGGACGCCCGGGTCGGGGAACCGGTCGGCGGGCCCTACTGCGGTGCCTGCCTCAGGGGCGACCGTCACGTCCTTGGACGTGTCGGCTGGGGGGTTCTGGTTGTCGCTCACGAGGACTTGGCTCCGATCCACACAGCGGCGCCGATGAGCAGGCCGAGGCCGATCGCGAAGGCCCAGAGGCCCTCGGACACCGGCCCGAGAGCGCCGAGCGCGTTACCGCCCGCCGAACCCTCCCGCTGCTCGACGAGGAACGAGACGATGTCGCGCTTCTCGTCCGGCGTGATGTTCACGTCGTTGAACACCGGCATCGACTGCGGGCCGGTGAGCATGGCCTGATAGATGTTCCGCTCCGACGTCTCCCACAGCGCGGGGGCGAACTTGCCCTCCGACAGTGCGCCGCCGGCGCCCACGGCGTTGTGGCACATGGCGCAGTTGGTGCGGAACAGGGCCATGCCGTTGGAGGGGTCACCCTCCGCGGCGTCGACCTGCTGGTCCGTGGGGATCGCAGGACCGGCACCCATCGAGGCGACGTAAGCGGCAAGGGCCGCGGTCTGCTCCTCGTTGAACTGCGCGGGCTTCTCCAGCGCCTGGGGGCCGTTCATCTGCATCGGCATACGACCGGTCGACACCTGGAAGTCGACGGCGGCGGCGCCGACGCCCACCAGGGACGGCACGCCGTCCCTGCCCTCAGCGTTCGCGCCGTGGCACGTCGCGCAGTTGGCCTGGAACAGCTTCTTACCGGTCTCGATGTCCGCGGTGCTGACGGTCTCGGCGTTAGCCGTGCTCGGAGCCAGGGCGGCATAGATGCCACCCGTGGTCAGCAGCGCCAGCAGCAGGAGCACGACCGGCGCCAACCGGTGGTGCCTGCGGGCGGCGAGTGCCTTCACGAAAATGTCCTCGTCTCGCTTTGAGTGTTGAGCTTCTCTGTCTTGAACCTATGCCACCGCACGTGGCCACGTCGCACCCGCGCTCGGGGCGCAGGCGCTACGAGGTCACTGCAGCAGGTAGATCACCGCGAACAGCGCGATCCACACCACGTCGACGAAGTGCCAGTAGTAGGACGTGACGATCGTGGTGGTGGCCTCGTGGTGACCGAAGCGCTTGGCGGCGAAGGAGCGGCCGAGCACGAAGAGGAAGGCGATCAGGCCGCCGGTCACGTGCAGGCCGTGGAAGCCGGTGGTCATGTAGAAGACCGAGCCGTAGGCGCTGGACGAGATCGTCAGGCCCTGGTGGACCAGCTCGGTGTACTCGAAGATCTGACCGCCGATGAAGAAGGCGCCCATCACGTAGGTCATCGTGAGCCACTCGTGCATGCCCCACGTCCAGAACTGGTACAGCTTGCCGGAGCGCGACGGCTTGAACTGCTCTGCCTTGAAGACCGCCCACTGGCAGGTGAAGGAGGACAGCACCAGGACGATCGTGTTGATCGTCGAGAAGGTGATGTTCAGCTTGTCCGCCTGCAGCGCCCACTCCTCGGCCGGCATGGTCTGCCGGACCGTGAAGTACATCGCGAAGAGCGCTGCGAAGAACATGAGCTCACTAGCGAGCCAGACGATCGTCCCGACCGAGACCGGGTTCGGACGATTGACTGTCACGTGCTGGTGTGTGGGGGTGGCTGCAGCCGTTGCGGTCGACACGACAGCCATTATGGCCGACGTTCGAGCGTCCCGAACAACGGAGAGCCAAGGACGCTCGCGTCGAATCTCACAAAGTCCTTCCAACGCCCTACCTGCGGCGTCTCTTGCTGACGCGATTCCACAGAGTGCCATGAAAAGAGCACGGACAAATCTGCCGCGACGGCGGGGACTGTGCCACGATCGACGCATGACCGGCATGACGACGGATGTGACCAGCGCAGGTACGAGCGGTACTGAATCCGGTATTGAATCCGGCATCAAGTCCGGCGGGGCGACGTCCAGCCCGCGAGTCCTCCTGTACAGCGACGACCGCTCCGTGCGTGAGCAGGTCCGACTCGCCGTCGGACCGCGCCTGCACGCGGGCTCGCCCGACATCGAGTGGGTGGAGATCGCCACCCCCGCCGCGGTGGTGGACAAGGCTGACAACGAGACGTGGGACCTGCTCGTCCTCGACGGTGAGGCCGACCAGACCGGCGGCATGGGGCTGTGCCGCCAGCTCAAGAACGAGATCTACGAGTGCCCTCCGGTACTCATCCTCACTGGCCGGCCCGCGGACAGCTGGCTGGCCTCGTGGTCCCTGGCCGACGGCGTGGTGTCCCGCCCGCTCGACGCCATCAAGGTCCAGGAGGCAGTGGCGAAGCTCCTTGCGGTCTCCGGGGCGGGTACCGCGTGAACCTCGAGGCACCCACCTGGTCCGGCCTGCTGTCCGGGCTCATCACCGGCACCGACCTGAGCCAGGCCGAAGCCGCGTGGGCGATGGACCAGGTGATGACCGGCGAGGTCTCCCCCGTCCAGCTCGGCGGCTTCCTCGTGGCGCTGCGCGCCAAGGGCGAGACCGTCGAGGAGCTCGCCGGCCTGACCGAGTCCATGGTCCGGCACGCGACCCGGATCGACGTGCCCGGCCCTTCGGTGGACATCGTCGGCACGGGCGGCGACCGCGCGCACACCGTGAACATCTCCACTATGGCGTCGGTGGTCATCGCGGGCACCGGCCTCCGCGTGGTGAAGCACGGCAACCGGGCGGCCTCGTCGTCGTCGGGCAGCGCGGACGTGCTGGAGAAGCTCGGCATCCGGCTGGACCACACCCCCGAGCGCGTGGCGCGGATCGCGCGCGAGGCGGGCATCACCTTCTGCTTCGCGATGGTGTTCCACCCGTCGATGCGCCACGCGGGAGTCACCCGCAGGGAGCTCGGCGTGCCGACGGCCTTCAACTTCCTGGGCCCGCTCACCAACCCGGCCCAGCCGCGCGCGGCCGCCGTCGGCTGCGCCGACGCGCGGATGGCCCCGCTGATGGCGGGCGTGTTCGCGGAGCGCGGCAAGTCCGCGCTGGTGTTCCGCGGCGACGAGGGCCTGGACGAGCTCGCGGCCACCGCCGGCTCCACCGTGTGGGAGGTGGCCGACGGCGCGGTCACTGAGCACCGGCTCGATCCCGTCGCCGACCTGGGGCTCACCCGTATCAAGGTCGAGGACCTGCGCGGGCAGGACGCCGCCTACAACGCGGCGGTCGCCCGAGCCGTCTTCGCCGGAGAGGACGGGCCGGTTCGCGAGACCGTGCTGCTCAATGCGGCCTCCGGCCTCGTCGCCGACGGCACCCTGCCGGGCACCGGAGCCGACTCGGGGACGCTCGTCGAGCGGCTCACCGCCGGGATCGGCCTCGCTGCCGAGGCCGTGGACTCCCGAGCGGCGCAGGCCACGCTGGAACGCTGGATAGCCGCCAGTCGCTGACCGAGCCCCGCCGAGGTAGAACCTTGGCGAGACAGAACTGCCGCGAGGTAGAACACGAGCATTGCGCTCAGGTTCTACCTCGCTGCAGTTCTACCTCGGCAGAAGGGGCTCAGTGCGAGTGGATACCGCGCGAGTACTCGAAGACCCAGCCCACGAGCGCGATGATCGCGACGCAGAAGCCGATGTAGAGCACCCACCAGCCCACGGCCAGGCCGAGGAAGCAGATCGCGGCGGAGCTGGCGATCGCCAGCGGCCACCAGCTCCAGGGTGCGTAGACACCCTGGTCGCCAGCGGCGTCCTCGATGTTGCCGTTCGGGTCGTCCTCGGGGCGAGCGTCGATGCGCCGGGCCGTCAGGGCCAGGTACGCGCCGATCATCGCCACGAGGCCACCGACGAGCGGCATACCCAGGTAGCCGACGGGCTCGGCCCAGTCCGTCATGAAGCCGTAGACCACACCGGCCAGGACGAAGAATGGCGTGCCCCAGAGGAACAGCCTGCTCTCGATCTTCACTTGCTGGTCCCCTCGTCCGGCGTGTCCACGATCGTCGTGCTGCTCTGGCCCGACTCGCCGCCGTCGCCGGCCGCGCGCTGCTGGGCCTGAGTTTCCTGACCGCGCCGGTCGGCCTCGCCGTAGATGTTCTCGAGCACCCCACGGTCGCGGGCGTAGTCCGGGTGCTCCATCGCGACGACCTCAGGGTGGTGCAGGTCGAACGCCGGCGACTCCGAGCGGATGCGCGGGAGCGACGCGAAGTTGTGCCGGGGCGGCGGGCAGGACGTGGCCCACTCCAGGGAGCGGCCGTAGCCCCACGGGTCGTCGACCGTGACCTTGGGCGCCTTGCGCCAGGTGACGTACACGTTCCAGAGGAACGGCAGGGTCGACGCGGCGAGGATGAACGCGCCGATCGTGGACACCTGGTTCTCCCAGGTGAAGCCCTCCTGGGGCATGTAGTCCGCGTACCGACGCGGCATGCCCTCGACACCCAGCCAGTGCTGGATGAGGAACGTGGTGTGGAAGCCGATGAACAGCAGCCAGAAGTGCCACTTGCCCAGGCGCTCCGACAGCATGCGGCCGGTCATCTTCGGCCACCAGAAGTAGAAGCCGGCGAACATCGCGAACACCACGGTGCCGAACACCACGTAGTGGAAGTGCGCCACCACGAAGTACGAGTCGGACAGCTGGAAGTCCAGGGCGGGGCTCGACAGGATGATGCCCGTCAGGCCGCCGAAGAGGAACGTCACGAGGAAGCCGATGGACCAGAGCATCGGCGTCTCGAAGGTGAGCTTCCCTCGCCACAACGTGCCTATCCAGTTGAAGAACTTCACACCGGTAGGCACCGCGATGAGCATCGTCATGAAGGCGAAGAACGGCAGCATGACGGCGCCGGTCACGTACATGTGGTGCGCCCAGACCGTCACCGACAGCGCGGCGATGGCGATGGTCGCGTACACGAGACCGTTGTAGCCGAAGATCGGCTTGCGGCTGAACACCGGCAGGATCTCGGACACGATGCCGAAGAACGGCAGCGCGATGATGTACACCTCGGGGTGCCCGAAGAACCAGAACAGGTGCTGCCAGAGGATGGCGCCGCCGTTCTCCGGGTTGAAGATCTGCGCGCCGAGGCGACGGTCCGCGCCGAGCGCGAACAGGGCGGCCGCCAGGGGCGGGAACGCCATCAGCACGAGGAGGCTGGTGATCAGCGTGTTCCACGTGAAGATCGGCATCCGGAACATGGTCATGCCCGGCGCGCGCATCGTGATGATCGTGGTGATGAAGTTGACCGCACCGAGGATCGTGCCGAAACCGGCCAGCGCTAGACCAAAGACCCAGAGGTCACCACCTAGGCCCGGACTGTAGGTAGTCGTCGACAACGGCGCGTAGGCGAACCAGCCGAACGACGCGGCACCCTGCGGGGTCAGGAACCCGGCCACCGTGATGAGGCCGCCGAACAGGTACAGCCAGTAGGCGAACATGTTCAGGCGGGGGAACGCGACGTCGGGCGCACCGATCTGGAGCGGCATGATCACGTTCGCGAAGCCCGCGAAGAGCGGGGTGGCGAACAGCAGCAGCATGACGGTGCCGTGCATCGTGAACAGCTGGTTGTACTGCTCCTTGCTCTGCACGAGCTGGATACCCGGCTCGAAGAGCTCCGCACGGATCAGCAGGGCCATCAGGCCGCCGATGCAGAAGAACAGGAACGACGAGATCAGGTAGAGGTACCCGATCGTCTTGTGGTCAGTGGAGGTGATCCACTTGATGACGGTCCGGCCGAGCGTCTGTCGTCCGGGCGCCAGGCCCGGGATCAGCTCGGTCGTGGTTGCTGCGGCCATCAGTGCTCAGCCTCCGGTTCCTCGGTATCGACGGGACCCTGCGTACGGGCGAGGTCCATGCCCAGTGCGCCGGTCTGGCCCTTGGCCGCGAGCTCCGCCATGTGGGCGTCGTACTCCTCCGCCGAGACGACCTTCACGTTGAAGAGCATGCCGGAGTGGAACTCACCGCAGAGCTCCGCGCACTTGCCGGCGTAGGTGCCCTCACGGGTCGGCGTGACCTGGAACTTGTTGGTCCGCTGCGGGATCATGTCCTGCTTGTACAGGAACGCGGGGATCCAGAACGAGTGGATGACGTCGCGCGAGTCGAGCGTGAACTCCACCGTCTCGTTGACCGGCAGGTAAAGCGTCGGGAACGACTTCGAGGTGCCGATGGCACCGTCGAGCTCGTCGTCCTTGGTGACGCTGCCGGGGTCCGCCTCGTGCTCGCCGTAGTCGTAGACATCGGCGTCGAGGTAGTTGAAGTCCCAGCTCCACTGCTTGCCGATGACCTGGATGTGCTCGGTCGCGGTGCCGTCGACCCTGTTGATCTCGGTCACGTCCCGGTCGGTGTACCAGAACAGCACGAGCACCATGATCAGCGGCACGGCCGTGTACATGAGCTCGAGCGGCAGGTGGTAGCGCGTCTGTATCGGGAGCTGGTGGTCTTCCTTGCGCTTCCGGTACGCCGCGATGCACCACAGGATCAGGCCCCATGTCACGATGCCCACCAGTAGGGCAGCGATCCACGAGCCCACCCAAAGATCGGTGATGCGCGCAGTCTGGTTAGTCACCTCCCCGTCGCTGTAGCCGGGCAGGTATCCGCGCTGGACGGATTCGCTTGCGCAGCCGGTAGCCACAACTGCGACAGCGACGGCTAGAGCCGACGTACGCAGGATGGCCCGACGGGTGCGGGTAGGTGCCTTCGAGTGCAAGGGAGGCCTTTCACGTCTCGTCCGGCGCGTCGCACCGGTTTCCTCCCGAGCTCCACGCAGAACCTTCGTCCTCGATGGGATGCAGCCTAGCGCGCTCCGGGGCCTGATGATGCCCCGAGGAGGGCCCGGGGGACGTGACGCACTCCGCACCCGGTGCGCCCATCCAGGCTGTTCAGGACATGCGCGCAAGTCGTGTCAGAACAATGGTGGCGGCGGGCCGGTCCGCGCGGGTGCGAGGATCAGGTGGACGACTCAGGAGCAGGAGGACGTGTGAGCCACGCCACCCCCGGTACGCCCGACCGGGTGCATCTCGACAACGGCGGTCGTGCCCCGTGGCACCCGCTCGCCCGGCAGGCGTTCGAGCAGGCGCTCGGCGACGGGTGGGCCGATCCGCGCCGGCTGCACGCCGAGGGCCGCCGCGCCGCCCGTCTCCTCGACGGCGCCCGCGAGGCGGTCGCAGCGGTGCTGGGCGCACGGACCCAGGAGGTCCACTTCACGCCGAGCCACACGGCCTCGCTGCACACGGCCGTCGCGTCAGGGGCCGCTGGTCGACGACGTGCCGGCACCGCGATCGTGACCAGCGCCGTCGAACGGTCGGCGCTGCTGCAGGCAGCCGCGCACGCAAACTCCCCCGTCCCGGTCGACCGGCTCGGACGGGTGGACGCCGACGCGATGATCTCCGCGGTCCGGGCGCCGGGCGTCGCGCTGGCCGCGCTGCAGCACGCGAACGGCGAGGTGGGCACCGTCCAGCCCGTCGAGGCGGTGCACGACGCCGCCCGCGCGGCCGGCGTCCCGCTCCTGGTCGACGCGGGTGCGAGCGTCGGGCACGTGGCGGTACCGGGGGCCTGGGACCTCCTGGCCGCCGATCCCGCCGACTGGGGCGGGCCCGCCGGGGTCGGGGTGCTCGCCGTCCGGCAGCGGGTCCGTACCGCGCCCGTGGGACCGGAGGACGAGGATCCCTGGGCGCCTGGCGGCGTCAGCGTGCCGCTCGCGTTCGCCGCCGCGGTGGCGCTGCAGGCGGTCGAGGCGGACCGGGCAGCGCAGGAGACGAGGCGCCGGCAGCTCGTCGAGCGGCTGCGGGCAGAGGTGTCCCGCATCCCCGACGTCGAGGTGGTGGGCGATCCGGACGGCCGGCTCCCCCACGTCGCGACCTTCTCGTTCCTCTACGTGGACGGCGAGGCGCTCGTGACGGAGCTGGACCGGCACGGGTTCGCCGTCGGCTCCGGTTCGGCGTGCACCTCGAGCACGCTGGAGCCCTCGCACGTGCTGGCGGCGATGGGCGTGCTCACGCACGGGAACGTGCGAATCGCCCTGGACCGCACCACTACCGCCGACGAGGTGGACCGCTTCTGCGCGGTGCTGCCCGGAGCGGTGGCTCGCGTGCGGGAGATGCTCGGCGTGGGCGGCCTCTGATGACCGGCACGCTGGTGGACGCGAGGGGGCTGCGCTGCCCGATACCGGTGATCCGGCTGGCGGCCGCCGCGAAGGGGCTGCCGGCGGGCACCGAGCTGACCGTCCTGTCGACCGATCCCGCCGCGAAGCTGGACGTGCCCGCGTGGTGCCGCATGCGCGGGCACGAGCACGTGGCGACCCACGAGCACGTGACTGATTCCGGCGGGAGCGACTGGACCGGCTGGTCCGTCACGGTCCGCCTGACCTGACCGGAACGGCCTGACCCGGAACGACCTGCCCTGGAACGAGCTGGACGAGAACGAGAAGGGGCCGGTCACCGTGAAGGTGACCGGCCCGCTCTCGTGCGACGTGTTGCCGACGCAGAGCTCAGATCAGGAGAACGACCCGCCACAGGCGCACGCGCTGCCTGCGTTCGGGTTGTCGATCGTGAAGCCCTGCTGCTCGATGGTGTCCTTGAAGTCGATGGTGGCGCCCTCGAGGTACGGCACGCTCATCTTGTCCACGACGACCTCGACGCCGTCGTAGTCGCGCAGCGCGTCCCCCTCGAGCACACGCTCGTCGAAGTAGAGCTGATAGATCAGCCCGGAACAGCCGCCAGGCTGCACCGCCACACGGAGGCGCAGGTCGTCGCGGCCCTCCTGCTCGAGCAGGCTACGGACCTTGCCCGCGGCGACGTCGGTGACGGCGACGCCGTGGGTCCCGATGTCCGTGGTCGTGTCGGTCATGTCATCTCCCGATCGTGTTCGACATACCGGTAGTCGATGTCTCAGCGGTGCCAACCCATCGGGCCGTCCGTCTGTTCCCGTCGCCGGTCTGTTCTCAGATCGTACGCCCACGGACCGGCCACGCCCATCACCGTCCGGCGGTCAGCGCGCCCAGCCCGGCGTCCAGGTCCTGGCGATGCGGGTGACGTCTCCGTCGGCCGCCTCGTGCACCCCGCTGAGGCCCGCCGTCGACCATTCGCGCCTGCTCACCTCGCTGCGGTCCGTGATCACGACGACGGGAACGGCGTGCGGGGCGGCGGCGGCCGCGGCCTCGACCACCACCCCGCGGTGCAGCCCCTCGCCGTCGAGCCGCGTGACGTACGCCACGACCACGTCGGCCCGTGCGGCCGCTTCCGCGAGGACAGCGCCTTCGCCGCGGGGCAGGGCGGACGGCGCGGGGCCGGGCGCGCTGGGGCCTGGCCGGTCGGGCCCGACGGCGAGCGGCCCGACGGCGTCCGGCCGCCCCACCGGGATCGCCGTGCCGGCCAGCAGGACCCCGCCGCCGGCGCCCGTGCCGTGACCAGGCCCGGTGGCCTGCGGGCCGCTCGGCCCCGGCCCTCCGGCGGACGAGGAGGCAGCGCCCGGTACCCGCACCTCGCGGGCCGTGGCGGTGGCGTGGGGCGCGGCGGTGCGCCACGCGGAGGCGAGTCGCTCGGCGTCGGGCAGGGTCTCGGCAAGCAGCAGCACGTGCACGGACGCATCGTGACACCGTCCTGTCTGGCTGTCACCACCGCGTGTCATGATGGTGACCGTGAGCACCCTGCTGGCTGAACACCCCGGTTTCTCCGAGCCTGCCCCGTCCCCGCTGCTGCTGCTCGGCCAGGGCCGTGACCTGGCCTCCGAGCGTGGCGTGGAGTGCGTGGGCGAGCTGCCCGCACCGAGCGACCCGAACCTCGTCGAGCGGGCCCGTGCGGCGCGCGCCGCCCTGGGCAGCCGGGCGTTCGTGCTCGGGCACCACTACCAGCGCGACGAGGTGATCGACTTCGCCGACGTCACCGGCGACTCCTTCAAGCTCGCGCGCGAGGCCGCTGCCCGCCCCGAGGCGGAGTTCATCCTGTTCTGCGGGGTGCACTTCATGGCCGAGAGCGCGGACATCCTCACCTCGGACCAGCAGCAGGTAGTGCTGCCCGACCTCGCGGCCGGCTGCTCCATGGCGGACATGGCGGCGATCGGCCAGGTCGAGGAGTCGTGGGCGGTGCTGCAGGACGTCGGCATCGCGGACTCGACGATCCCCGTCACCTACATGAACTCGTCGGCCGCCATCAAGGCGTTCACCGGCCGCCACGACGGCACTGTGTGCACGTCGTCCAACGCCGAGGTCGCGCTGCGCTGGGCGTTCGACCAGGTGGGCGGGATCGACGGCACCGGCAAGGTGCTGTTCCTCCCCGACCAGCACCTGGGCCGCAACACCGCGGTCCTCGCGCTCGGGATGTCGCTGGACGACTGCGTGGTCTTCGACCCGCGCAAGCCGAACGGCGGGCTGACCGACCAGCAGCTGCGGGACGCCCGGATGATCCTGTGGCGCGGCCACTGCTCGGTGCACGGCCGCTTCTCGGTGCAGAACGTCACCGACATCCGCGCGGCGGTCCCCGGCGTCAACGTGATGGTGCACCCCGAGTGCAAGAACGAGGTAGTCACGGCCGCCGACTACGTGGGCTCCACCGAGTACATCATCAAGCAGCTCGAGGCCGCCGAGCCCGGCTCGTCCTGGGCGATCGGCACCGAGCTGAACCTGGTGCGCCGGGTCGCAAAGGCCCACCCGGACAAGAACGTGCACTACCTCGACTCGACGGTGTGCTTCTGCTCCACCATGAACCGCATAGACCTGCCCCACCTCGTGTGGGCGATGGAGTCGCTAGTGGAGGGACGCATGGTGAACCGGATAGTCGTGGACGCCGACGACGCCCACTGGGCCCGTGTGGCGCTCGACCAGATGCTGGCCCTCCCCGGAATCTGACACGGAATCTGACACGGAGCGAGCACATGACCGGTAACGGCGGGCTGCGCATCGGGATCTTCGTCTTCGACGGAGCGGAGGAGCTCGACGTCGTCGGGCCCTTCGAGGTGTTCGCGGAGTGGGGCTCCCACTCGCAGGAGCTACGGCCGTCGGTGAGCACGTTCTCCTGGGACGGCTCCGGGGTACGCCTCGCGAAGGGCCTGCGGATCCTGCCGGCGCACGGCGCGGACGACGTCGGGCCGCTGCACGTGCTGATCTACCCGGGTGGCCTGGGTACCCGACCACTGATCGCCCAGGCCGGGCACCTCGAATGGCTGCGCCAGATCCGCAAGCAGACCCCGGTCATGGCGAGCGTCTGCACGGGCGCGCTGTCGTTCGCGGCCGCGGGGCTGCTCTCAGGACGGCCGGCCACCACGCACCGCGACTACTACGACGAGCTCGCGGAGCTCGACCCGAGCATCCTCGTGGACACCGAGGCGCGGTTCGTGGACGACGGCGACGTGGTCACCTCCGCGGGCGTCGCGGCGGGGATCGACATGGCCCTGCACCTGGTCGAGCGGCTGGAGTCGGCGGACGTCGCCTGGGCCGTGCGGCGCGAGATCCAGTACCAGGCCGACTGACCGGACAGGTGCGCAGCGGGCCCGCACGAGGCGTCTGGTAATACCGGTACCTGATACTGCCAGTTCCCGGTATAACCTTCGTCGCATGGCTCGCATGTTCCAGCTCACCCGGACCGGACTCTTCCCGCGCAAGGCCCGCCCCGGGCAGACCCTGCTCGACCCGTCGGTCACCCGGATGCGCGTCGGGCTGCTCGACCTCGACTCGAACCTCCACGTCAACAACGGCACCTACCTGCAGATGATGGACGTGGCCCGGAACAACCAGATCGCCGACCTCGGCATGTTCCCGGTCGCCCGCCAGAAGGGCTGGGCGCCGGTGGTCGCGGCGTCGACCATGAAGTACCGCCGGTCCCTGCGGCCGTTCGAGCGGTTCGAGATCACCACGCGGATCATCGGCTGGGACGAGCGCATGTTCTACCTGGAGCAGGTGTTCACGCGGGACGACAAGCTGTACGCCCGCGGGATCGTCGCCAGCCGGTTCCTGGACCGCAAGGGCAACCGGATCTCGGCCCTCGACGTCGTGCGGGACGCCATGGGCCAGGACCTCGCCTCCCCCGAGCTTCCCGAGGACGTCGCGGCCTGGGCCCGCGCGATGGATGTCGCACCGCGCGAGCCCTCGACCATGAGCAAGGGCTAGAGCTAGAGCCCCTCGCCGACCTTCGTCAGCAGCAGGGCCTCCGCCAGGACCACCTTCTGCAGCTCGCCGAGGTGCACCGACTCGTTCGCGCCGTGCGCCCGCGAGTCCGGGTCCTCGACACCGGTCACGAGGATCGCGGCGTCCGGGAAGACCTCGAGCAGGTCCGCGATGAACGGGATCGACCCACCCACGCCGACGTCGACCGGCGGCGTGCCCCACGCCTCGGCGAACGCGGCGCGCGCCGCGCGCATCGCCGCCGTGTCGCCGGCCGCGAGGAACGGCTTGCCCTGCTCACCGGTCCGCCAGGTGACCTGCGCGCCGAACGGCGCATGCTTCGCCACGTGCTCGGCGAGCGCCGCGTCGGCCGCCACCGGGTCCTGCCCCGGGGCGAGGCGCAGCGAGATCTTCGCCGTGCAGCTCGGGGCAATCGTGTTCGACGCCTCGGCGACCGACGTCACGTCCATCCCGATCACGGACAGCGCGGGCTTGGCCCACAGCCGCCCGGAGACCGTGCCGGTCCCGGCGAGCGAGACGCCGTCGAGCAGCGACGAGTCCGCGCGGAACGCGGCCTCGGAGTAGTCGACCTCCGGCTCCGGCGCGGCGACCAGGCCGTCGATCGCCACATCGCCCGCCTCGTCGTGGAACGTCGCCACCAGGCGGGACATCAGGGTGACGGCGTCCAGCACCGCACCACCGAACATGCCGGAGTGCACGGCGTGCTCGAGGACCTTCAGCTCGACCACGCCGTCGACCAGACCGCGCAGCGACGTCGTGAGGGCTGGGACGCCGACGCTCCAGTTCGTGGAGTCGGCGACGACTATGACGTCGGCCGCCAGCAGCTCGCGGTGCGTCTCGAGGAACGCACGGAACGACGGCGACCCCGACTCCTCCTCACCCTCGAGGAAGACCGTGACGCCGACCGGCAGGTCCGCGCCCTCGGGCAGGCCGAGCGCACGCAGCGCGCCCAGGTGAGCGATGATGCCCGCCTTGTCGTCGGCGGCGCCACGGCCGTAGAGCCGCTCGCCCACCTGGGTGGGCTCGAACGGCGCGGTGTCCCAGGTCGCGGGATCACCCGGCGGCTGCACGTCGTGGTGCGCGTACAGGAGCACGGTCGGCGCGCCCTCGGGCGCCGGCCTGCGCGCGACGACCGCGGGTGCGCCCGGCGTCCCGTCGGGCCGCGGCGCGGACAGGATCTGGACGTCGGGCAGGCCGGCGTCCCGCAGGAGCTGCTCGGTCGCTGCGGCGCTCGCGGCGACGTGCGCCTGGTCGAACGCAGCTGCCGAGACGCTCGGGATGCGCACCAGCGCCTCGAGATCGGCCTGCAGGGCGGGGAACAGCTCGGCGACGCGGGCGCGGAGGGCCGCGGTTGTATCGGAAGTCACCGCCCCACGTTAACGGCTCGCAGCGGGGCACTGCCGCGACCGATTAGGCTGGGGAGGTGTTCTCCCGCAGCAAGACTCCGACACCCGACGGCGTGACCCCCGTGGGCGACTCCCCCGACGACGTGACGCCCGCGTCCGCGACGACGCCGGACAACGCCCCGAAGAAGGGGCGTCCGACCCCCAAGCGCAACGTCGCGCAGGCCGCGAACAAGCGCCCCCTCGTCCCGAACGACCGCAAGGCGGCACGCAAGACGCAGCGCGAGAAGTCGCGCATCGACCGCGAGCGCGCCTACCAGGCGATGCAGACCGGCGACGAGAAGTACATGCCCGCCAAGGACAAGGGCCCCGTGCGCCGGTACGTGCGCGACTTCGTGGACGCGCGCTGGAACCTCGGCGAGTTCTTCCTGCCGGTCGCGTTCATCTTCCTGTTCGCGACGTTCTTCACCTCGCAGTACCCGCAGCTCAGCATCGTCGTGATGCTCGGCCTCTACGGGTTCCTGTTCCTGACGATCATCGACGCGTGGCTCCTGTGGCGGTCGCTGAAGAAGCGCCTGACCGCGAAGTTCGGCGAGGTGCAGCGCGGTCTCCTGATGTACACGATCACGCGTGCCTACCAGCTGCGCCGTTCGCGGCTGCCGAAGCCGATGAGCAAGAAGCGCGGCAACTACCCGGAGTAACTCAGCTTGCCGGACGGTGGTTGTCAGACGGCGCCGCACGTGTCAGACGTACAGGTCACCAGGGTGACCTGTACGGGTCGCCGAGCAGCAGTAGCCGCTGAGCGGAC
>NZ_JBFAAH010000043.1:0-30125 GCF_040639635.1 Promicromonospora sp. NPDC023805 | reverse complement strand
TGGGGCGGACCGGGTCGGGCGTCCCGGTGGCGCGGGGTCACACACCGGCCCGGGGGTGTGTTGCTCTGCGTAGACAGTGTCCACGCAGAGCAACACACCCCGGATCGGTACACGCTCCCCGCGCCGTCGCCCCTGCCGGGACCAGGGTCCCGGACCGCTCGGCCGGCGCGAAATTCAGTGCGAGTGGGTCAGCGAGCCGCGGAACCCTCGACGTAGTCCGAGTCGGACGGCTTGATCCACGAGAACATCTTGCGCAGCTCGCGGCCCGTCGTCTCGATCGGGTGCTGCTCGCCCTTGGCGCGCAGCTCCTTGAACTCGGGGGCGCCGGCGTCCTGGTCGGCGATGAACCGCTCCGCGAAGGCGCCGTTCTGGATGTCGGCCAGCACGGCCTTCATGTTCTCCTTGACGCTCGGGTCGATGACCCGCGGGCCGGAGACGTAGTCGCCGTACTCGGCGGTGTCGGAGACGGACCAGCGCTGCTTGGCGATGCCGCCCTCGACCATGAGGTCGACGATCAGCTTGAGCTCGTGCAGCACCTCGAAGTACGCGACCTCCGGCTGGTAGCCGGCCTCGGTCAGCGTCTCGAACCCGTACTGGACCAGCTGCGAGGCGCCGCCGCAGAGCACTGCCTGCTCACCGAACAGGTCGGTCTCGGTCTCCTCGGTGAACGTCGTCTTGATACCGCCGGCGCGCAGGCCACCGATGCCCTTGGCGTACGACAGGGCGAGCTCCCAGGCGGAGCCCGAGGCGTCCTGCTCTACGGCGACGATCACGGGCACGCCGCGGCCGTCGGCGAACTCGCGGCGCACGATGTGGCCCGGGCCCTTGGGGGCGACCATGAGCACGTCGTGGCCGGCCTCGGGCTTGATGTAGCCGTAACGGATGTTGAAGCCGTGCCCGAAGACGAGCGCCGCGCCCTCCTTGAGGTTCGGCGCGATGTCGTCGGCGTACACGTGCCGCTGCACCTGGTCGGGCGCGAGGATGACGACGACGTCGGCATCCCGGACGGCGTCCGGCACCGTCGCGACCGCGAGGCCCTCGTTCTCGGCCTTCTCGCGGGACGCCGAGCCCTCGCGCAGACCCACGGTCACCTGGGCGCCGGAGTCACGCAGGTTCAGGGCGTGCGCGTGACCCTGGCTGCCGTAGCCGATCACGGCAACCTTCTTCTGCTGGATGATCGACAGGTCGGCGTCATCGTCGTAGAACAGCTCAGCCACGGTTCTTGCTCCTCAATGTGATTTCTGGGATGGAAAGTAAGTCGGTAGGTCAGGCGGTCACGCGGTGCCTGTCGCCGCGTGAGACCGGCGTTCCGTTTCGGGCGGGTACCTCGTTCCTCGGTCCCCACCCTGCACTTCACTCTGGTCTCACGCGGACCGGACGGCGCGCTCGAACGCGCGGTCGGTGATGGAGCGGGCGCCCCGGCCGATGGCCAGGGTCCCGGACTTGACGATCTCACGGACGCCGTACGGTTCCAGCGCCGCGAGGAGGGAGTCGAGCTTCGCGGCGGGTCCGGTGGCCTCGATGACCACGGACTCCGGCACGACGTCGACGACGCGCGCCCGGAACATCTCGACGACCTCGAGCACCCCGGTACGGGTGGCGGCGTCGGCCCGCACCTTGACGAGCAGCAGCTCGCGGTGCACCGACGACTCGGGTTCGAGCTCGACGATCTTGATCACGTGGATCAGCTTGTTGAGCTGCTTCGTGACCTGTTCCAGGGGGTGCTCCTCGACGTCGACCACCACGGTGATGCGCGAGATCTCCTCGTGCTCCGTGGGGCCCACCGCCAGGGAGTGGATGTTGAACGCGCGCCGGGCGAACAGCCCGGCGACGCGCGTGAGCACGCCGGGCTTGTTCTCCACGAGCACGGACAGGGTGTGCCTCGACATGGGATTCAGTCCTCGCTCAGTCTTCTCGGTCCCACGCCGGCGAGATGCCGCGTGCGTACTGGATGTCGTCGTTGCTCACGCCGGCGGCGACCATGGGCCACACCATCGCGTCACGCGAGACGGTGAAGTCCACGACCACCGGGCGGTCGTCGATCTCGTTGGCCCGCTTGATCGCGGCGTCGACGTCGGAGGCGTGCTCCACGCGGATGCCCTCGCAGCCGTACGCGTCGGCGAGCTTCACGAAGTCCGGCACGCGCATGGTGCCGTGGCCGGTGTGCAGGTCGGTGTTGGAGTAGCGCGACTCGTAGAAGAGCGTCTGCCACTGCCGCACCATGCCCAGCGAGCTGTTGTTGATCACCGCGACCTTGATCGGGATGTCGTTGATCGTGCAGGTGGCGAGCTCCTGGTTGGTCATCTGGAAGCAGCCGTCGCCGTCGATCGCCCAGACCGTCCGGTCCGGCTGGCCGACCTTCGCACCCATCGCCGCGGGGACGGAGTAGCCCATCGTGCCGAGCCCGCCCGAGTTGATCCAGGTGTTGGGCCGCTCGTAGCTGATGAACTGGGCCGCCCACATCTGGTGCTGCCCCACGCCCGCGACGTAGATCCCGTCGGGTCCGGTCAGCTCGCCGAGCCGCTGGATCACATGCTGCGGCGAGAGGTTGCCGTCCTCCGGCTGGGTGTAGCCGCGGGGGTAGGTCCGGCGCCATTCGTCGAGCTGGTGCCACCAGCCCGCGACGTCGGGCTTGCCGTGCGCCTCGTGCTCCTTGGCCAGCTCGGGCAGCAGGTCGCCGATGACCTCGCGGAGGTCACCCACGATCGGGACGTCCGCCTCGCGGTTCTTGCCGATCTCCGCGGGGTCGATGTCCGCGTGGATGATCGCGGCCAGCGGGGCGAAGCTCGAGAGCTTGCCCGTCACGCGGTCGTCGAACCGGGCGCCCAGCGCGAAGACCAGGTCCGCCTTCTGCAGCGCCGCCACTGCGGGCACCGTGCCGTGCATGCCGGGCATGCCGAGGTGCTGCGGGTGGCTGTCCGGCACCGCGCCGCGGGCCATCAGGGTCGTCACGACGGGCGCCCCGGACAGGTCCACGAGCTTGCGCAGCAGGTCCGCCGCGCCGGACCGGATCACGCCACCGCCCACGTACAGCACGGGGCGCTTGGCGGTGGCCAGCAGCTTCGCGGCCTCCCGGATCTGCTTCGAGTGCGGCTTGGTCACCGGGTGGTAGCCGGGCAGCTGCAGCTCCTGCGGCCACGAGAACGTGGTGCGCGACTGCATCGCGGACTTCGAGATGTCCACGAGCACCGGTCCCGGCCGCCCCGTCGAGGCGATGTGGAACGCCTCTGCGATGGTGCGCGGGATGTCGGCCGGGTCGGTGACCAGGAAGTTGTGCTTGGTGATCGGCAGCGTGATGCCGACGATGTCGGCCTCCTGGAACGCGTCCGTCCCGATCGACGCGGAGGCGACCTGGCCGGTGATCGCGACGAGCGGGATCGAGTCCATGTGCGCGTCCGCGATCGGCGTCACCAGGTTGGTCGCGCCGGGGCCCGACGTCGCCATGGTCACCCCGACCCTGCCGGTCGCGTGGGCGTAGCCCGAGGCCGCGTGGCCGCCGCCCTGCTCGTGCCGCACGAGGATGTGGCGGAGCTTGGCGGAGTCCATCAGCGGGTCGTAGAGAGGCAGGATCGCGCCACCCGGGATGCCGAAGACGGTGTCGACACCGACCTCCTCGAGCGAGCGGACGATGGACTGCGCACCCGTGACTTCCTCCGGACCGACGCGAGGCGTAGCGGCCTCGGGCTCGGCCTTGCCGCTAACCACGCGGGACCGAAGCTCGGTGCGCACCTGGTCACGCGCCTCGGCGCGCGCAGCGATCTGTGCGGGTGTCGGTGTGCCGGTCATACGGATCTCCTGCCGTCGCGCCCCGTCCTGGGGCGAAAGCGAGCGTTCGTGACAACAAAAAAACCCCGGGTCCTTGGGGAGCAAGGACTGCCAGGGTGAGCGCGCGGACGATGCCTGTGCTGGGCTTAGGCCGCGCGCTCAGGAAGTACTACAAGAATGATCGTCTGCACGTGACGCACGTTACGCCGAATCTGCGGCGATGTCACTCAGCGGGCCGATGGTCCCACGATCCGAGACAACAAGGGTCTTCAGCCGCAGGATCCCGCGCCTCGGCGGCGCATCGGCAAGGCAGTCAGGGTACGTCCCGGTGCCGGAACGCCACCCAGCCGAGGACGGTCAGCACCGCCGTGACCCCCAGCAGCAGGAGCGCACTGTGCACGAGCGGGACGGCGAGCAGCCCGTCCCCGGCCAGGACGTCCGGCCCGCCGCGAACCCATCCGCCCGCGTTCGCGACCAAGAACCAATCCCGGCCCCTGGTCGCCGTGCTCAGGACCGTCTCCTCGACCAGGAACCACGCCGCGACGAGCGGGACCGCCACCCACCAGCGTCGCACCAGCACCCCCAGCGCGGCACCGCCGGCCGCTGCGCAGGCCGCGAGCGCGAGCACCCGCACGCCGCTCCACGTGAGCGCGAGCGCCAGGTCGACCGGCGGCCCGCCGAGCGCTCCCGCGCGAGCCTGCACCCCGTACACGCCCGCCGCCAGCAGCGCGTACGCCGCGGCCACGCCTGGCAGGACCGCCAGCGCCGCGGCCGCCACCTTGCTCCAGTACACGCGCCCCCTGCGTGGTTCGACGGTCAGCAGGGCCCGCGTACCGCCCGACGCCGCGTCCCCCGTCACGAGCAGCACGCCCGCCGCGCAGGCCAGGAACACCGACGTCATCGAGTAGAACGAGATCTGGCCCTGGCCCAGCATCGCGGCGAGCGTCGAGGCATCAGCCTCGAACGCCGTCAGCACGACCGCCAGCGCCACGTGCGCCAGCATCCCCGCGGCGATCCAGCGGATCGCCGGCCGCACGCCGAACCGCCGCAGCTCCGCCCACACCAGGCCCGTCATCGGTTTCCTCTCGAGTGCTGCGACTTCGGGGTGCCGGGTTTGGCGGTGCCTGGCTCTTCAACGCTCGGCCTCGGCTTGGGGGCGCTGGACTTCGGGACGCTCGGCTTAGGGCCGCTCGGCCTAGGGGCGCTCGGCTCTTCTGCTTTCGGCTTGGATTTCGGGGCGCTCGGCTTGGGCGCGTCCGGCTTCGCCGCCGCTTCCTTGTCGGTCTTGCGCTGCTCAGCCGCCTTCCTGCGATCAGCGACCTGCCGTTCGGCGGCCTTGCGGGCGGCCCGCTCCTCCGCACGGCTGACGACCTTCGGCGCGGGTGCCACGACCGGCCGCAGCCGCCCCACGACGGCCGCCAGGTCCTCGCGCAGCGGAACCAGCTCGCTCACGAAGAGCTTCTGCTTCGCGAGCGCCCTGGTGATGTCCGCCGGCTCGGTGACGCCGTCGACGTGCAGCGTCCCGCCGTCGGCGGTGCTGACCCGGACCTTGAACCCGGCGGCGCGCAGGACCGTCGCGGCCGTTGCCGGCTCGTCGAGGCGGACCCGGACGCTCACCTCGGCGTCCCCCAGGAGGTCCGCCACCGTGCCCTGTGCGAGGACACGTCCGTCGTCGAGCACCGTCACCGTGTCCGCGATCTGCTGCGCCTCGGTCAGGACGCCGGTCGCGACCAGCACCGTCCTGCCCTGGTCGGCGAGGTGCCGCAGGGCCTGCCGGATCTCGCGGGTGCCGACGGCGTCGAGCCCGGCGCTCGGCTCGTCGACGACGAGCAGGTCGGGGTCGCCCAGGAGCGCGGCGGCGAGCGCGAGGCGGCGTCCCTCGTCGGCCGAGTACGTGCTGTAGGCCGCCTTGGCACGGTCGGTGAGGAGTACCCGCGCGAGCACCTCGTCCACCCGGGCGCGCGGTACCCCGGCTGCGCTCGCGAGGAGAGCCAGGTTGCGGCGTCCGCTCAGGCTGCCGTGAAACCCGGCGCTGCCGACGACGGCGCCGATCCGGCCGGCGAGGTCGGGCAGGCCTTCAGGTACGGGTACGCCGAAGATCTTGATGGCGCCGCCGTCGGCGTGCGCCAGGCCGGTGAGGAGGCGCAGCGTCGTGGTCCTGCCCGACCTCGGCAGGCCCAGCAGCGCGTGGACGCCTCCGGTCGGCACACGGAGGTCCAGGCCTTCGACGCCGACGACTCGTCCCCGCAGCGACCGGTAGGACTTGCGCAGGCCGAGCGTCTCGACCGCGGTGTCGCTCCCTGGCATCACCCGCACAGGGTAGGGCATTCCGGACAGCCAGCCACCAGCGGGCCGAGGAGGCGGTTACCAGCTCATCGCGCCGTGCAGCGACGTCGGTGCCGGGTCGACGCCGAGCCGCTCGCGCAGCACCGTGAGGTCGTAGGTGCGCTCCATCGCGAGGTGGCTGATCGCGTACCGCGACAGGCGTGGCTCGCGTCCCGTCCAGCGGGACACCCGTTCGCCGGCCCAGGCCAGGGCGTTGGCGAGCCGGACCGGGATGTCCACGACCTGCACGGGCCGGAACCTGGCGAACATCAGCAGCTCGAGCGTCTCGTGGAGGTCGACGGGCCGGGCGTCCGCCACGTTGGCCACGAGCGGCCGTCCGGCGGCTGCCTCGGGCTCGACGTCGGCGACCAGCGCCGCGCGGATCGCCAGCACCAGGGTGTCGACGTGCGTGAGGTGCTGACGCACCTTGCCCCCACCGGGAATCGGCAGCCACCCGCCTACCGCCGCCGACTCGAGGCGCGGCAGCAGGGTCGTGTCGCCGGGGCCGTAGACCGCGTGCGGCCGCAGGACGATCACGGGACCGCGGTCCCCGCGTGCGGCGTCGGCGGTCAGGTACCGCTCCGCGGCCGCCTTGGTGGAGCCGTAGGCGTTGACGTAGCCGCGTACCGGGGCCTCCCCCTCGGTCACCGCGACGCTCGGGGTGCGGGGGTCGTACACGCTGCCGGAGGACACGTGCACGAACCGCGCCTCGGGGAACGACTCGCGCACCGCGCGGGTGCCCTCGACGTTGACCACCCAGGCGCGGGCATGGCTGCCGCCGTCTCGCACCGCGGCACCGCAGTGCACGACGGCGTCGACGTGCTCCGGCCGGTCCTCCTTGGCCAGCGGCCCGTCCCGGAGGTCCCAGACCTGGTGCGCGACCTGATGCGGCGAGCCGACGGGCAGGCACGGAACCCGGCGCGAGAACGCGATCACCTCATGTCCACGCGCCGCCAGATCGCGAACCACAGCACCACCAACAAAACCAGACGAACCGGTCACCGCCACCCTCATGCGCGCACTGTACCGGTCAGCGGTGAAACCAAGTTGACCAGTGCACGACGATCAGGCTTCCGGGACCGGCCCGCGACCGGCACGTACGTCGCCTCGACGACCAGGTCGGGCAGCGCACCGTGGTCCAGGACCTGCGCCACCTGGTCGGCGACCGCCCGGGCCAGCTCGGTACCCGTCCGGACCACCGGGGCGCCCGCCTCCCGGGTGCCGCCCTCGGCCGTCACTCCCTCGGCCGTCACGACAAGAACCACCCGCTCGTCGCCGTCGGGCACCGGAACGCCGACCAGCACGGCGTCGGCGACGCCCGGCAGCTCTCGCAGCCGGGGCTCGAACAGACCCGGGTAGATGTTCACCGTCCCGCGGATGATCATGTCCCGGTTACGGCCGACGAGCACGATCCGCCCCTCGGCGTCCTGATAGGCGAGGTCGCCGGTGCGGTGCTCGACCGCCCGTGCCCCGCCCGCGTCGAGGTCGGAGAGATACCCGGCCATCAGGGACGGTCCCGTCAGCACGAGCTCGCCCACCTCGTGCTCGTCGTCCGGGTCGACGGAGTCCGTAGGGGTCTCCGAGTCCTCCGGGTCCCGCGCCGCCGCCGTGTCGATCCGCACGCCTATGCCACCCAGCGGCCGGCCGACGAGATCCCCCGCAGCGACGGCCGCGATCTTCTCGTCCGCATCGGTCACCGCCGCCGGCAGGATCTCGGTAGCGCCGTACACGGCGAGCCAGCGCGTACCCGGCAGGACACGACGGCCACGTTCGAGCAGCGCGACGGTAACGGGCGCCGCACCGACCGCGAGCACGGCCGGACCCGCTGCGCTCGCGGCGGGCCCCGCGAAGCTCCCCGCTTCGCTCCCGGCTTCCAGGACGTCGAGCAGCGCGGTCACGTCGGCGGGCACGAGGAACGAGGAGTCCGCCCCCGCGACCCCGCGCGCGAACGCCTCCGGCGCATCTTTCGGGGCCCTCGCGGGGATCTCCCACGTACCGCCCGCGATGATCGCGGGCAGCCCGAGGAACATCTGGTCCGTATGCGCCCGCTGCCCGGGTTTCAGGTCCCCGACCTGCGCGAACAGGTCAAGCATCCCGCCGAGCGTGCGTGCGGTGTGCACCACCGCCTTCGGGTCCGACGTCGTCCCGGACGTGAAGACGACCAGCGCCTCGCCGTCCGCCTCCGCCACCTCCTCCGAGGCCCGAACCGTCCCGGGAACCGCCCGCCCCAGCCGCGCCACGCGGTGCGCGCCACGCGGCACACCGGGGAGCCACCGGCCGGTGTACAGGTGCCGCACCGGCAGCTGCCCGTAGTCCGGGAGCAGCAGGCCGCGAGACCGCGCGATCCCCCGCAACGGACCCGACGACGCCGCGTACAGCAACGCCTCCGTCGCGGCCCAGCGTGGCCTCGCCGCCGCGATCCGCGCCGCGAACAGCTCCGGCGTCGAACCCGGATCCACGAACACCACAGCGCCACCCGCACGCAGGACCGCGAGGCACAGGACCACACCCTCCGGGCGGGGCCGGATGCTGAACAGCACGCGGTCGCCGGGCTCCATGCCCTGCGCTCGCAGCGCGGCCGCCGTCCGCTCCACCCGTTCGGCGAGGCCGCCGAACGTCACCTCCTCGCGCACACGCCCGCCGGCGCGGCCACCGAACCAGCGGAGCGCGACGACGTCGGGCGTGCTCCGCGCGACGTCCAGCAGCTCATCGACGAGGTGCTTCACGACGCCTCCCGCGTCCAGGTCGACGTCGGGACCGGGCTCGCGGCACCGTCCGCACCCCGCAGGCTGACCTCCAGCGAGCTGTACGCGGGGACCAGCACGCCGCGTGCGGCGCGGCGTCGTCCCACCACCGGCACACGCCCGTCCGACGCCGCCGCCGCTAGCGCGTCGAGCACCGCGTCGACCTGCGCCATCGCGAGCGGCATGCCGAGGCAGAAGTGCGGGCCCGCCCCGAACCAGAGGTGCCGCACCGCGGCTTCGATCGGCCGGTCGGGATCGAAGCCGCCGCCCGCCCGGCAGCAGTTCACGGTGGCGATCACCACGCGGTCCCCTGCGGTGACCGGCACGCCGCCCACCGACGTGTCGGCCCGCACCGAACGCAGCATCGCGGGGGTCGGCACGGTGACACGCAGCGCCTCCTCGACGGCGCGCCTCCGCAGCTGCGCGTCGTCGGCCAGCAGGCGCTGGGTCCATCCGGTGTCGTGCGCGATGGCCACGAGCCGTGGCACCAGCGACTGGATGGTCTCCGTCCCGGTGAGCACGAACGCCCCGACGGCGCCCATCGCCTCCCGCTCGGACAGCCCCAGGTCGCGCATCCGCCCGGGGACCGTCGCGGGGTCGCCGGCGCGGTAGGCCGCTCGCGCGGGCGCGGTGAGCCGCTCGAGCACGGTGCGCGCCTGCGCCACCTGGGACCGGGTGAGCCCGTGCCTGTGCAGCCGCACCATCCCGGTGATCGTCTGGGCGGCGGCCATCGACGAGCGCACCGCCTCGTCGGTCGGCGGCAGCCCCACCATCCCGCAGATCACCGCACCGGCCTGTGCGCCGACCGTCGTCGCCAGGTCCACGGTCTCCCCCGCGGCGAGCCGTCGCGTGAGGTCGGGCAGCACGCCCGCGCCGCGGTCGCCGTCCGCGGCCACGAGCTCGCGGACCGCCCGGGGCGAGAACAGCGGCCCGAGCGCGCGCCGCAGCGCGGCGTGCTCGGCGCCCTCCATGTTGAGCAGCACCGACGGTCCGAGCACCGGCGTCCACAGGTCCGACGGCGCCCCCGGGCCCACCTTCGAGAAGTTGTACAGGTCGAGCAGCACCTCGCGGGCGAGCTCCGCGTCGCTCACCACCACCCCGATGCGGGGCACGCGCACCACCGGCCGGTCCCGCAACGACCGTAGCGCCGGGTACGCGAGAGGATGCGCGGCGCGCTGCACCCGCTCCTCCCAGAAGGACTCGGGCGAGGCCCAGCCGTGGCCCTGTGCGGTGACGACCGGTGGACGGCGGTCGACCACAGCAGCCGCTGCCAAGGAAGGCTTCGTCGTGGCAGCGGCCGCTGTGGTCAGCAACGGCTCGACGCCTGGCACACTTTTCGGGGCCGACGGCGGAGCCTCGCCACTGGGCTCCCGGAGCGCGGCCCTCATCGGATGTCCACTATCTCGGGGCGGTAGCGGTGGTCGGCGTACCAGCCGAGCGTGCGCACCAGTCCCCAGGCGTGCACGCGGCGCGTCGAGGCGCGCACCCACACCGTGCGGTGCTCGGCGTACCGCGTCGTCAGCCGCCGTACCGCGTTGACCAGCGCGCGGTCCTCGTGCAGGTCCTCGATCCGGGTGCGCGGGAACCCGCCCGCCCGCTCGTACAGGGACGCGGTGATCGCCATGTTGCAGCCGGGCGCCATCACGTACGGCCCGAGGTACTCCTCGTCCTGGTTCCCCGGGCGGACCTTGCCGAACGTGCTCGACGCCCACAGCGCGAACGACAGCACGCCCTGCTGGAACCGCGACACGGGCACGTCGTCGTCGCGCGGGACGAGCCGGCCGGCGACGAGCTCGTCGCCCGACGCGAACGCCTCCCGTACCGCGCTCGTCCACCCGGGCGGCGGCAGGCAGTCGGCGTCCGTCCGGGCCAGCAGCTCGGCGCCGAGCGCGATGGCCGCGCGCATACCGGTGTCCGCGGCGGCGCCGGTCCCCTTCTGGTCCTCGGTCACTACCTGCCAGCGCAGCCGTCCCCAGTCGGCTATCGCCTTGCGCACGACGTCGGGCGTGCCGTCGGTGGACCCGTTGTCCACGACCACGAGGTCGAAGTCGTCGTCCTCCTGCGCGTGCAGCGCCTCGAGCGTGCGCAGGATCCCGTGCTCGTGCGCCTCGTTCAGCGCGGGCACGACGACGGCGAGCCGCGGGCGCCCCGCCACCGGGCCGAGCTGCAGGGCTCGCTCCGCGCCTTCGCTACGCTCCGCTCCCGGCGCATGCCTCGTTCCTCGGCCTGCACCGTCCGCTGCACTCCGCATGCGGCGCGGGGTCACCACCGGACCACCATCGCGCCCATGCTGATCCCGCCGGCCAGGCCGAGCAGCAGCACGACGTCGCCGCGCCGCAGTCGGCCGGACTCCAGCGCGGTGGCCAGCTGCAGCGGCAGCGTCGCCGAGGCGATGTTGCCGTGGTCGGCCACCGTGAGGATCGTGCGGTCGGCCGGTACGCCGAGCGCCCGGTGCACGTCCGCGAGGTACGCGACCGCCACCTGGTGCACGGCGATGAGGCTGACGTCGTCGATGGTCACGCCCGCGGCGGCGAGCGCCTGCTCGACGGGGCCCGGACCGAAGGCGACGAAGGCCTCGCGCAGTCGCGAGCCGTCGATCTCGAAGTAGCTGCGCTCGGGGTCGCGCGGGTTCACCGTGCCGCCGCCCGGGAGCATGCCGACGTCCCAGTGCTGCGACTCGGCGGCGAACACCGAGGCGAGGATCCCCGACGGCCTGCCCACGGGCTCGACGAGCCCCGCGAGCTCGGCCGCCAGGTCGTCCTCGAAGCCGTCCTGGAACGTGTCGCCGCGCCGGTGCGCGGCGCCTGGCCCGAAGCCGGGCACGATCCCGGCGCCGGTCGCCTCGACGAGCACCGCCGCCCCGGCGTCGGACATCGTGTAGCCGGCAGCGGACATCGCGTACGTGCTGCGGTCGGGCACGTCCCAGCGCACCCCGCGCGTGGGCATCTCGCCGCACGCGACGAGCACGCGGCGGTACCGGCCGGTGCCGATGAGCGCCTCGGCCACCTCGATGCCGTTGAGCACCGAGTTGCAGGCGTTCTTGACGTCCATGACCGGTGCGCGGACGCCGAGCTTGGCGGCAGTGATGTGGCTGGTCGCCGGCTCGATCATGTCCTGCGTGGCGGACGCGAAGATCAGGAGGTCGACGTCGTCCGGCCGCAGGCCCGCACGGTCCAGGACCTTTCGGGAGGCGGCGACGGCGAGGTCCGACGCCTGCTGGTCGTCGTCGGCCACGTGGATGCGGCGCACTCCCGTCAGGCGCGAGACCATCGGGATGCGGGGCGCGACCTTCGGATTCCTGCGGTGCAGCTCACGCTCGGCCTCGGCCACGTCGCGCGTGCGCTCGGGCAGGTGCACCGCGACGCCGGCGATGCGGGCGACGGGGCGCGGGGGCAGCCGGGGCGACGCGGAGGGCTCAGCAGGTCGAGTAGGTGCCGGGTTCAGCACGGCGGCCGGTTCGGGAAGCACCCGCGACACAGTAGGGCACGCCCATAACGTGCCGATGACGGCTAGACGTATTAACGTCTAGGTATGCGATCGACAGCGGCAGCGGCGAGTCATGACACGACAGATGCGCGTTGCTACCGTGGTGCCATGACCGAGCTCCCCGACTGGATGCGCCCTCCGCGCCCGGAGGGTTGGCTCGCCGAGGACCTGGACAACCTGCCGGACGCTCCACGCCACACCGAGCTGATCGACGGAGCCCTCGTCTTCATGATGTCCCCTCAACGCCGCTGGCACAGCAGCGTCATCTTCGCCCTGCGGACCCACCTCACGCGCCAGGCGCCGGACGGAATCGTCACCGACAGCGAGATGACCGTCCGCCTCGACAAGCACAACCGCCCCGAGCCCGACCTGATCGCATCGACGTCGCCGATCGACGACGATGCCACCTGCTACGAGGCCAAGGACGTCGTCCTGGCGGTCGAGGTGGTCTCCCCGGAGTCGGAGCACCGCGACACGGTGGTGAAGCCACACAAGTACGCCGAGGCAGGTATCCGCCATTTCTGGCGGGTCGAAGACGTCGACTCGGTCACCACGATCCATGTCTACGAGCTCGACGACCTGACCACTACCTACGTCCCGACCGGAATCTTCCGGGACACCCTCAAGGTCGACCTGCCGTTCCCGATCGAGCTGGACGTTCAAAGCCTGCACGGCTGAGTGACCGGACCGGTACCGCGCCGGATCCACTCGCCCATAGGGTGACGGCCGTGATCCCTACCCTCCCGACCACCCGGCACGAGCTGGGCCTCCTCTACCGCGCCCGGCCCGCGATGGCCGGACTCCTCCTGGCCGGTACGGCCGCCCAGGGGGCACCCCTCGGCGGCTCACCGGTTCGCAAGGTGCCCGGCATCGGGTGGGTCACGGCAGACTCGGTGGTGGCCCGCACGGTCCTCCGCGACCACCGTTCGTTCACGATCCTCGGTGAGGGCGGCGTCGGGAACCTGTGGGCCCAGATCCTCGGCGACTGGGTGCTCGACCTGTTCGACGGCGCCGGGCACCACGACCTGCGTACCCGCACGCGCGAGCTGTTCACGGAGGCGGTCTCGCGTGATCTCGTGAGCGCCGCCTGGGACGACCGGATCGCCGCAGCGGGCGAGGTGCTGCGCTCGGGCGGCACGCTGGACGTCGCGCACCTCTCCCGCGTCCTGGTGGGCCGCATGGTCATCTGCCTGCTGGGCATCCCTCGGCCCGCCGGGCACGGCGGGTCCTGGCCCGACGACGAGGGCGCGCTGCGGATCTTCGAGACCGGCGAGCGCCTGGCCTCCGTGGCCCTCGGCACCGCTGGATCGACGATCCTGACGCCGGCCCAGGTGGCTACCGCGCAGGGCATCGTCGCCGAGCTGAACGCGGGGATCCCCGACGGCTGGCGGGACGCACCGCCGGACACCCTGCTCGGCCGGTGCCGGGAGCTCGGCCTCGGGCTCACCGAGACGTCCGGCCTGGCGTCGCTCCTCATGGTCGCAGGCACCGAGACCGCCGCGAGCGCCATGGGCCGGATCACCGCCCTGCTGATCGACACGGGTGAGCAGCATCGGATGCTCGCGGCGATCCGTGCGGGGGCGGAGCCTGGTTCGGCGGTTCCGAAACCCGTGGTCGAAGGGGACGACGCGCGCGCGGCCGGGCTCCTGAACCCCGGGGAGTCGGACCCGGTCGAGAACGTGGTGCGCGAGGGGCTGCGGGTGACGAGCCCGGCATCGGTGATCGGCAGAGGCGTGGCGGCCGACGTCGAGGTGGGCGGCGCGCAGTTGCGTGCCGGCGAGCGGATCATGCTGCTGGTGTGGTCGGCGAATGCCGCCGCCGGGCCGTTCCGCGCCGACCGCCCGTACGTGCGCGAGTCCCGCCAGCTCTGGTTCGGCGCCGGTCGGCACCTGTGCCTGGGCGCCGCACTGGCCCGGGCCGAGATCGGCACCCTGCTGCGGATGCTGTGGTCGGAGGACCGGCCGCTGCGCGTCGTCCGCCGTCGGGCGGCCCGGGGCGTGCTGATCCCCGCCTGGTCGGAGCTGCTCGTCACCCGCACCTGACCAGGCTCTGTCGCGGGCAGGTGGGTCAGTGGCGGGTGGCGCGGTAGATCTCGCGGACCACGTCCTCGATGTCGGGCTCGGTGATCGACAGGTCCAGCACCTCGGCCCGCTCGGAGACCGCGGCGAGCACGCGCGCCGCCGTCGTGCGCTGCGGGTCGAAGGCGAGGCGCTGCCGCAGGCCGCCCGACTCGCTGCGGACGTGCTCGGCGCCGTCCAGGTCGACCAGGTCACTTGTCGGGGTGGCGAGGTCGACGACGAGCTCGCGCCGTGCTCCGACGGTCCGGGCCAGCCCGCCGAGGGTGCCGTCGAACGCGAGCTTGCCGTGGTCGACGACGAGGATCCGGTCGCAGAGCCGCTCGACGTCGCCCATGTCGTGCGTGGTGAGCAGCAGCGTCGTGCCGTGCTCGCGCCGCTGCGCCACGAGGAACTCGCGCAGGCGCTGCTTGGACAGCACGTCCAGGCCGATGGTCGGCTCGTCGAGGATCAGCAGCTCGGGTCGGTGCAGCAGCGCGGCAGCGACCTCGGCCCGCATGCGCTGTCCCAGCGAGAGCTGGCGCACCGGCGTGCTCAGGAACTCCCCCATCTCGAGCATGTCGACCAGCTCGGCGGTCCTGGTGCGTTCGTCGGCCGCGGACAGGGAGTGGATGGCCGAGAGGATGGAGAACGACTCCCGCACCGGTAGGTCCCACCAGAGCTGCGACCGCTGCCCGAAGACCACGCCGATCCGGCGGGCCAGCGCGCGGCGCTGCTTCAGGGGGTGCAGCCCGGCCGTGGTCACCGTGCCGCTCGTGGGCACCAGGATGCCGACGAGCATCTTGATAGTCGTCGACTTCCCGGCGCCGTTGGCCCCGATGTAGCCGACCGCCTCACCCGCCTCGACGGTCAGGTCGAGGCAGTCGACGGCGACGTGCCTGCTGCGGCGGAGCCGGTTCTTGCGGTCCGGTCGCCCGGTGAACACCCGGGTCAGGCCGTCGGTCTCGATGATGTTCATCCACCCGCTCCTCGGTAGTGACGAAGGCCCCAGCGCCAGCACAGCCCCGCGACGGCGACCGCCCAGAGGGCGGCGACCGGCGCGAACCAGCCCAACCAGGTCGGCAGCCCGACGGGACCTGGCATGCCGAGCAGCGTGGCCACCGGCAGGTAGGCCGCGAAGGCCACGGGAAAGATGCCGCCGAAGACGACGAGCAGGGCGCGCGGCCACACACCGGCCGGCTGCGTGGCCGCGTACCGGCCGCCGTAGACGAACGCGTTGGTCATCTCGGAGCCGTTGATCAGGAAGAACTGCAGCCCGGCGGCGGTGACGAACTGCGCGGCGAAGATGACGAACCCGGAGGCCAGGGCGAGCACCAGCAGGCCGACGGTGCCGACGCTCCAGTCGATGTCGTTGAGCACCAGCCCCACGGTCAGCGACGTCGCACCCACCAGGCACCGCCCGATCCGGCGCAGGCTGAGGTCGCTGGTCATCAGCTGTGCCAGCAGCGGCTGCGGCCGCAGGAAGAAGACGTCGAGCGTGCCCGCTCGGACGTATACCGGAAGGTGGTCGCAGTGCCCCGCGACCAGGTCGGCCAGGGAGAACGCGAGGTCGGACAGGCCGAACACGAGCATGATCTGGGCGAACGTGAACCCGCCGATCTCGCCCGTCGCCGAGTACAGCACCCAGATCTCGGTGAACTCGATGAGCCCGACGAGCATCGCCCCGACCAGGTCCATCCGGAAGCTGGCCCGGTGGCTCGCCTGGGAGCGCGCACGGCTCGCGAGGACCGCCCGGTAGGCGCGGAACGCCTGCGCCCTGCGCAGCGGTTCAGCCACCCTGCACCTCCAGCCTGCGGCGTCCGGCCCGCGTGGTCAGGTACCCGACGACGAGCACCACCGCCAGCCACACCAGCTGCACCCCGAGGCGCTGCCACGCGGCCGCCCCGGTGACCTGCCCGGAGAGCACGTCGATGGGGAACTGCATCATCGACGGGAAGGGCGTGAGCAGCGTGAGGGTCAGCAGCCAGTCCGGGAACAGGTAGATCGGCGTGAACAGTCCGGCGAAGAACCCGGAGACCGCCATGTAGAGCACGCTGACGCCGCGGGTCTCCACCAGCCAGAACCCGGCGGTGGCCACGACGTACACGGTGGCGTGCGAGACCGTGATGCCGATCAGCAGGCTGGTCAGCCCCAGCGCGTACGCGGCGGCGTCGGGCGGCAGGGCCATGCTCGACACGAGCACCCCGATGACGACGCTCGGCAGCCCGCGCGGCAGCAGGGCGAACAGCCCCTTGCCGATGTCCGTCAGCACGTTGGCCGCCTGCACGCTCACGGGCCGCAGGAAGTCGACGGCGACGTCGCCCGACTTGATCCGGGTCTGGAGGTCGCTGCCGCCCCAGAAGTTCACCGAGCCGAGCATGCCCTGGCCCAGCCAGACGAACGCCGCCATGGTCGCAGCGGAGTAGCCGGCGAGCTCACCGCCCGAGCTCTCGACCGCCGCGCCCATGATCCCGCCCTTGAGCAGGCCGAAGGTCGCGTTCGCCACCAGGCCGGCGAGCGTGGCCAGCGGGTAGGCGGACTGCCCGCGGAATCCGGCTACCAGGAACCGCCAGTAGGGGTTCCGGGCGGGGGAAGGGAGCGGGCGCACAAGCGCGAGACCTTACTCGCCCGGCGGCCGGATCTCACTAGTTTTTAAGAATCGTCCTGCCAGGTCGACACGCACGCCTCGTTGCCCTCGACGTCGGCGACCACCCACCACGCCGGGGCGAACTCGTCCGTGACCAGCCGGCCGCCCGCCGCGAGCGCCGCCGCTACCCGTTGCTCGGCCTGGTCGTACGGCACCCACACGTCCACGTGGATACGGTTGCGCTGCTCCCGCCGCTCGTCGGACTGCTGGAACCAGACCGCCGGCAGCCGCCCGTCCGGGTCGCTCAGCCGCGCCGCGGCCGCGTCGTCCGCGTGGTCCGGGTGCGCGTCGTGGCCCAGCAGCGCCTGCCAGAACGCCTGCACCTGGGGGCCTGCGGTCGCATCGATGCAGAGGGCGACCTCGCTGACTCGCGCGGGATCCGCCGCGACGTCCAGCTCGCGGGCGGCCATGGAGATCTCCCGGGCGAGCGCGACGTCCCGCGCGGACAGGCCGCCGACGTCGTGCGACCAGGTGCGCACCGTGACGGACCCGTAGCGCAGGTCGACGTCCGGATGGTGGTTAGCGGCCTCCGCGAGAGCGCCGATACGGGTCACCAGCCGCACTCCCCGGGTGAACGAGCCGGTGGCGAAGCGCGCGAGGGCGGACCTTCTCAGCACGCGCCAGTCACGCGTCCCCTCGTCCGCGGTGAACTCGGCGGCGGTGATCGCGTCGGTCATTGGTCACTCCTGGGGTGTGTGTCGTCCGGGCCACACCACCATGGCACGAGTCACCGACACTCGAACGTCGTCGTCCGCCGCGGGCGCGGCACCTCGAGGTGCCGCGCCCGCCCTGGTCAGCGGCGCTGGAGCCGCGCCACGTCCCGCACGGCACCCCGGTCGGCCGACGTCGCGAGGGCCGCGTAGGCCTGCAGCGCCGGCGACACGTACCGGTCGCGGTCAACGGGCTGCCACGGCCGCTCCGAGGACTCCATCTTGGCGCGGCGCTCGGCGAGCACATCGTCCGGCACGTTGACCCGGATCATGCGGGTGTCGACGTCGATCTCGATCTCGTCGCCGTCCTCGATCAGGCCGATGGTGCCGCCAGCGGCCGCCTCCGGGGAGACGTGCCCCACGGAGATGCCGCTGGAGCCGCCGGAGAACCGGCCGTCGGTGATGAGCGCGACGACCTTCCCCAGGCCGCGGCCCTTGATGTACGACGTCGGGTACAGCATCTCCTGCATGCCCGGCCCGCCGGCGGGGCCCTCGTAGCGCACGACCACGACGTGTCCCGGCTCGACCTGCTTGGTCAGGATCTTCTCGACGGCCTCGTCCTGCGACTCGCAGACCAGCGCCTTGCCGACGAAGTGGAACACGTCCGGGTCGACGCCCGCCGTCTTGAACACGGCGCCGTCCTCCGCGAGGTTGCCGCGCAGCACCGCGAGCCCGCCCTCGACGGTGTACGCGTGCTCGACCGAGCGGATGCAGCCGCCGGCGCCGTCGGTGTCGAGCGTCTCCCACTGGTTGTTCGTCGAGAACGCCTTGGTGGTGCGCACCCCACCCGGGGCCGCGTGGAACAGGCCGAGCGCCCGCTCGGTGGCCTTGCCGCCGCGGATGTCCCAGTCGTCGAGCCACGCGCGCAGCGTGGGCGTGTGCACCGAGGTGACGTCGTGGTCCAGCAGGCCGCCCCGGTCGAGCTCGCCCAGCAGCGCGGGGATGCCGCCCGCCCGGTGGACGTCCTCCATGTGGTAGTCCGGGTGGTTCGGCGCGACCTTCGACAGGCACGGCACCCGGCGGCTGATGTCCTCGATGTCGGAGAGCGTGAAGTCGAGCTCCGCCTCCTGGGCGGCCGCGAGGATGTGCAGCACCGTGTTGGTGGAGCCGCCCATGGCGACGTCGAGCGTCATCGCGTTGGCGAACGCCGCCTTGGTGGCGATCCCGCGCGGGGCGGCGGTGTCGTCATCGTCCTCGTAGTACCGGCGGGCGAGGTCGACGATGGTGCGGCCGGCCTCGAGGAACAACTCCTTGCGGGCGGCGTGCGTGGCGAGCGTCGAGCCGTTGCCCGGCAGCGACAGGCCCAGCGCCTCGGTGAGGCAGTTCATCGAGTTCGCCGTGAACATCCCCGAGCATGAGCCGCACGTGGGGCAGGCGTTCTCCTCGACCAGGCCGAGCGCCGCGTCGTCGACGTTCTCGTCGGCCGAGTAGTTGATCGCGTTGATGAGGTTCAGCGGGGTCTTCGCGACGCCGTCGGCCACCACGGCCTTGCCCGCCTCCATGGGCCCGCCAGACACGAAGATCACCGGGATGTTCAGCCGCAGCGCCGCGTTGAGCATGCCCGGCGTGATCTTGTCGCAGTTCGAGATGCACACGATGGCGTCAGCGGTGTGCGCCTGCACCATGTACTCGACCGAGTCGGCGATGAGGTCGCGGCTGGGCAGGGAGTAGAGCATCCCGGCGTGCCCCATCGCGATGCCGTCGTCGACGGCGATCGTGTTGAACTCCTTGGCGACGCCGCCCGCCTCGCGGATCGCCGACGCCACGAGGTCGCCCATGTCCTTGAGGTGTACGTGCCCCGGCACGAACTGCGTGTACGAGTTCGCGATCGCGATGATCGGCTTCCCGAAGTCCTCGGCACCCATGCCCGTGGCGCGCCACAGGGCGCGAGCTCCGGCCATGTTGCGGCCGTGGGTGGACGTCCGGGAGCGCAGGGGACGACTCATGACTGTTCAGCTCCTTCGATGCTGGAGGGCCGCACGCCATGCGGGGGTGGGCGGCTCCTGCACGCTACCTCCGGCGTGCTGGGACAGACAGCAGGCGTCCACAGGGTGACCGTTCTTGTTGAGTGAGCGTGAGTGAGTCGCTGCACTGTGCCGCCCGAACGGTGTTGACGGCGCCTTCCACGTTCTGATGAGTCCTACGGGCCTGCTGCGTCGAGCGCTCTCGGCGGGTAGGTGGTGGGCGGCCTGAGGCTACGGGCACGACGGGAAGGCTGGCCGGTCGACTGGCCCACGCTCGTCCTCTGTCGAGCGTGGGGTCCGACCGGCTTGCGCCTGGCCCGGTGTCCGAGTCCTCTGCGACCGATCACGACAGCGGCGGCGCGATGACCATCCACGGTCTGATCGGTGGTCTGTAGGGGCTTGACCCAGTGCTGAGCAGCCCATCGAGAGGTATATGCGGGGTCGACAGCGATCACCGCGAGCCCGACAGTCGCGGCCATGGAGGCAAGCCGGTCGCGGAACTTGGCGGTAGGAATCCCCGCGACCTTGCGGCGGAACGTCTTGCCGCGTCGACCACGGCCCATGGTCTCCCGCCCGGTGGCGCGTGCGTCATCGAACCCCAGGTTCTCGATGGTGACGCTCGCGCACCCATTCTTTTCGGCCAGGTGGATCAGGCGGCTGATCGAGTGCCGCACCTGTGCATCACGAGCCGACGTCGACCGCCCTGCGAGGTCCACGTCGAACCGGACCGGCGTGCCGACAACATTGCCATGCTCGTCCAACACGGCACAGTCCAAGTGCCCGTCGTTCAGGTCCACCCCCAACGTGCGCTGCCGACGGAGGACATCGAGCGAAGCCACTTTCACGTCGCCATAGCCCCACGAAGCGTCCACGTACCAACGGCCGCGCTCGTCGCGGTGCAGGTCGTATCGGATCGCCCGGTTGCTGGCGATCCGATCGCGCCGCTCGTCTCCGCGATGTGTGGACAGGCTCACCGGAGCGGCGAAGGACAGGTGCGTGCGACCAAGCTCAGCCACCAATGCGCCAGGGACCTTGACTGTCATCACGCCTTCGGGTGTGACTCGGATGGTTAGGTTGCCATGTTTCGTGCCCGCTTCACCGTCGGCGGTCAAGAACATCCGCTCGTCCACCCAGCGGGCATCCCACTGTGACACCGATGTGCCCGCTTCAGTCAGGTGGTTGCGGCTGCGCCAGAATCGCCCACCACCGGCGACGATTCTCGGGCGGTCCGCCTCCAAGCGGGCAGTGGCATTGCTAAGGCGGTCAGTGAGCACCGCTCGGCGCCGCGACTTGCCAAAGCGTTCGCCCTTGGACGCATAGCCCTTAACCGACCCGGCCCACGGCCGGTCGGGGGGGCACGACCTTCTCCCCGGCGGGCACGGCCATCCTGTCGGTGATGGCCTGTTTTGCCGCCGCTAGAGACGCTGCTTCCGCTGCAAGGCCGCGCATGCCCAGGTGGTAGGAGTCGATCGCTGTGCGAGTAATCGCTCCGGCCCACCGTGACGAACACGAGGCTGTGAGCGCCCGCTTGTGCTCTGCCCGCCAGGCGGCTTGCTCCTTGCCCGTCACCCTGCCCAGGCGGATCCGCGAGGCCAGCGCCCGTCGTGACAACGACCCGAGAAGCACGCCGATACGCTCCAAGCCTCGCTCCTCGTCCGGCGTCGGACGCAAACGGGTCCGGATCCGTGCCCCTCCGGGACGCGCCACGACGAACGAGTGTGCGATCTTTCGCAACCCGCCCTTCGTACGCCCAACCGGCTCCGTGGACATGCTCAGGCGCCCACCATCCGCAGAGCGACGTCATCAGATTCAGTCATGCCGCACACCATGGTGTCGTCCACCCCGCCGTCGTCCAATACCACCAATCGCGCCGCGCAACACAGCCACAGCGCTGAGGTCATCCAGCCCAGCCGGTCACAATTCTCCACGACTGCGACCGTAGCCTTCGAGTCTGACACCCAGGTGCCGCGACCGCCCCCGAACACAGGTCCACCGGACTCCCTCACTCGGACTAGAACACGTGCAGTTCACAACACCTGCCCCGTGCCGTACCGTCGTAGCAGGAGCCCGCAATGACGCGGATTCCGGCGTGCACGCGACGGGGGTACTCGAATGCGGGTAACAGAGGCTTTGCGGCGCAAGGGCGGCTCGGTCGTCACGATCTCGCGCGACCGGAGCGTGCGCGACCTGCTCGCCCTCCTCGCCCAGCACGGCATAGGCGCGGTAGTGGTGTCCGACGACGGAGCGAGCGTCGACGGGATCGTGAGCGAGCGCGACGTCGTCCGCCGCCTGCACTCCGACGGCGACGGCATCCTGGACGGCCCGGTGGAAGCGATCATGACCGCCGCGGTGCACACCTGCGGGCCCGCGGCGACGCTCGACGAGCTGATGCCCTTGATGACGGAGCACCGAGTCCGGCACGTCCCCGTGCTCGTCGAAGCCCGGCTGACCGGGATCGTGAGCATCGGCGACGTCGTCAAGCACCGGATCGCCGAGGTGCAGGCCGAGCGCGACCAGCTGACGGCCTACATCACCGGCGGGCCGTAGGGCACTCCCAGTGCTGTAGCCGCAGAGCCGACTCGGCGATGCACCGGCCCAGGCGCCTACGCGATCGGCTAGGTGCTGTGGATAACTTTGCCCTGCCGCGCAGCCGGTGCCGCAGGATTGTTGGCATGGAAATCCCCGGTGTGCTCGACCAGGCGCGCAAGCTCAAGCAACTACTCGTCGACTACGTTGAGACGCCCGGCTTCGCCCGTCGGGCGGAACGCGAGCTTGCGCTGGCACCCGGTGGAGCCAGCGACGATCCGGAGACGTTCCGGACTGCCCGGATGCAGGTCCTGGAGCGGATGATCTTCGTGCCACCGGCGCCCGGTAGGCCAGCGCTGCTGGACCGATACCGGAAGTTCGCGAAGGGCCTGCCTGACGCCGACAGGGCGATGCTGGACTCCTGGTCCCGCGGTGCTGCCGAGGGCGTGTTCAAGGTCTTGGGCCGTGCTGCCGACCGGGTCGTTCTCCGCAACGTCTATGACAACCTCACGTACAAGGTCCGCTCGAACGTCGGTGACGACGTGCGCCACACGAAGGCGTTTTCACTTCTGGCACCGAATGACATGGTGTCCTGCCGGGTGCTGCCCATCGGACCCCGCACCTGGACGTTCACCGGCGACGTCGTCAAGATCCCGGAGCACGAGATGGTGAGCTGGCTCACTTTCGCGTCAATACTGAAGACCCCTGGCCTGGCGTTCCGTAATCCGGCCCGGCACGCGCGAGCTCTTGAGATCACCGCAAGGAATCACGAAGCGTTCGTCGAGCTCTTTGAGGGCCCGATCGCGGTAGGAACCGCCAAGGAGACCGTCGAGGCCTTCGACGAGCTCGGCCGTGAGCTCGACGGCTACGACAAGGAGTTCCTGTTTGGCCCGGTCGAGATCGAAGTCGAAGACCTGCGGCGTCGCGTCGACGACCTCGAGGACGCTGCTGGAGAGAGCGACTTCGCGGAATGGGAGGAAGCGCGGGACGAAGAGTGGCACAAAGAATGGGAGACGCTCGAGCGGAGCGAGTACGCGCTCGTGCACCATCCCGTGCGCGGCCTGCACCTCACATACGGACTGACAGTCGCCACCGTCGCCCTTGATGACAGCTTCGAGGACGACTTTCCGCACCTCCCCTGGATGTCGTTCGATCGCAAGGTCAAGTTCCTGCGCGCCGCGCTGAAGCGGACCGACATACCGTCCTGTGTGTTCGAGCTCCTTGTCCCATTGTCAAAGAGCCCCCACGCGCTGTTCGCCGCAGCTCTCGACCAGCCGGGCTTCAGCTGGGAACGCGACGGCGCGGATCTGCTCGCCGCGCGCGAGAAGGGTGTCGATCAGTCGCTGCCTACTGTGGCGATGCTCCCGCTGTTGTAGTCCTGCCCCCTTCGACGGGCCCTGCGGCCCCGCGTCGGACATGCCGTGGGGCCATACCCCGTCGTCGTCGGCGGAGGATGAAGAAGACCAGCGCGCCGAGGCCGAGCCCGGCGACCGAGGCGAGAAGGACCGCGACGATCGGGGAGGCGCTGCCCTGCGGGGCGGACGCTCCGACGCCCTCGGGCGCCATGTCCGCGCTCGGGACGGCGGCCGGCGCCGGGACCGACAATACGACCCGGCCGTTCGCATAGCTGATCTCGTAGGTTTTGCCGCCGACCTCGAGCCGGCCCCCCTCGTTGAGGCCCTCGAACGTTCCGGTGATCTCGCCGCCGGAGGCGATGACGGGAATCTCGGAGGGAAGCGAGGCGCCGTCCTTGTGACTGACCTTGAGCATCGCGCCACCCAGTGCGACATCGCCGGCGACCTTCAGCCCTGCGGCGGTCTCCGTCTGGAAGGTGGACCCTCCCCGGAGCGTCAGGTCGCCGCCGACGGCGGCCTGCCCGGTGACACCGAGAGAGCTGTCGACGACGAGGTCCCCGGCGAGCTCGGCGCCCGCGAGCGAGAGCGTCCCCTGGGCGACAGTCCACGGACCCTTGGCGACGCTCTTCCCGGAGTAGGTGAGCGTCCTCGCCCCGGACTTCACGAGGCCGCCGATCCCCTCGACTCGACCCGCGTACTTCGTGTCCTCGCTGCTCACGACGGTCATGGTGTCGCCGCCGAGACGGAGCGCGGTGCGGCCGACACCGCTCAAGTTCCGCACGGTCTGGTCCCCCGCGGCAGTCACGTCGAGCGTCGCGCCAGGCTTCGAGAGCCCCACGCTCGCCGACGACGCGAGGGTCCCGCCCGCGAGGACGAGCGCGCCCCCCGACACCGTCGTCGGCCCCGTGTAGGCGGTGTCGCCGGTGAGTGTCACGGTCGCGGGGCCGGCCTGCTCGAAGGAACCCTTGCCCGAGATCCGGGACAGCTCGATCTCCTTCTCCGCGTTGCTGACGACGAGGGCGCCGTCGTCGACGATCTTCGCACCGTCGGTCCCGGTGATCAGCCAGGAGTCCTCACCCGGCCCGCCGCCACCCAGCCGGAGGGTCGCCCCGCTCTCGACAGTGGTCGTGCCGTCGTAGTTCTGCTGGTCCGCGAAGGTGACGTCGTTGCCCGGCGTGCCGGCGACGGTGACGTCGCCGACGGCCACGGCGTCCATCGTGTCGTGGTACTTCCCGCCGGAGATCGGCGCGCCCAGGGTGACGGGCCCGTTGTAGTCGAAGATCAGGTGCCCGCGGGCGCGGCGCGTGTACAGGTTGATGTAGATCGTCTCGCGGGTGCCGGGCAGGAAGAAGCGGTTGTGGGTGCCGTCGCCCCACTGGACGATCGAGCCCTGGATGTTAACGCCGCGCTTGTTGATGTTCTTGGGCACCGCTACGTAGTTCAGGTCGGGGTCCGAGAGTGAGGGGTCGGTCTCCGAGCCCTGGTCGCTCCAGGAGTAGACGCCGGACATGACCACGCGGCTGCCATCTGGGGCGCCGTAGAAGTTGACGTCGTTCCCCCACTCGCGGGAGAAGATGTCGAACCCGAGGACGGTGTCGTGGTCATGGGGCGTGTCCACCATGAACGAGCCGTAGTTGACCAGCCTCGACAGGTTCGGCAGGAGCGTCAGGTACTCCCGCCGGCTCGCGTGCACCCCGGTGCCGTTGACTATCGTCCCTGAGAACGAGTGGTTCCCCGCGAGGTCGACGCCGTCCCAGATGAACCGCGGCTGGTTCAGGACCCCGCCCCCGCTGAGCATGCCCGGGTGGAACAGCGCGCTGGCGACCGCGACGATCAGCGTGCCGTCGACGTGGTGGTTGAGGGCGTTCCAGGCGAAGTTGGGATAGTCGTACGGATAGTGGCCGACCCGCCCGGTCGTGCCACCGGTTCCGTCGCCGTACTGGAGCGTGGCTCCGGCGTCGACCGTCACGGCGGGCGGATCGGCGTCGACCATCCAGGCGTAGGGATGGTTCGTGATGCCCAGGATCTCCATCCGCTGCCGCCGGCGGTCCTCGGGGATCTGGAAGTCGCTGTCCGCGGTGAGCACGAGCTTGCCCCGCCCGCTGACCGTCAGGGTGCCCACACCGGAGAAGACGCCGCCGTAGACGACCTCTTCACCGTCGCCGAGCGTGATGGTGGCGTCGCCCGCGAGCTCGATGTTCTCGCCTCGCCGGACCTGGTCGGTGATGTCCGTCGCCGCCTGGGCCGGGACACAGGCCGACGAGGCGGTGGCGGACGCCAGCACGACCACGGTGAGCACCCGCAGCAGCAGACGGCGCAGATGCGACATGGAGGGATGTTAGTGCTCACTTCGCCCGTAGTCGGACAACCGTCCAGGACCACGGTCTTCGCGGCGCGACGACGGCAGCGCCCCCTACGACCGCGACATCGCCCGGTACTCGTCCTCGAGGATGCTCATCACCACGGCGTCGGCCCAGGTGTCGCCGTCGCGGTAGATGTCCCGCAGACGACCCTCCTCGCGGAAGCCGAGCGACTCGTACAGCGCCTGCGCGCGCGGGTTGATGCTGAGCACGTCCAGGCTCACCCGGTGCAGGCCGAGCCCCGGTTCGCCTTCGACGCCGTCGAAAGCGAACCGGAGCACCTCGAGGATGGCCTCCCTGCCGTAACCGCGACCCCGGTAGTTCGGGAGAAGTTGGAGCCGGAGGTTCGCCGAGCGGACGTCCTCGTCGAGGTCGTTGAGCACGATCTCGCCGATCATGTCGTCGCTGACCGGCTTGCCGTCCCGCATCGCGGCGGGGCAGATCGCCCAGTCGTAGCGGCCGGGCCGGTCGCTGACCGTGCTCGCCCACTCGTTGATCTGCTCGCGCGTGAACGTGGCGGTGGTCCCCGTCAGCCGGGTGCCCTCCGGATCCTGCACCGCCTCCCACAGGCGTTCCGCGTCGCGACCCTCGATGGGGCGCAGGCGCATCATCTCGCCGCGCAGGAGAGGCCCGCGGGTCACCTGCCCGCCCTCGAACCCAGTCTCACGAGCCGATCCGATCCAGCACCAGCTCGCGGACCCGCTTCGCGTCCGCCTGGCCCTTCGTCGCCTTCATGACGGCGCCGATGATCGCGCCGACCGGTCCCTGGTTGCCGCCACGGACCTTCTCCACGATGTCCGGCTGAGCGGCCAGGGCGTCGTCGATCGCGGCGAGCAGCGGACCGTCGTCGGACACGATCTCGAGCCCGCGCGACACGACCACCGCCTCCGGGTCGCCCTCGCCGGCCAGCACGCCCTCGAGCACCTGGCGGGCCATCTTGTCGTTGATCCGACCGGACTCGATGAGGCCCTGCAGCTGCGCGATCTGCGCGGGGGTGACGACGAGCTCCTCGAGCGTGATCTCGTCCTGCTTGGCGCGCCTGGCCAGCTCTCCCATCCACCACTTGCGCGCGCCTGCGGCGCTCGTGCCCGCGGCGATCGTCGCCTCGATGAGCTCGATGGCGCCCGCGTTGACGACGTCGCGCATCTCGGCGTCGGCGTAGCCCCACTCGGTCTGGAGCCGACGGCGGCGCGCCACCGGCATCTCCGGGAGCGTCGCCCGGATCTCCTCGACCCACTCGCGGCTCGGTGCCACGGGCACCAGGTCGGGCTCTGGGAAGTAGCGGTAGTCCTCGGCGTCCGACTTCACGCGGCCCGACGACGTCGTGCCGTCCTCCTCGTGGAAGTGGCGCGTCTCCTGGACGACCGGCAGCCCGGCGTCGAGCACGCCCGCCTGGCGGGACACCTCGTAGCGGACCGAACGCTCGATCGAGCGGAACGAGTTGACGTTCTTGGTCTCGGTCCTGGTGCCCAGCGGCGACTCGGGAGTCGGACGCAGCGACAGGTTCACGTCCGCGCGGACGTTGCCGCGCTCCATCCGCGCCTCGGAGACGTCGAGCGAGCGGAAGATGTCGCGCAGCGTCTGCACGTAGGCGCGCGCCACCTCGGGGGCACGCTCGCCGGCGCCCTCGATGGGCCGCGTGACGATCTCGACGAGCGGGATGCCCGCGCGGTTGTAGTCGACGAGCGAGTACTCGGCGCCCTGGATGCGGCCGGTCGCGCCACCCACATGGGTGTTCTTGCCGGCGTCCTCCTCCATGTGCGCGCGCTCGATCTCGACGCGGAACACCTCGCCGTCGTCCAGCTCGATGTCGATCCAGCCGTCGAAGGCGATCGGCTCGTCGTACTGCGACGTCTGGAAGTTCTTCGGCACGTCCGGGTAGAAGTAGTTCTTCCGGGCGAAGCGGCAGTTCTCGGAGATGGTGCAGTTCAGCGCCAGACCGATCCGGATCGCGTACTCGACGGCCTTGCCGTTGACCACCGGCAGCGCACCCGGCAGCCCCAGGCTCACCGGGGTGACCTGGGTGTTGGGCTCGCCGCCGTAGGCGACCTCGGCCGCGCAGAACATCTTGGTGAGCGTGCCGAGCTCGACGTGGACCTCGATGCCCAGCACCGGGTCGTAGCGGCGGACGGCGTCCTCGTAGGCGACCAGTCCGGTCGTCGTTGCGGCGGTCATCGGGCGAGCTCCGTGGTCTTGAGTTCGGGTGCCTTGTTCAGGAGAGGGCCGCCCCAGCGCGACTCGAGGGCCGCCTCGAGGGCCGCGCCCACGCGGTACAGCCGGTCGTCCGCCTTCGCGGGCGCCAGGATCTGGAACCCGACGGGCAGGCCGTCGTCGGACAGGCCGTTCGGCAGGGACATGCCGGGGACGCCGGCAAGGTTGGCGGGGATCGTCGCGATGTCGTTGAGGTACATCGCGAGCGGGTCGTCGAGCTTCTCGCCGAACTTGAACGCGGTGGTCGGCGCCGTGGGCGAGACCAACACGTCTGCCTGCTCGAAGGCCGCGGCGAAGTCGCGCTGGATCAGCGTGCGAACCTTCTGCGCGCTGCCGTAGTAGGCGTCGTAGTACCCGGCGGAGAGGGCGTACGTGCCGAGGATGATGCGGCGCTTGACCTCGTCGCCGAAACCGGCCCCGCGCGTGGCGCCCATGACGCGTTCCGCGGTGACCGGGCCCTCGGCGGGCTCGACGCGCAGGCCGAACCGCATGCCGTCGAACTTGGCCAGGTTGCTGGAGGCCTCGGCGGGCATGATCAGGTAGTAGGCGTCCAGCGCGTAGCCGAAGCTGGGGCAGGAGACCTCGACGATCTCGGCGCCCAGTGCGCGCAGCTGGTCGAGCGACTCGTCGAACCGAGCGGACACGCCGGCCTGGTAGCCCTCGCCCGACAGCTCCTTGACGACGCCGACCCGCAGGCCCTTCAGGTCACCCTTGGCGCCCTGCTGTGCAGCAGCGACGACGCCGGGAACCGGCTCGTTGATCGACGTCGAGTCGTGCGGGTCGTGCCCGCCGATGAGCTCGTGCAGCAGCGCGGCGTCGAGCACGGTACGGGTGACGGGGCCCGCCTGGTCCAGCGAGGACGCCATGGCGATCAGGCCGTAGCGCGAGACGCCACCGTAGGTGGGCTTCACGCCGACCGTGCCGGTGACCGCGCCGGGCTGACGGATCGAGCCGCCGGTGTCGGTGCCGATGGCCAGCGGCGCCTCGAAGCCTGCGACAGCCGCTGCCGAACCACCGCCGGACCCGCCGGGGATACGGTCCAGGTCCCACGGGTTCTTGGTGTTGCCGTAGGCCGAGTGCTCCGTCGAGGAGCCCATGGCGAACTCGTCCATGTTGGTCTTGCCGAGGATCGGCAGGCCCGCAGCCTTGATGCGCTCCACGAGGGTCGCGTCGTACGGCGGGATCCAGCCCTCGAGGATCTTGGACCCGGCGGTCGTCGGCAGACCCTTGGTCACCACGACGTCCTTGACGGCGATGGGCACGCCGGCGAGCGGGTGCAGGTCCTCGCCGGCAGCACGCTTCGCGTCGATCTCCGCGGCAGTGGCCAGCGCCTTCTCGGAGGAGACGTGCAGGAACGCATGCAGGTCCCCGTCGACGGCGGCGATCCGGTCCAGGTGTGCCTGCGTCGCCTCGACGCTGGTGACGTCCTTGTTCCTCAGCGCGGACGCGAGGTCTGAGGCGCTGAGCCTGGTGATGTCCTGTGTCATGTCGTTGGTTCCCATCACTCTTCGCCGAGGATCTGCGGGACGGCGAACCGTCCGTTCTCCTGCTGCGGGGCGCCGGCCAGTACGTCCTGTATCGGCAGGGCAGGCTCCGGTACGTCGTCTCGGAACACGTTCGTCAGCGGGAGGGGGTGGCTCGTTGCCGGCACGTCTGCGGTAGCGACCTCGCTCACGCGAGCGATGGACTCGACGATCACGTCGAGCTCACCGGCCAGGCGCGAGACCTCGTCCGGTCGCAGGTCGATCCGTGCCAGCGCAGCCACGCGCGCAACCTCGTCACGGGAGATGGTGGACATGGCCCCGAGTCTAGTCGCCGGACGGCGTTCGATCTCCCGGATACCCGTGCGTTCGCTGTGAGATCTCGGCTGAAACACTGCCGGAAATGCAGGAAGGGGGTGGAGCCGCACGAACCCTTGCGGGCTTGTGCTGGCTCCACCCCCTTGCTGGGAATGGTTGTCCGGCGGCGTCCTACTCTC
>NZ_JBFAAH010000042.1:0-33843 GCF_040639635.1 Promicromonospora sp. NPDC023805 | reverse complement strand
ATGGAGAACGCGCTCGTGCGCGGACGCCAGGGGCATCCCGCACAGATCGGGTCAGCGGTGATGATCGGCCCGCACGCCCACGTCAACCGACCACCTGACGTTCTACCGACCACGCCTCCCTCCACGCGCCAGCTCTCCTCCAGTGCGACGATGCGCTCGCGCAGCGGGGTCGGGTCGGCGTCCGGCGGGACCGGGCCGTGCGCGGCGGCGTCGGCCAGCCAGTCCGCCCAGGCCTGCCAGCGCGGTAGGTAGAGGTCCCGGACGAGGCCCTGCCAGTGCCTGCCCGAGTAGTCGTGCAGGCCGTTGTGCTGCCCGCCCCAGACGCTGACCAGGCTCCGTGCCTCACGCTCCATGGCGTCCCGCTCGGCGTCGGTGTCGCCCCAGGTGCGGGCGGCGTCGACCCAGGTGGCGACCCTCGTCTCGGGCCGGGCGGCCGCCAGGTCGTCGAGCTGCAGCAGATCGGCGCGCAGGCGGCGCATATGGGCGCGGACGCCGTCCGGGTCGCCTTCGCGTGCCGCCGCCAGGATGCCGCGCACGTGCGCGCGGGTGCCCTGGGCGAGGACGTGGCCCGCCAGCTCGGCGATGTCGGCGCTCAGCAGCTCGCGCGCCGGGTTCGGGAGGGACGTGTCCGGCAGTGTGCTCGGCAGGGTCTCCGGGAGGTGGTCGCGGACCTCGGTCAGCTCCCGCACAGCCTGGCCGAGGCGGGGGAGCGCCGTTGCGACGTCGGGGTCGTTCTCGGCATCGATGTTGGACGAGGGTGTCGGCGGGTCGGTGCCGGCCGTGCCCCCGTGCCCGATCGCCTCGCCCGCGCTGCGCTGGGCGGGGAACGGCAGCCCCGCGGTCCAGGGGCGAGCGATGACGGGCGTCGGGACGGAACGGGTACGGCCCACACCGTAGAGAGTCGAATAAATAGTGTGCCAAGCGCGTAGCGCCGTCTGTGCCACGTTCGCCCGCAACTCACCGGCCAGCCCCGAGCGGGGGGATCCTGTGGCCGATCCTGTGGCCGATCCTGTGGCCGATCCTGTGGCCGATTCTGTGGCCGATTCTGTGACCGGGTGCGGCTCCGACAGCCCGTACCGGTCCAGCACGAACCGCTCCAGCCAGCGGTCGATCTCGGCAGGGGAGCGCGGCGCGTCGTCCCAGGCGAGGTCGGTCGCGAGCTCGTAGAAGACCTCGTTGTTCTCGATGGCCTCGGGGGCGAGACCGATGCCGCGCAGGTGGGGCACGCCGTCGGGCAGGGAGAGGACGTCCCGGACGAGGCCGCGCAGGTCGCCGAACAGCGCGGGCCGGCCCCCGAAGTTGTGCAGCGCGCACCAGACCCAGGGTCGCCCGGCGAGCGGGGCGCCGTCGGCCAGGAGGGCCGTGTGCAGCGGCACGTACTCGCCCCAGAGGTCCAGGACGAGCGTGCGGTCGACGGGGACGTCGCTCAGATAGGCGGCCACGCGGTCGAGCGTCCAGAACGCGCCCTTGAAGTGGAAGGGCCAGCCCTGGAGCACCCAGACGGCGTCGGGGTCCGCGGCGGCGAGGGCCCGGTAGGTGCCGCGGCCGGCGGCGCGCAGGTACTCGACGTTGCCCGACGGCGGGACCGACTCGATGTACGGGTCGACGGCGTAGTGCCCGGACCCCGGGCCGAGCAGCTCGCCCTGGACCTGCGCGAAGGTCGCGAACAGCTCCTGGAAACGACGCGACTCCGGGTGGAGGAGGGGGATGTGCCAGCCCTGCCACTCGATCTCGCCGGCTGAATGGTCGTCGACAGGTTGGTCGTCGACAGGTTGGTCGCCGGCGGTGTCGTCATCGTCCGGCCCCGGGCCCGCGAGGGCCGGCGGGACGTGCCCGCCGAACGCGGGGAGCACCGGCGTCATGCCGAGCTCGCGCATCCGGGCCAGGACGCGCCGGGCGAGGTCGACTCGGCGCTCGGCCCAGCGAGCCGGCAGCGGACCGCCGAACGAGTGCATGCCGCCCATGAACGTCCACGGGAAGTGCGCGGCGCCGCCCAGCCAGCGTGCGGCCTCGGCGTCGGGCAGACCGGCCCGGCGGAACGTCTCGGCGAGCACCGCCTCGTGCGCCACGAGCATGAGCGGGTGCGTGATGCCGTGCAGCGCCATCCAGTCGATCTCGCGTTCCCAGCGGTCCCAGCCCCAGAACGGTGTCGAGTAGCCGAAGGTCACGACGTTCAGGTAGTACCGCACCTCGTGCGGCGACGAGACGGTGGTGCGGGCTGCGTCCGGCAGCGGGCTCGGACCGGCCGTGTTCGGGGTGACGCGCGGCTGCTGCCAGGTCAGCCGCGTCCCCAGGTGGTCGCGGATGTACCGGGCCAGCGCGACGGACGCCGCCACCGCGCCCGTCGCCCGGATCGTCAGGTGGCCGGCCGAGGCCCGGTATTCGGCGGTGTCGGGCAGGTTGGTATCGAATCCCAGGGGCTCGACGGTGACGCGCCGCGGGTCCAGGCCTGCCCGCTCGGCGACGCCGCGTACGGCGTCGTCCCACCCGCTCGTCCCACTCACCGCGACCTCTTGCCTGCGCTGTCCCGGCCGGTGCCCACGCCCGCAGAACCCAGCGCGGCGCCGGACCACCGCCCGAAGTCCACCACGCCGGCACCCGCGCGCGACCACTCCGCGGCGAACGCCATGAGGTGGCTGTCCAGCGCCGTGGCGAACGACAGCTCGCCCGAACCGACGGTGCCGTCGACCACTGCCTGGCAGAACGCGTCCATGAGACCGTCGTCGCCACCCGCATGGCCGCCGCGGCCGCCCGGGCCGGCGTCGGTCCCGGCAACAAGACCGGCGCCGAGACCAGACTGCGGGGCCGGGTGGGCCACGAGCGTGTGGCTGGCATGGCCGAGCGGCCCGTCCGTGCCGGACTCGACGAGCTCCACGCCGGGCAGTGCGCCGAGGACGGCGTCCGGCAGCCGGCCCGACGGCGAGAACAGGTCCACCCGGATCTCGCCCGACTCCATGTGCCCGTGCAGCTGCCCGCGCGTGCCCGTGATCGCCAGGTGCCGGGTGTTCTCGGCGGTGAACGCGCTGGCCGTGAGCGTGGCGGTGAGCCCGGACGGGAACCGCAGGAGGGTCTGCTGGTGGTCGGCGACGTCGTTGTCGCAGTGGTAGACGCAGCGCCCGTACGGCCCGCGCCGCAGGGCGGCGAGGCGGCCGGCGGGAGACAGGTCGTCGCCGAGCATCGTGACCGGATGACCCGTCACGTCGCGCAGCGCGTCCAGGTAGTAGCGGGGCGCGTAGAACGGGCAGTCCGCCGCGGCGGGACAGCCGTCGGTGCAGCGGGCGGGGGCGCCCTCCGGCGCGTTCTCCGGGCGGAAGTGCAGCAGCGAACCCTCGCTCGCCACGGTCCGGGGCGCCGACCCGGCGAGCCAGCGGATCAGGTCGAGGTCGTGGCAGGTCTTGGCGAGCACCATCGGGCTGGACTCGGCGGTGTTGCGCCAGTTGCCCCGGACGAACGAGTGCGCGAAGTGCCAGAACCCGATGTTCTCGCGCACCTCGATGGTCGCGAGGTCGCCGAGGGTGCCCGCCTCGACGACGGCCCGCACCGCCCGCCAGAACGGCGAGAACCGCAGCACGTGTCCGACGGCGATCTGGGCGCCCGTCCGGCGGACCACGCCGGCCAGGTCCGCCAGGGCGGCTAGCGTCGGCGCGGCGGGCTTCTCCAGCAGCATCGGCAGCCCGACGCCGTGATCGTCGCCCTGCCCGACCGCCGTGGCCGCGGCGACGTGGAGGGCGTCGGGCAGCGCGACGATCACGGCGTCGGGCCGCAGGCGGCCGAGGTCCGCGACCAGGCCGCTCCAGTCGGCGTAGCGGGCGGCGGTCGTGCCGGCCAGGGCGTCCAGGCATGCCGCGTCCGGGTCGGCCACCGCCACGATCCGGGCGCGGTCGGGATGCGCCCGGGCCCAGCGGCCGTAGGCGTCGGCGCCGCGGCCGCCGGCGCCGAGGACGGCCAGCCGGACCGGAGGCCGGGCAGGCGGCTGAACGGGAGGCGCCGTCATCTCTCCGCCCCCTGGACCAGACCCGACACGATGTACCGCTGCGCGAGGAAGAAGACGATCACCACGGGCACCGTCACCGCGATGGACCCGGCCAGGAGCACGGTGACCGGTACCTGGAAGTCGCCGAGCTGCGCGATGCCGAGCGGCGCCGTCCAGAGGTCGCGGTGCTGCACCAGGAACAGCAGGGCGTAGAAGTACTCGTTCCAGGCGATCATGAACACGTAGATGGCGGTGGCCACGACGCCGGGGATCGCGATCGGCAGCACTACCCGGACGAGCAGCTGGCCGAGCGAGCAGCCGTCCATGATCGCGGCCTCCTCGACGCTCTGCGGCAGCGCGAGGAAGAAGTTGCGCATCATGTACAGCGCGACGGGCACCGTGGCCGCCACGTAGACGATCAGCAGCCCCACCAGGGTGTCCGTCAGGCCGAGGCGGGACAGGATGACGAACTTCGGCACCGCCAGGACGATCCCCGGAAACAGGTAGACGGCCAGGATGATGCCGTTCGTGAGTGCCCGGCCGCGGTACCGGAGGCGGGCGGCGGCGTAGGCGCCGAGCACGCACACCAGGATGCTCAGCGCGACGGTCCCCACCGCGACGCCGAGCGAGTTGAGCACGAACCGGCCCAGCCCGAACCCGCCGTCGGCCTCGTCGCGCATCGCCGTCGTGAAGGCGGACAGGTCGAGCTCGGACGGCAGCCCGAGCGGGTCGCGGACCACCTCGCCGTACGGTCGCACCGAGAGCAGCACGCCGTACAGCACGGGCCCCAGCGACCACAGGAGCGCGACGGCGACCACCACGGCGCGCCCGACCCGCGCGGCGCGGGTGGGCCGGACACCGCTCATGACTGCCCCCTCATGAACTGTCCTTTCATGATTCGTCGGTCCGTCGGGAGAGCAGCACGTACCCCACGAGCAGCACGCACAGGATGAGGCTCATGAGCAGGCCGAAGGCCGCGGCGCTGCCGATGTCGGCCTTGGTGACGAGCTCCGTGTACACCTGGATGGCCATGACCTGCGTGCTCCCGGCGCCCTCGGTGAGCAGGTAGACGTCGTCGAAGGTCTGGAACGACCAGATGAACCGCAGCAGCAGGAGCAGCAGGGCCACCGCCCGCAGCTGCGGGAGCAGGATGAACCGCAGGGCCTGCCGGCGGTTCGCGCCGTCGAGCGCGGCCGCCTCCTCGATCTCACCGGGCACCGACTGGAGCCGGGCCGTGAGGAACAGGAACGCGAGCGGCGCCGACTTCCAGATGTCGAACAGGACGACCACGAGCAGCGCGACCGGCACGGGGACGCCCCAGACGTCCGCAGTGGTCGTGCTGAGGAAGCCCACCGGCGTGTCCCACCCGAGGTACGCGCGGCCGAACGCGTTGACCACCCCGTACTGCGGGTTGAGCGCCGTCTTCCAGATGGTGGCCGCGGCGACCACCGGCAGCACGTACGGCACGAGCAGCAGGGCGCGTACCAGGCCGCGTCCGGGAAACGGCCGCCGCAGCGCCAGCGCGAGCGCGAGGCCCACGGCGAGCGACCCCACCGCCGTCAGACCCGCGTACAGGACCGTGGTCCACAGGGCGCCCCAGAACGCCTGCGACGCCGCGGCCTGCCGGAAGTTGTCCAGGGTCCACACTATCGGCTCCGTCCCGAGGTACGGGATGTCGACGAGGCGGATCTCGGAGAACCCGAACACGACTACCAGGGCGAACGGCAGCAGCACCACCAGGGCGACCACCGCGAGCGACGGCGAGACGAGCAGCCACCCAGAACGGTTCGCGCGCTGGGCAGCCGTCGTCGGGCGGGCCCTCGTGGCTGGTCGGGCCGTCACTGGTCCTGCTGCAGGGCCGTCACCTCGGCGGCCATCTGCTGGGTCACCTCAGCCGGGTCGGTGCCCCGGTACAGCGGGTCGAGCTGCTGCGCGAGCGTGCCCTGGGTGGCGACCAGCCCCGCGAGCGTGGCATCAGGGGTGCCCTGACCCCAGCGGGAGACGGCGGCCATGCCCTCGCCCATCGCGGTGACCAGGTCGTCGCCGTACACCTCGGCTACCGAGGACTCGACCTTGGGCCCGAAGCCCAGGCCGCCCCATGCGTCGAGGAACTCCGTCGGGTTCTCGGGAGTGCCGGTGCGCAGCGGCAGGCGGCCCTCGGTGGCGACGGCGAGCGTGTCGGCGTAGCCCTCGCCCATGACGAACTCGATGTACTGGCGCGCCTCGTCGGCGTTCGCGCGCGCGGGGACCGCGTAGGCGAGCGTGGCGCCGAACTGGGCCGGATGGGACTCGTCCAGCACCGTGATGAAGTCAGAGTTCTCCGCGAGGAACGCGGGTTCGTCGGCGCACTGCTCGCACGACGGCGGCACCGCCTCGTCGAGGTTCGCCAGCTCGTCGAGGATGTGGGTGGAGAAGAGCAGCATCGCCGCGTCCCCTGCCATGTAGGCGGCACGGGCGGACTCGACGTCGTAGTCGCCGGCGACCGACGAGTCGCGCAGCTCCTTGAAGTACCCGGCGGCCTCCGTGCACTCGGACGAGTCGATGGTGACCTCGCCGTCGGACACGAGCTCGCAGCCCGCGGACTGGAAGATCGACTCGATACCCTCCGTGCCCGAGGCGGTGCCGGACTGGGTGCCGAGCGCGATGCCCGTGATGCCGAGCTCGTCCTCGACGGTGGTCGCGGCCTCGGCGAGCTCGGCCACGCTGGTCGGTACCTCGACCCCCGCCTCCTCGAGCAGGTCGGTGCGGTAGGCGATGAGGTGCACCCAGCCGTCGCTCGGGACGGCGGCGACCGTGCTCTGCCCGTCGGTCTGCACCGTGACGGCGCCCAGCGCGTTCTCGTTGAACGTCGCAGGGTCCAGCGTGTCCATGGCCTCCTGCACGACGTCCGTGTCGAGCAGCCCCTGGGCCTGCCAGGACGTGATCTGTGAGGCGCCCGCGAGGATCACGTCCGGCACCTCGCCGGATGCGGCACCGGTGACCAGCGCCTGGTCCTGGTCGGCGGCCGCGAGCGGGACGACGTCGACCTCGATGCCGGTCTCCTCCGTGAACCTGGCCGCCACGGCCTCCTGGGCGGCGACCCGCTCCGGCGTCGACTGCGGAGTCCAGAAGGTGATGGCCTCTGCCGGCCCTTCCTGCTCGGCGCTGGGGCCGCAAGCGGCGAGGAGCGTTGCGGCGGCGGTCAGTGCGACGACGACGGCGGACGAGCGGATGCGACGATGCATGGTCCCTCCTCGGTGTTTGTGCCGGTGCGGGTGCCCCAGAGACTTCACCCGCGGAGGGAGTCAGTCAAGGCCGACGCGCGGTACGTCCACCACCCTGGCGTCGCCGACCTCGGGGGAGAGGGCGCCCGCGGAGGCGGCGGCGACGTCGGAGGTCAGGGTGTCCAGCTGGTGACGGGGCACCAGCAGCCGCAGGTGCGCGACGGCGTCGTAGGCGGGCGGCTCCATGACCGACCCGTGCGACGAAGCCCAGTCGCGCAGCACGTTGTCGATCCGGCCGGCGTCGCCGTGGGGGACGGGCACCTCCACCTCGTACAGGAGCTCCCGGCGGAGCAGCGCCCCGGCCCCGTAGGCGACGTCGAGGGCGCCCGCCACCGCGCCCGAGTACGCCCGGACCAGACCACCCGCACCCAGCTTGACGCCGCCGAAGTAGCGGGTGACCACGGCGACCAGGTCCGTCATGTCGCGATGACGCAGCACCTCCAGCATGGGGACGCCCGCGGTGCCGCCGGGCTCGCCGTCGTCGGAGGAGCGGGCCGTCTGGCTCGCACCGTCGGCGTGGGTGCCCAGCACCATCGCGACGCAGTGGTGGCCCGCGTCCCACAGCTCCTTGCGGCGGCGCGCGATGACGGCGTCGGCCTCCGCGACGCTCGCGGCGGGTGCGAGGTGGGCCAGGAACCGGGACTTCTTGATGACGACCTCGTGGTCGATCGGCCGGGCGATGGTGCTGGGGAGGTCCACCGCACGAGGGTACGGGGACTTCCTTCACGGATCGCCGACACGCGGCGTCTTCTCCATAGATTAATAGTGTGCCAAGCGTACATTCCAACCATGACCAGTACCGACGCAACCTCACCACAGGCAAGGAGTGGGGAGCTCGCCCGCTATCCGCGGCCGCCAGTGAGCCTCGAGGAGGCCGAGTGGGTCTGGCGTGAGCTCTCCACCGAGGCGATGCGGACGGCCGCGAAGCCCGAGGCGGTGCGGCTCGCGGTGATCACCGGCCTGGTGCGCGCGACGGGCGCCCGGTACGGGGACCTGCTGCGGGTGCGCGTCGAGGACATCGATCTCGGGCCGGCCCGGGCGAAGACCTCGGACGGCAGCGTGCTGGTGCGGCACGGTAAGCACCGCACGCCGCGGCGCCACCTGCTGCCGGCCGACCTCGTCGTGCTGCTGAAGCACTGGATGGTCGTGCGCGAGGAGCTCGCGGCAGAGCTCGAGGGTTCGGTGCCGAGGGCGCTGCTGCTCACGGTCCACCACACGCACGACAACGGGACGACCGTCGCGTCCGGCCTGCCGATCAGCCGGCAGGGGCTGGTGCTGTCGTGGCGACGGTTCGTGCACCGGACCAACGCGCGCTACGGCGCTCTGCGCCCGCCGCTGCCCACCCGCTTCGAGCAGATCCGAAGAGCATGGATAGAAGCATCAAGTGAGCCCTGACCTGTCCCGTTGAGTGCGGGATATTCGCCCCTCCAACAGCCTTGGACGGGCGAATATCCCGCACTCAACGGTCACGTGGTCGAGATACCCACGAGCGGGGCCTGCGGGGTCGACGAGGGGAGCTCCGTGAAGCCGTAGCGGTCGTAGAACAGGCGGGCAGCGGTGTTCTCCGCCGCGTAGCCCAGGTGCACACCCGGCACGCCGCGCTCCGCGAGGGCGCCGCGGAGGGTGTCGATGAGGCGGGAGCCCAGGCCGCGGCGCTGGAGCACCGGCAGCAGGTCGATGTGCAGGTGGGCGGGATGCGTCGTCAGCTCGCGGTGGCGCAGGCCCCGGACCATGCGTTCCGGGTCCGCGCCGTCGTGCAGCAGCTGGGCCTCGGAGTAGCCGGGGTTCCGGCCGGTGGCCGGGCCCGGTGCGGGGTGCCGGACGACGAAGCCCGGCGTCCACTCGCGGGCCCACCAGTCGACGAAGGCCTGGGTGTCGGCGACACCGATGATATATCCCGCCGCACGGCCCTCGTGCTCGACCACCCACGCGAGGTCGGGCGAGTGCTCCACGTAGGGGAGCGCGTAGACGTCGGGCATGAGCAGGTCGGACGAGTAGACGCCGCGCGCGTCGCCGCCGGCCGCCGCGGTGCGGACGCAGATGTCGGCGACGTCGGCACGGTCGGCGACGCCGTACGGGCGGATGAATGGCTCGGTCACCCCGGCACCCTAGCCTGCAGTGCCGGGGTGTGGTCGCGCCGATCCCGGCGGCCGCGAGGCCGCCGCGGTCACGACTCGGGGATCGCCCCGGACGCCGACTCCAGGTGGGCGCGCACGAACCAGTGGAACTGCTCGAGCTCGTGCAGGTGGCCGATGAGCAGGTCGTTCGTCACGTCGTCCAGCTCGGCGGTGTCGTCGGCGGCCTTGCGGTGGTCCGTGATCACGGACTCGTAGACGTCGTCCAGCGCGGCCAGGTGCTTGGTGGTCGTGGCACGGCCGAGCGGGTAGTCCTCCCAGTTCCGGGCCGCGACGAGCGCGCCGGGCGTCCCGACCGGGACGCTGCCAAGGGTGGCGACGCGCTCGGCGATCTGGTCGACCATCGCGCGCACGGCGTCGACCTGCGGGTCGAGCATCTCGTGCACGCCGATGAAGTGCGGTCCCACGACGTTCCAGTGCACGTGCTTGAGCGTGAGGTGCAGGTCGTTCAGCGCGTGCAGCCGCTGCTGGAGGATCTCCGCGACCTCGGCCCCCTGCTCGGGGGTGAGGGACGGGACGGTGTAGCGGGGCAGCTTCGTGGACATGCCTGGTCCTCTCTTCCGGTGATCGGTCAGCTCGGTCCATCCTCACGCGAGGGTCGGCCGGTCGCCAGCGCGAGGAGCGCGATCCCGACCAGGGCGAGCGCGGCGAGCAGGACGGCGGTGGTCGTCGTGGTTCCGGAGGCGAGCATGGCGAGGGCGCCGAGGAGGCCGGTGGCGCCGAGGACCGTGGCGTCGCGGCGCCAGCCGGCGCGGAGGGCGGCGAGCTCGGTGTGTCCGTCGGGCGGGACGTGGGCGGCCCACCAGGTGGCGCGTGCGAGGAAGTGGGCGAGCAGGGCGACGACGAGGGCCCAGGGGTCGAAGGGTTCGGTGGTGAAGCCCCAGAAGAGCACGGTGGCGACGACGATGACGCCGCCGGCCGTGGCGGGGGTGGGGTGGGCGACGAGGAGGCCGGTGGCGAGGAAGGCGATGGTCGCGGTGACCCCGAGGGGGACGTCGGGGGTGCGGCCGGCCGCGGTGAAGAGCAGGAGCGGGGTGAGGACGAGGAGCGCGAGGCGGAAGGTCCAGCCCCGGAGGGTCGGTCCGGTCTCGACCGTGACGGCGGGCAGGGGGCGCCGGCCGGGGTCGTCGAGGCGGAGCCTGAGGTGCCAGAGCCGTTCGGTGAGGGAGCTGGGGATCATGGGGTGCGTCCGGGGATGTGGCGGCGGGCTGCGTGGGCGAGGGCTTCGAAGCGGACGGCGGCCTGGTCCCGTTGAGATCCGGCCCAGCGGACGACGGGGATGCCCTCGCCATCGAGGGCGGCGATCCGGTCCTCGCGTTCGAGGCGGCCGATGTGCCAGGCGATCGCGAGATGGCTCTCGATGACGGGGTGGACGTCGGGGAGGGTGTCGATCACGACGACGGGGTGGCCCGCGGCACGCCAGATGCGGACGAGGTGCAGGGGGTCGTCGTCGAGCAGCGTCGTGAAGAGGTAGACGATCGCGTCGGCCGGGAGCTGGGGTGGGCGCACGCGGTGTGCCGACGCCGGGTCCTTCGGGTGGGCGAGGGCGAGCCCGTGCACGAGGCGGCGGAGGTGGCGCCGTCCGGCCGATGGCGGGAGCGGACGGCGCCGGCGGGCGAGGTCTTCGAGGCCTACGCGGTCGCCCGCTTCGACGAGGGCGGTGGCGACGGAGGCCGCGGCGTGGCGGGCGAGGTCGAGCGACGTCGGCTCGTCGACCCTGATGGTGCCGTAGCCGCGCCAGGTGCGGACGTCGGGTCCCACCTCGTCGCGCGAGTCGACGACGAGTACCGCCGTCGCCTCGGCGGTGGAGTAGGTGCGGCGGACGTAGAGGGTGTCGAGCTCGGGGGACCGGCGGGCCGTGGTGCGCCAGTCGATCCGGCGTAGGCGGTCCCCCGGTGTGAAGGGGTGGATGTCGCGGAGCTCTGTGCCGTCGCCGAGGCGGCGTGCCGAGTGTGGTCCGGTGAGGCCGCGCAGCCGTCGCGGCAGGGGCAGGCGGCCGAGCGGGGCGGCGCCGGGCAGGACGAGGCGGGTCGCGGCGCGGACCTGGGTCGGCTCCTCCTCCCAGGCGCCGTGCAGGGATCCGCGCAGGTCGACGGTGAAGGTCTGCTGGGGGCCGGTGCGGACGGACGACAGGCCGAGCGGCACCTCGCGGTCCTGAGTCTGTCCGTGAGCCTGTTTCTGGGCCTGTCTCTGGGCGTGATTCTGCGGGCGGGCCGCAAGCGTCAGGTGGGTGGTGCGGTGCCCGGGGGCGGTGATGCGGAGGTGGACGACGTCGGCGCCCTCGCCCGGGCCGGCGGCGAGCCGGAGGGTAGCGGTGAGCTCGCCCGGGGCGGTGGGGCCTGCCGGTTCGTGGAGGTCTGCCCGCAGGGGTGTGGTGGGGCGGCTGGCGTGGGCCCAGGTGGCGGCGAGGAGGCCGGGTATGCCGATGAGCGCGATGTCGGCGCGGCCGGCGAGCACGCTCGTGGCGAGCAGGAGGATGCCGACGGTGACGGCGGCGGTGTACGCGGAGGTGGGGCGCCAGCCTGGGTGGCCGTCGACGGGACTGCCGTAGGTCCGTCCGCGGGCGACGATGATGCCGCCGACGGTCATCGGGTGGGGACCGTGGCGGGCGTCGGGACGGTGTGCAGGAGGTCGGCGACGATGGTCTCGGGCCGGGTGGCCGACGCCCACGCGGTGGGCGTGAGGGTGATGCGGTGGGCGAGGACGGGGATGGCTACGCGCTTGACGTCCTCGGGCAGCACGTAGTCACGTCCGTCGAGGACGGCGACGGCGCGCGCGAGGAGCACGAGGTTCTGCGAGCCGCGGGGCGAGGCGCCGACCTCAAGGGCCTGGTGGCCACGGGTCGCGGCGGTGAGGTCGACGCAGTAGCGGACGACGTCGGGGTCCACGGGGACCTGTTCGGTCCCTGCCTGCATGGCGCGGACGGTGGTGGGATCGACGACGCGGCGGACGGAGGTGGCCTCCTGTCGCCGGGCGAGGCGGCGGGTGACGACCTCGGCCTCCTGGGCGCGGTCGGGGTAGCCGACGCCGAGGCGGACCATGAAGCGGTCGAGCTGAGCCTCCGGGAGGGGGTAGGTGCCCTCGTACTCGACGGGGTTGGAGGTCGCCAGCACGTGGAAGGGGTTGGGCAGAGGGCGGCTGGTGCCTTCTATGGAGACCTGTCGTTCGGCCATGGCCTCGAGCAGCGCGGACTGGGTCTTGGGCGCGGTGCGGTTGATCTCGTCGGCGAGGAAGAGGCCGGTGAAGACGGGTCCGGGGCGGAACTCGAAGGTGCGGGTCGCCGGGTCGAAGACCGAGGAGCCGGTGATGTCGGCGGGCAGCAGGTCCGGGGTGCACTGGAGACGCGCGAAGTCGAGACCGAGGGCGGCGGCCAGCGAGCGCGCGGCGAGGGTCTTGCCGAGGCCCGGTACGTCCTCGAAGAGGACGTGTCCGCCCGCGAGGATGGTGGCGAGCGCCACCTGGAGCGCCTCGCGCATGCCGACGACGGCGGTGCCCACCTCGGCGAGGACCTGCTCACCCAGTGCTGCGACGTCGGCGACGGGCAGCGGTGCGGGGCTGGTCTCTGGGCCGGTCTCTGGGCCGGTCTCAAGGCCGGTGCGGTCAGGCATTGTTCTCCTCGGTGATGGGTGCTGGGCCGAGGCGGTCTATCGCCTCGAGCCAGGTCTGCACGGTGCGCGCCGTGGGGGGCTGCCGGGACTTGAGCTGGTGCAGGACGCGAGCGCCGAGCAGTCGTTCGGCGTCGGGTTCGGCTGCGGGGTCGGACGGGTCGATGCCGTGTGCGCGGAGCCGGTCGGCGGCGAGTGCCCGGATGCGGCGGACTACCCGGTCGGTGACGCGGCCGTCGCGGCCGAAGACGGACCAGCCGAGGTCGGAGACGTCGTTGCGTCCGCCGGCGCGTGCCTCGATGGGGAGGTCGGGCCATTGGGGGTCGGGGATGGTGGTGTCGGTGGCGGACCACAGGATGCTGATCGTGGTGGCTACGGTTGCTGCGGCGAGGGCGTGCCACGGGTCGACGACGTTCCAGTAGGCGAGTCCGGCGGCGGCCAGGCCTGCGACGACGGTGACGGTGGTGACGCGTCGCCAGTTCCAGGACCTCATGTTCGGCCTTGTTCGCTGTCGGTGGTGGGGCCGGTGGTGGGGTCGGCTGCGGGGTCGTCGACGTCGAGGCTGCGTGCGATGTCCGCGAGCGCCGCTCGGGCCTGGGCGACGGCGGTTCGGTCGATGGGCCGGTCGGTGAAGCGGGCGCGTTGGTAGAGGGTGCGCAGGCGGGCGATTGCGGCTGGTGGTGCGGGGGTCTTGGCGAGGACGGTGCCGGTGAACTCGGTGGGGGTCTGGGCGGGGTCGCGGTGGGCGCCTGCGCGGGCTGCGGCTTCTTCGAGGGCTACCCAGGCGGCGACGACGGCGTCGCGGGGGCGGGCGTGTCCGTCGAGGTGGGCGAGGGCGCGGGTGACGGCGTCCTGGAGCTCTGGTAGGTCGACGGCGTCGTCGGGGGTTGCGGTGCCGGTGCCGCCGGTGAGCTTGTCGGGTGTGGTGTCGATCTGTCCGCGGAGGATGGTGAGGAGCTTGCGGGCGGCGAAGCCGAGCAGGGCTGCGATGAGGAGGCCGATGAGGACTGTGGTGATGAGGGTGACCCAGCGGTTGTCGGGGGTGGGTTCGTCGGTGGGCTGGGCTTGTGGGCTGGCGCTGGCATCGGGGCTCGGTGGTGGCTGCTGTTGGGGCATGGAGAGCTCCGGGGTGGGCAGGTGGGGCGGGCTGAAGCGCCAGGGGGCTGCGGTGGCTGCGCCGAGTACCACGACGGTGACCAGGAGGATGGTGATGGCCAGGCGGGTGGTGGGCTTCATGGTGTGCGGGCCGGGCTGGTGGGCTGGCTGGTGGTGAGGTGGTGGGCGTGGATGCCCGCCGCGGCTGCCGCGACGAAGGAGGCGGGGTCGGCGTCGAGGTCGCGGCCCATGGTGCGCAGTCCGCCGGGTGCGGTGCGCAGGGTGTCGAGGAGGGTGGTGTCGGTGGGGACGTCGACGAGGGTGTGGCGGGTACCGGCGAGGTCTTGTGCCTGTTCGCGGATCCGCTGGGTGAGGGGGGCGCCCCAGGTGGGCAGGTCCTCCAGGTCGGTGTCGGGTACTGGGACGGGGACGTCGGCGGGTGCGAGCGCGACCCTGGTGTACGCGGTCAGGGAGTGGTGGGAGATGCCGAGGTGGCGGTCGCGGGGGTCGGCCCCGGATACACGCAGGGAGGCGACGGGGCGCCCGCGCAGGGTGGCGGCGGCGTTGACCGCTTCACCGGCGGCGACGCCGGAGTAGCCCCAGCGGGTCCCGGTCCCGAGGTTGCCGGGTCCCTGGGCGACGACGGCGACGTCGCACCCGGCGACGTGCCGGGCCGCGAGCAGGCCGGTGTGCACGGTGACGGCCTCGAGGTCGCCGCCGAAGGCCTGGCCGACGGTGACGCACGTGGTGAGCCAGTCGGCGTCGCGCAGGGCGGCTATCGTGCGGGAGAACGCGGCGGGCAGCGCACCGCCGTCGGTCATGACGTAGGCGATCCGCAGGCCGGCCACTTTGCCGGTCGATGTCCCGCCGACGGCGGCCGCGTGGGCGTGCCGCAGCCCGGCGACGACGGCGGGCAGCGCGGAGTGCAGGTCCGCGACGACCACTGGCATGCCGTCGAGGCTGTCGGCGTCGGCCAGGGTCGCGTGGTGGGGCGACTCCTGCTCGTCGACGCCGAGCACCATGGTCTGCAGGGGCGTGTACCGGGCCTTGACGAGGTGCCCCGGTCCTGGGGCGGGGTCGGGTGGCAGGGGAGTGCCGGCCGAGGCGGGACCCACCACCAGTGCGTACCCTCCGGTGCCCAGTCCGCGCGCGAGCGCGGAGACGTTCAGGAGCAGCGCGTCGCCCGGCCCGGGGTCACCCACCAGGTCGGTGTACGCGAGGGCGCGCACCGTCACCGGCCCTGTCGCCGGCTCTGTCACCGGCCCAGCGGCGTCGCGCCCAGGCAGGGGGCGGTCGAGCGTCACCTCGAGCTCGCGTGCGCCCCGCCACGACCTGCCTGTGGAAATCACGGTCCCGATCCGCCACGTCATCACAGGGTGGAGGCTACCGAACGCTACCGTTGTCCTGATGTCCATCGACCCGCCCCCCAGCGCGCAGCCCGCGCCGTCACCCGCCCCGCCGTCCGCTCAGCCAGTGGGCCAGTCGCCCGGCCTGAACCCCGCCGAGCGGCTCCTGAACCTTGTCATCGCGCTCGTGAACACCAACGCCGCGATGACCAAGCAACAGGTCCGCACCGCGGTGGCCGGGTACGCCGACGCGCCCAGCGGCGAGGCGTTCGAGCGGATGTTCGAGCGGGACAAGGACATGCTCCGGGCTCTTGGCATACCCGTGGTGACGGTCGGGACCGGTGGGCACACCGACGAGCTCGGGTACCGGATCGACCAGGACGCCTACGCCCTGCCCCCGATCGACCTCACCCCCGCCGAGCTCGGCGTGCTGTCGCTCGCCGCCCAGTTCTGGCAGGACAAGACCCTGCAGACGGACATCAACCGCGCCATGGTCAAGCTGCGTGCCGCCGGCGCCGGAGACCCTTCCGTCGACGCCCTGGCCGGCCTCGCACCGTCCGTTCGCGCCGTCGGCGACGCCTACGGCCCCCTCATGGAGGCGATAGAGGCGCGCCGCGCGGTCACGTTCAGCTATCGGGCCGCGTACAACGGCGCGGTGCTGACCAGGCACGTCGAACCCTGGCGCATAGCGGCACGTGACGGCGGCTGGTACCTCATGTGCTTCGACCGCGACCGGCAGGCCCCCCGCGTGTTCCGCATGTCCCGCATCGAGTCCCGCGTACGCATCACCGGCCCCTCCGGCTCCTACGCGATTCCCGACTTCGAGACCGACGTCATGCTCGGCAAGGCCCACGGCGAGGTCCGGGCGGCGGTGGTCGCCGTCCGCCCCGAACGCGCCGGAGCCCTGCGCGCCCGCGCCAAACCGGTACCCGAGGGCGAGCGCGAGGCCTACAGCGAGCGCCTGCCGCGACCTGCCGGTGGCGGGGCCGGGGAACGTGCGGGCGATCACGCAGGGTGGGACATCCTCGAGGTGCCCTACCGGTCCCTGTCCGGCATGGCGTCCGAGGCCGCGGGGTACGGGGCGGCGCTGGTGGTGCTCGAACCCGAACCGGTACGGAACGAGACGCTGCGCAGGCTCACCGCTGCGGCAGCACTGGGCACCGGCTCTGCCGGCACGGGAACACCGATGGGGGCGTCCCGTGGCTGAGCGCGCGGACGACAGGCTGCTGCGCCTGCTGGGCATCGTCGCCTACCTCGACGGCGCGGGGCCGGTGTCCGTGGCCGACCTCGCCAGGCGGTTCGGGACCACGCCCGCACAGATCCAGAAGGACGTCGACGCCCTGTGGGTCTCCGGCACCCCCGGGTACTGGCCCGACGACCTCATCGACTTCGACGCCGCGTCCATCGACCGCGGCGTCGTGCACCTCACCGAGGCGCGCGGCATGACCAGGCCGCTGCGGCTCGGCACCCGGGAGGCCGTCGCGCTGGTCGCCGCGCTGCGCGCCATGAAGGCCACCGGCGCGGTCCAGGCCGACCCCGCCCGGTCCGCCGTCGTCGAGTCGGCGCTGCGCAAGCTCACCGACGCGACCGGCGAGGCAGCGAACGCCGTCGACGTCCGCCTCGCCCCCGGCGGGGACCGGCAGGTCGTGTCCGCGATCACGTCCGCGCTGACCGCCCGCCACCGTCTGCGGATCCGGTACGTGACCTCCTCGGACGTCGTCAGCGAACGGGACGTGGACCCCGTGCGGCTGCACACGCAGGACGAGTTCGCCTACCTCGCCGCCTGGTGCTACCGCGCCGCGGCGCCCCGCACCTTCCGGGTGGACCGCATCCTGGAGGCCACCGAGACCGACGTGCCCGTGCAGGACCACCCGGGCGTGGGGGAGCGTGCGGCCGAGATCGACTTCGCCGCCCTGTTCGCCGGCGGGTCCTCGCCGCTGGCGACCATCCGGTTCGCACCGCGGGCGCGGTGGTTCGCCGAGGAGGTCCCCGTCGAGTCGGTACGCAACCTGCCCGACGGCGACTTCGAGGTCACCCTGCGCGTCACCAACCCGGGCTGGCTGCGCAGCACCCTCATCCAGCTCGCCCCGTACGTGCGGTCCGTCTCGCCCAGTTCCCTGGCCGACGACGTCGCGGGGACCGCCGCCGAGGCGCTGGCCCTCTACCAAACAGGGCAGGAAACAGGGCACGAAACAGACCCGGCGACCCGAGACGCAGCCACATCGCCGAATTCCTACTAGGCTTGGCGACCATGTGGTTCTGGGTATGGACCCTGCTGATCGTAGGCAGCCTCGTCGGAGCGTTCTTTCTCGCTCGCTCTCTCTGGCGGTCGGCAAAGGGTCTGATGGAAGAGCTGGGACGAGCGTCGCGCCGCATCGGCGAGTCGAGCGACCGGCTGCAAGAGCTGTCCGACCGGGCACGCGAGGCCGCGACCACGCGGCACGCCGGCCCCAGCCTGTTCGACGACGTGACGATCCACTACCAGCGCGTCAACGCGCAGCGCACCGCCCGTACCGGGCGCAAGGACGCGCGCCGGGCACGGCACGTCGTGACCTGGCAGAAGTGGAAGCACTTCAACGACTGAACCGGCGGGCAATCAACGCCTCAGGCAACGGCTCAGGCCCAGATCTGCGCCGTTCCAGCGCCGATCCTGCGCGCGTTCACGGCCGCGGCCACCTGCAGTCCACCGGAGGGCTACCTTTGCGCCCCCCGTGTCCGCGTAGGATCGGTCATATCCGCACCACACCGCGTATCGGTACCGCACCGTAAGGAGTCACCATGGGCGTAATGCAGCCGTGGCACTGGATCGTCCTGCTCGTCGTCGTCCTGCTGCTCTTCGGGTCCTCCCGCCTGCCGGGCCTGGCCAAGAGCGTCGGCCAGTCGATGAAGATCTTCAAGAAGGAGGTCAAGGACCTGCGCGAGGACGGCTCCGGGAACGCGAACAGCAACGTTGCTGACGCCCCGGGCGGTACCACCACCTCGAGCCCGAGCTCGACCGCGGGACCGGGCGCGAGCTCGAGCACCGACGACGTACCTGGATTGATCTCCAACAGGGACCGCGACATCCCCAAGGCTTGATCGGTGGCACGCACTGAGCGGCCGTCCGACGGCCGCATGCCTCTGCTCGCGCACCTGCTCGAGCTGCGCAAGAGATTCGTCCTGATAGCGGTCGGCCTCGTGGTCGGCGCCATCGCCGGATGGCTGCTCTACGACCCGCTGCTGGTCCTGCTCCAGCGACCCCTCGTGGTGGCGGAGGAGCTGCGCGGCAACGAGATGACCTTGAACTTCGCCGGTCCGATGGCAGCACTGGACCTGAAGATCAAGTCGTCCCTGTTCCTCGCCGTGTTCCTCACCTGCCCCTGGTGGCTCTACCAGGTGTGGGCGTTCATCACCCCGGGCCTGAACAAGAACGAGAAGAAGTACGCGTACGGGTTCGTCGGTGCCGCGTTCCCGCTGTTCCTCGGCGGCGCGTACATGGCATGGCTCGTGTTCCCGCACGCGATCGAGATCCTGTCCGGGTTCCTGCCGGACGACGCGACGGCGTTCACCAACGCCCAGGAGTACCTGTCGCTCGTGATGCGGCTGCTCATCGCGTTCGGGCTCGCGTTCCTGTCCCCGGTGCTGCTGGTGGGCCTGAACTTCGCGGGCATCCTGACCGGCAAGGCGCTGCTGGCCGGCTGGCGGTGGGCGATCCTCGTCGCGTTCACGTTCGCGGCGATCATCACGCCGACACCGGACGCCATGACGATGATCCTCGTCGCCCTGCCGATCTGCGTGCTCTACTTCGCCGCCGTCGGCGTCGCGCACCTGCACGACAGTCGCGTCGAGAAGCGGCTCGCTGCCGCCGAGCTCTGACCCACAGGCTCTGACCCACGGCCCCGGGTGCTGGCCTGTCGCACCCGGGGCTGTCGGTGAGTGACCGTAGGCTGTGCCCATGAGCGACCTGAGCCCCGCCGAGCGGTACACGGCCTTCCGGTCACAGAGCCGTTCAGCGGCCGAGCACCCCGAGCTGACCCGCTTCCGGGAGGTCATCGGATTCGAGCTCGACGACTTCCAGGTGCAGGCCTGCGAGGCCCTCGAACAAGGCCGCGCCGTGCTCGTGGCGGCCCCCACCGGAGCGGGCAAGACGGTAGTCGGCGAGTTCGCCGTCCACCTGGCTCTGGCCTCGGACCGCAAGGCGTTCTACACCACGCCCATCAAGGCCCTCTCCAACCAGAAGTACGCCGACCTCGTGCGCAGGCACGGGATCGACAACGTCGGTCTGCTCACCGGGGACACCACCATCAACGGCGACGCGCCGATCGTGGTCATGACCACCGAGGTGCTCCGCAACATGCTCTACGCGGGGTCCGCCACCCTGGACGGGCTGGCGTACGTGGTCATGGACGAGGTGCACTACCTCGCCGACCGCTTCCGCGGCCCGGTCTGGGAAGAGGTCATCATCCACCTCTCCGACGACGTGCAGCTCGTCTCCCTGAGCGCGACGGTGTCCAACGCGGAGGAGTTCGGCGACTGGCTCGAGATGGTGCGCGGCGACACCGCCGTCGTCGTCTCCGAACGCCGGCCCGTACCCCTGTGGCAGCACGTCCTCATGTCCTCCCAGGAGCCGCGCGGCAAGCCGCGCCTCCTGGACCTGTACGACGGGCACGTCGACCCGACCGACCCCGGCACCAACCCGCCCATCAACCCCGACCTGTCCGCCGCCTTCCGGTCCGGGCGCGGCGGCAACCGCCCCGGCGACTACCGCGGCGGCCCCGGCGGACGACGCGGCCGGGGCGCGGGTCGGGGACGCGGGTACCGCGGCGGTGACTCACGCCGCAGCGACGACAGCTCAGGGGGCATCGGCCCGAGCCGGCGCACCCCGCCGCGGTTCATCGTCGTCGACGCGCTCAACGCCGACGCCCTGCTGCCCGCGATCTACTTCGTGTTCTCCCGCGCGGGCTGCGAGGCCGCCGTCGACCAGTGCCTCAAGGCCGGGCTGCGGCTGACCACCCCGCAGGAGGAAGCGACCATCCGGTCCATCGTGGAGGAGCGCACCACCGCCCTCCCGCCCGAGGACCTGGACGTGCTCGGCTACTGGGCCTGGTCGCAGGCCCTGGCCCGCGGCGTCGCAGCCCACCACGCCGGCATGCTCCCCGTGTTCAAGGAGACCGTCGAGGAGCTGTTCTCGCGCGGCCTCGTCAAGGTCGTGTTCGCCACCGAGACCCTCGCGCTGGGTATCAACATGCCCGCCCGGTCCGTCGTCCTGGACAAGCTCGTCAAGTGGGACGGCACCAGCCACGTCCCGGTCACACCGGGCGAGTACACGCAGCTCACCGGCCGCGCCGGCCGCCGCGGCATCGACGTCGAGGGCCACGCCGTCGTCGTCGACCACCCCGCCCTTGACCCCGTGGCGCTGGCCGGCCTCGCGTCCAAGCGCCTCTACCCGCTCAAGTCCAGCTTCCGGCCCACGTACAACATGGCCGTCAACCTCGTCGCCCAGGTCGGCCGCGACCGCGCCCGCGAGGTCCTGGAGACCTCCTTCGCGCAGTTCCAGGCCGACCGCGGCGTCGTCGGTCTCGCCAAGCAGGCCCAGGCGCACGCCGAGGCCCTCGACGGGTACGCCAAGGCCATGTCCTGCACCGAAGGTGACTTCGGCGCGTACATGGACCTGCGCCGCGCCATCAAGGACCGCGAGAAGGAGCTGTCGCGCGCCGCGTCCGGCGCCGAACGCGCACAGATCGTGGCCTCCCTGGAGCAGCTGCGCCGCGGCGACGTCGTCGAGGTCCCGACCGGACGACGACGCGGCTACGTCCTCGTGCTCGACCCGGGCGAACCCGGCGGGTTCGACGGGCCGCGTCCCACGGTGCTCACCCAGGAACGCCAGGTCAAGAAGCTGACCCTCGCCGACGCGCCCGCCGGCCTGGAGACCGTCACGACCGTCAAGATCCCCAAGGCGTTCAACCCCCGCAAGCCCGACGCCCGCCGCGACCTCGTCTCCTCCATGCGCAACGCGCTGGGCGCCCTCGCCGACGACGTCCCCTCCGCCCACTCCACCAGCACCCCGCCTGGTCAGCGGACCGGCGCCGCCGCACGCGGGGGCAGGTCCCCGGTCGGACGACGGTCCGACGCCGCGACCGACGCCGAGCTCGCCCGGCTGCGCAAGGCCCTCAAGGCGCACCCGTGCCACGCCTGCCCCGAACGCGACGACCACGCGCGGTGGGCGGAACGCTGGAACAAGCTCAAGCGGGAGCACGACCAGCTCGTGCGCCGCGTCGAGGGCCGCACCGGTTCCATCGCTCGCACGTTCGACCGCACCCTCGACGTGCTGCTGACCCTCGGCTACCTGCAGCGCACCGACGCCCGCACCGACGCAGGCACCGGCCTGCAGGAGTCCGGCAGGATCCGGGTCACCGACGACGGCCGCTGGCTGCGCCGCCTCTACGCCGAGAACGACCTGCTCCTGGCCGAGTGCCTGCGCCGCGGGGCGTGGGACGGCCTCGACCCGGCAGGCCTGGCCGCCGTCGTCTCCACCGTCGTGTACCAGTCACGGCGCGACGACGCCCCCGACCCGTACATCCCCGGCGGCCCCACCGGGCGCCTGGCCGCCGTGCTGGACGAGACCCAGCGGGTCTGGTCCGAGGTCGACGACCTCGAGGAGGCGCACGGCATCGAGGCCACCGGCGCGCTCGACCTCGGGCTGGTCGGCGCGATGCACCGGTGGGCGTCCGGCAAGAACCTGGACAGCGTGCTGCGCGGCTCCGACCTCGCCGCCGGCGACTTCGTGCGCTGGTGCAAGCAGGTCATCGACGTGCTCGACCAGCTCGCCGGCGCGGCGCCGTCGGACAAGCTGCGCACCACGGCCCGCAAGGCGCAGGACGCGGTGCTGCGCGGGGTGGTGGCGTACTCGAGCCTCTGACCAGCACCTGTCCAGCACTGACCGGTCCCGCATAGCCCCCTGAGGGCCGCGCCGGGCGGGCTGATCGCATACGATTTCCACCGTGAGCCAGCCCGCCCGATCCATCCTGTACCGCAACGGCGTCATCCACTCGTCGGCGGACCCCTTCGCCGAGGCGATCCTCGTCGACGACGGTGTGGTGGCGTGGCTCGGAGCGAACGACACCGCCGCGGGACTCGCCGCCCGCGCGGACCGAGTGATCGACCTGGACGGCGCGCTGGTGACCCCCGGGTTCGTCGACGCGCACGCCCACGTGCTGGAGACCGGCCTGGCGAGCGACGCCGTGGACCTCACGCCCGCCGGGGGAGTGCACTCCCTCGCCGACGCGCTGGCCGCCCTGAACGAGGGCGCCCGGCGGCTGGCCGCCGCCGACCCGTCCGGTGACCAGGTGCTGCTCGCCTTCGGCTGGGACGAGCAGACGTGGCCCGAGCAGCGCACGTTCACCCGGCAGCAGCTCGACGACGCCTGCGGCGGCCGCCCCGTCTACGCGGCACGCGTCGACGTGCACTCGGCGGTGGTCTCCAGCACGATGGCCGCCCGCGCCGGCATCGAACGCGACCCCGCCTGGACCGGCATGGGCATGTCCGGCTCCGGCTGGTCCGACGCCCCCGTCGACACCGGCCTGGTCACCGCCGACCTGCACCACACGGTGCGCGCCGTCGCCCATACGCTCTCCCCCGAACGCCGCACCCGCCTCTACCGCGAGACCCTCGCCGCGTGGGCGGCCCGCGGCATCGTGTCCGTGCACGAGATGAGTGGCGCGCACCTCGACACCCGCGCCGGCCTCACCGAGCTGTACGCCATGACGACGATGAGCGCGCAGGCCGTGGCCGACCCGGACGTGCCCGCCCTGCCACACCTGGTCGCCTACCGCGGCGAGCTCTGCCGCACCACCGACGAGGCCCGCGCGCTCCTCGCCGAGCTGCCGTTCCTCACCGGGATCGGCGGGGACCTCAACGTCGACGGCTCCATCGGGTCCCGCACCGCCGCCCTGCGCAGCCCCTACTCCGACCTGCCGCTGGACCCCTCGTCCGGGTCGTTCGCCGGCGCGCTGACCCACGCCGACGGCAGCCCGTGGACCGGCAACCTGTACCTGTCCGCCGAGCAGATCGCCCACCACCTGGCCGCCGTCCAGGGCGTGGGCATGCAGGGTGCGTTCCACGTCATCGGGGACCGCGCGATGGACACCATGGTCCTCGGGCTCCAGATCGCCGCCCAGCTGACCGGCGACAGCGCCGTACGCGCCGCGCACCACCGCATCGAGCACGGGCTGTTCGTCGACGCGACGACGCTCGCCACACTCCTCGCGCAGGGCGTCGGCCTGTCGGTCCAGCCGGCGTTCGACTCGTCCTTCGGCGGCAGCAAGGGCGTCTACGCGACCCGCCTCGGTCCTCTGCGCGCCGGAGCGCTCATGCCGTTCGCCGACCTCGCCCAGGCCGGGGTGCCGCTCGCGTTCGGGTCCGACACCCCGGTCACCCCCGTGGACCCCTGGCAGGGCGTGCGCGCGGCGACCAGCCACGAGGACCCCGACCAGCGCATCTCCGCCGGTGCCGCGTTCCGCGCCCACACCCGTGGCGGCTGGCGCCTCGCCGGCCTCGACCACACGGGCGCCGGGCAGCTGCGGGTCGGCGCGCCCGCGCACCTCGCCGTCTGGCGGGCCGAACGGCTCGGCGTACAGGCCGCGCCCGGCCGCCTCAGCTCCTGGAGCGAGGAGGCCCGCGCGGGCACGCCCCTGCTGCCCGACCTCGCCCCGGACGCCGTCGCACCGGAATGCCTGCACACGATGCGCGACGGCGTCATCCTCCACGACACGTTCTGACAGACCCGCCCACAACCAGGGGCAAGGGCCGGCGGTAGGCTGCGGGCGTGCGTCCGCCCGAGCCGTCCCGGCTGCTGTCCCTGTTCCTCGCGGTGCCCGGCGGCCTCCTCCTCTGGAGCGCGTTCCCCGACGCCGGAGCGTGGCCCGCCGCCTTTGTCGCCGTCGCCGTCCTGTACTGGTCGCTCGGCCGGGACAGCGCCTGGTGGAACTTCCTGATCGGTCTCCTGTTCGGCCTCGCGTTCTTCCTGCCTCACCTGTGGTGGGCGCACGAGTCGACCGAGACCGCGCCATGGATCGCCATGTCGACGGTGGAGGCCCTGTTCCTCGCGGCGTTCGGCGTCCTGTGGACCTGGGTACCCCGTTCGGCGGGTTCCCCTGGGGCCGCCTCGCGTGGTCGATGGCGGGCACCCCGACCGGGCGCGCCGCCTGGCTGGGCGGCACCGTCGCCGTGAGCCTGCTGGTCGCGTTCGCGGGCGTGCTCCTCGCCCTGGGCGTCGCGGGCCTGGTCCGCGCGGTCCGAGACCGGAGCCAGCACGGCACAGGTTCCGGAAGCCGGCCCTGGCCCGAGGTAGGGCGCCCCTTGGGAGCCCTCGCGCTGGGTCTCGCGGTCGCCGTCGCGCCGCTCGTGCTGCCGCTCGCGACGTCCGCGAGCGCCGGCGTCGTCGAGACGCCGGACGGGAGCGAGGTGTACGACGCGGGGAGTGATCTGGCGGAGGACGGGACGTTGTGGGCGGGTGCGGTCCAGGGGAACGTGGGGGAGCCGGGTCTTGGGGCGTTCGCGAACCGGGCGGAGGTGCTGAACAACCATCTGGAGGGTACGTACACGCTGGCGGAGGACTTCGCGGGTGAGCTGGACGTGGTGCTGTGGCCGGAGAACGGCAGCGATCTGGACCCGCAGACGACGCCGGACGTCGCGCGGGGGCTGGACGCGGCGGCGACGGCGGTGGGGGCGCCGATCCTGGTGGGGGCGCAGGAGTTCCCGGAGTCGGGTGGGCGGTACAACGTGTCGCTGTTGTGGCAGGCGGGCAGCGGTGTGATCGGGCGGTACGCGAAGCAGCATCCTGCGCCGTTCGGTGAGTACATCCCGATGCGGCCGTTCCTGCGGCTGTTGTCGGATCAGGTGGACCGGGTGACGACGGACATGATCGCGGGGGTGAATCCGCCGGTCGTGGAGGTGCCGAGCCGGCTGGGGCAGGGCGGGTACCGGATGGGGACGATCATCTGTTTCGAGGTGGCGTACGACGAGATCGTCCGGGACGCGGTCCTGGAGGGTGCGCAGGTGCTGGTGATCCCGACGAACAATGCGTCGTTCGGGTTCACGGCGGAGTCGACGCAGCAGCTGGCGATGTCGCGGTTGCAGGCGATCACGACGGGCCGGGCGGCGGTGCAGATCTCGACGGTGGGTGTGTCGGGGGTGATCACGCCGGACGGCACGGTGGTGCGGCGTACGGGGTTGTTCACGGCTGACGAGTTCGTGACGCACCTGCCGTTGCGGTCGTCGACCACGCCCGCGGTGGCTGCGGGGTACTGGCCGGGCTGGGTGGTCGGTGGTCTCGCGGTGGCCCTGGTCGTGGCGGGTCTGATCGACGGGCGCAAGCCCCGGCAGGCGTAGGACCCGGGACCCGGTAGGCGCGAGAACGACCGTCGGGTCCGGACCATGTGGTCCGGACCCGACGGTCGTTCAGCTGCTTTCAGGCACTGCTATCAGGTGCTGCTCTGCGACGTTGCGTCAGGCGGAGCGGCGGAGCTTGCCGGCGCGCAGCAGCTCGAGGCGCTCGTCGAGCAGGTCTTCGAGCTCCTTCACCGTGCGGCGCTCCAGGAGCATGTCCCAGTGGGTGCGCTGGGGCTTCGTCGCCTTGGGCTCCGGCTTCTCGGCGTCGCGCAGCAGGGCCTCCTCGCCGCAGCGGCACTCCCAGATCGGGGGTACGTCCGCGTCAGTGGCGAAGGGCAGAATGATGGTGTGGCCGTTGGGGCAGTCGTAGTAGGCCTGGAACCGAGGGGCGAAGTCAACGCCCTCGTCGGACTCCATGCTCTTACTACCGATGCTCATACCGCGCAGGGACCGGTCGGGCACGATGTCCTCCAGAGGGTTGTCGGGATTGGTGGCGGAAAAAGGTCCGTAGTGCCAACGCGGGGACCCTCTGTGATGTTCCAGCCGTTCCAGCCGTCTATTTTCCAGCCGTCTGATCAGGCTACGCGTCGGAGGTGCGCCCGCAAGCGCACTCCGGGCAAACTGGGCGCTGATGTGCCCGATCTCACGTGCGTCCCGGCCGGTGGGAGCAGGCTCGGTGGGAACAATCGACATTAGCAGCAGGTTGAGGCCGACGTGCATGCATCTGCATGGACATCTGGAAGAGCAGCAGCTCAGCAGCACGGACCAGCAGCACACGACCTTGGGAGCGCGGCATCATGCAGTTCGGGATCTTCAGTGTCAGCGACGTGACGACGGACCCGACCACGGGGCACACCCCTGACGACACCGAACGCGTCCGGGCGATGCTCACCATCGCCAAGCACGCCGACGAGGCGGGTCTGGACGTCTTCGCCACGGGTGAGCACCACAACCCGCCGTTCGTGGCCTCCAGCCCGACGACGATGCTCGGCTACCTGGCCGGCGTCACCAAGAACATCACGCTGTCCACGGCGACCACGCTGATCACCACCAACGACCCGGTGCGCATCGCCGAGGAGTACGCGATGCTCCAGGTCATCTCCGACGGCCGCATGGACCTCATGATGGGTCGCGGCAACACCGGTCCGGTGTACCCGTGGTTCGGGCAGGACATCCGGCAGGGCATCCCGCTCGCCATCGAGAACTACGCGCTCGTGCGGCGCCTGTGGACCGAGGACGTCGTGGACTGGGAGGGCAAGTTCCGCACCCCGCTGCAGGGTTTCACCGCCACACCCCGGCCGCTGGACGGCGTGCCGCCCTTCGTGTGGCACGGCTCGATCCGCAGCCCCGAGATCGCCGAACAGGCCGCCTACTACGGCGACGGGTTCCTGCACAACAACATCTTCTGGCCCATGAGCCACACCAAGCAGATGGTCGCGTTCTACCGCCAGCGGTTCGAGCACTACGGCCACGGCCGCGCCGACCAGGCGATAGTGGGCCTCGGCGGGCAGGCGTTCATGCGCAAGAACAGCCAGGCGGCCTGGGACGAGTTCCGGCCCTACTTCGACAACGCGCCCGTCTACGGCCACGGCCCCTCCATGGAGGACTTCACGCGGGACACGCCGCTGACCGTCGGGTCGCCGCAGCAGGTCATCGACCGGTACGGCTCGTTCATCGACGACGTCGGCTACTACCAGCGCCAGCTGTTCCTCGTCGACCACGCGGGCCTGCCGCTCAAGACGGTCCTCGAGCAGATCGACCTGCTGGCCTCCGACGTCGTGCCCGAGCTGCGGAAGATCGCCGACGCCAAGCGCCCGGCCGACGTGCCGGCGAACCCGCCCACGCACACCGAGCGGGTCGCCGCGGCGCGCGCGAAGAACGCGGCGGGCGCCACCCATGTCGGCGACGGCGGGGACGAGTACACCGGCAAGCTGGCCGAGGAGGCGCTGTCATGACCGACTTCGAGAGCAAGCTCGAGATCAAGTTCGAGACCGAGACTGCCGGGGCCGAGGAGCGGGACCACCGCACCGTCGCCGTCGTGCACGCCGGGCTGGGACAGCCGTCGTCCACGCGCCTGCTGGCGGACCGCCTCGCGGACGCCACGGTGCGCGAGCTCGAGGCCCTCGGCCAGGACGTGACCGTAGAGGTCGTCGAGCTGCGCGACCACGGTCACGCGATCATCGACGCGATGCTCACCGGCTTCCCCACCGGCGACCTCGCCCGCGCCATCGAGACGATCACGCAGGCCGACGCCGTCATCGCCGTCACCCCGCTGTTCACCACCACCTACTCGGGGCTGTTCAAGTCCTTCGTCGACATCCTCGACAAGGAAGCCCTCACGGGCATGCCGGTGCTGCTCGGCGCGACGGGCGGCACACCGCGCCACTCGCTCGCGCTCGAGTACTCGCTGCGGCCGCTGTTCACCTACCTGCGGGCCGACGTCGTCACGACGTCGGTCTTCGCGGCCACCGACGACTGGGCGCAGGCCGCAGGCACCGGGCACGACGACGGGGGCAGCTCCCTGCCGCAGCGCATCGAACGGGCCGGCCGGTCCCTCGCGACCCTCGTGTTCTCCCGCGGGGAGCACGCCAAGCCCGCCGACCCGTTCGCGAGCACCCCGAGCTTCCTGGACATGCTGGGCGGCGACCGCGGTAGCAACTAGGCAGCGACCAGGTGGTGACCGGGCAGCGATCAGGCGTCGACCGGGCAGCAGCCCTGGTCGGGGAGTCACGCCCGGGGCTTGCATGCCCCGGGCCGGGCGGGGAACATATGGGACAGCGGTCGCCGCTGGTCGTGGCCGGAACGATGGGTGAGGGAGCTGTCATGGCGGACGGTACGGAGAATCAGGCCTCGGACGGTTCGAGCGCCGACAGCCCTCAGGGATCGCACGCCCCCTACCTGGAGGCCGACACCGGACGCGTCGCCCGCATAGTGGCGGCGCTGCGCAAGGCCCACGCGGAGCAGGCGGCTGCCAGCTCGACCGCCAGTTCCGCCGTCGGCGCGATCGCTCACTCCACTGCTGTCGCGGCTGCCGTCCCGTCTGCCGGTACCACCACGGACACAGGTACGGATACAGGTACGGTCACCGCCGAGCCGTACGATGCGCCCGCACCCCGCCGGGAGACCAGCGGTGTGAAGCCCACCAGGCCGCCCGTACCCACGCTCCGCTGGAACCCCGGCGCCCGCTACCGTGCATCGCGCCTCGCGGACCACCCCGTGGCGAATGCGCCACAGGGCACGTCGGTGCAGGTCACGTCGGTGCAGGCACCCCCGGCAGCGGCACCGGTACCTGGCCCTCCGGCACCGGTCCCCGCCCCGCCCGGCCCTCCGGCACTTCCGGCCGCCGGGCCGGTCCCGGCGCCCCCAGCACTCGCAGGGCGCCTCTTCCGCGGGCCCGCGCGGCGCACCGCCGTCTTCGAACGCGAGATCTGGCACCCCGTCAGTCGGTCGTACCACGTGCCGCGTGACGTCAGCGAGGCGCTCGTCACCGCGGTGGAGCGTTACCGCAAGGGCTCCATCTCGACGTCGGGCCTGGTCCGCGCGATCGGCAGGGCGCACGCCGCCTGACCGGGTTCAGCCCACCGGATCGGGCTGGTCCTCGGCGTGCCCGTCACTTTTCCGCATCGCGGCAATCTCCCTCGCTCCGTAGTCGTTGTTCGCCCCCGTGAGCCCTTGTCCCGTGTTCGTACTGCGGAGGAACATTCGTTGCACGAACGAGCGCGCGGCATGGGCTCGTGAACCGAGTGCACCAGGCGCCGCGTCCTGTCCCTCTCTCCAACGAGAGGCGCCGAACGAGGCACCTGGCGGCCAGGACGAGGGAGGCAGCACCAGCGATGCGACGGCAGGTGATGGCAACCCTCGGCGTGATCAGCGTGATCGGGCTCCTCGGTGGCTGCATGAGCGACCAGGCAGCCGCGAGCTTCACCGCACCCGAGGACTACGAGACGGTCGAGCAGCTCGTCGCGGACGCCGACGTCGTGGCAGTCGTGCAGGCGGGCGACTCGGCGGTCGACGTCGTCGACAGGGTGCCGTACACCCGCACCGAGCTGAGGCTGCGCAAGGTGCTGCTGGGCGTGGTCTCGAAGAATGCCCACCTCGCCGTCACCCAGGTCGGGTCAGCGGAGTCGCCACCCGGAGCCGGGCTGGCCGCCATCCTGCGGGACGGCCACGAGTACGTAGTCGTGCTGCACCGCACCGGGGCGGGGGAGTTCGAGATCGTCGGCCCCGGCGTCTGGCGCGCCGACACGCTGGGTACGAGCCTGACCCTGCACGCGTCGATGCTGCCCTGCGTCCCTGCGGCCATCCCGCACGTAACCACGCCGTGGGCCCTCGAGGTGGAGCTCGGCGAGGCCGAGGAGTCTCTCGGCACGAGCGTGATCGGCAGCTACTGACCTTCCCTACTGCTGAGCCTGCCCGCTCCGCCTGAGCCAGACTGGGCGTATGACGCGCAGCCTCGTGCTCACCGCGGACGACGCGGGCACCGACCCCGACGCCGACCGCGAGATCGCCGCCCTGCTGGCCGGCTCGCCGCTGACGGCGGTCGGCGTCATCACGGCACACGTCGAGGGCGATCCGCCCGAGGACCTCGAGAACCCGGGCGCGGCACGTGCCGTGGAGGTGCTCTCCCGCGCGGCCCCCGACGTCGCACCCGGTGTGCACGTCGTGCTTCCGACGCCCGCGCCAGAGGGCGGCTTCGACGACGTCGCCGACCGGGTCACCGGCCAGATCGACGCCCTGGCCCGGGCCACGTCCGCCGTCGGCTCGCCACCGCCCGACCGCCTCGACTCCCACCAGGGCACGCTTTACGGGCTGCTGGGCCGCTCCTACCTCGCCGAGGCGATAGCGGTGTGCGCACGGCGCGGCCTGGCCTTCCGCCTGCCCCGCGGCCTGGAGCTGTACGGGGACGACGACCCCCTGCTGGCCACGGCCGTCGTGCGGGAGCGGCACGCGAGCGCCGTGGCTGCGGCCGACGCCGCAGGGGTGCGCCTGCCGCGGGCCATCGCCACGCACCGGGGCGGCGACGCGGAAGCCCGCGACTACGCGACGCTGCGTGACCACTATCTGCGGCTGCTGGAGCGGCTGCCCGAGGGGACCAGCGAGATCTTTCTGCATCCGGCTCCGGACACGCCGCGCCTGCGGGAGCTGTCCGCGGGGTGGTGGCGCAAGCGGACGTGGGAGCTGCGACTGCTGGGCGATCCGGTTTTCATCCGGGAGATCGAGCGGCAGGGCATCGACCTGGTTGCCGCGTGGTGAGTAGGCTCGCCGACGTGGACGCCGAGCCTGCAAGGACGTCGCCGATGCGCTACGGCATCGGCATGTTCGGCACCTCGCTGCCGATCAACCTCGTCAAGGGCTCGATGCTCTACGTGTACGTGGAGCTGCTCGGCCTGGACGCCGTCGTCTACGCGGCCGTGTACGCGGTCTACGGGGTGCTCGACGCGCTGGACAACCCGCTGTTCGGGTACCTGTCGGACCGGACGCGGTCGCGGTGGGGGCGGCGCCGGCCGTACCTGGTGACCGGCGCGCTGGTGCTGGCGGTCACGACCGTCGCGCTGTTCTCCGTCCCGGGACCGGTGGCCGACTCCGCGGTGGGGCTCGCGGTGTGGTTCGCGGTGTTCGCGATCACCACCGAGATGGCCGACTCCCTGATCAACGCGAGCTACGGTGCGCTGCTGCCCGAGCTGTTCACGCACGAGCGGCGGCGGGCGACGGCGAACGCCGTGCGGCAGGGCGCCCAGCTCATCGCGCTCGTGATCGCGCTGGCGCTGACGCCCGTCCTGGCGCGGAACGTGCTGGGCACCGAGGGTTCGACGGTCGGCTACGGGCGCCTGGCGGTGATCTTCGCGGTCGTGGCGGCGGCCGTGATCCTGTGGACGGCGTTCGGTGTGCGGGAGGACCCCGCGCTCGACGCGGAGCCGAAGCCGCTGTTCTTCCGGTCGGTCCGGCAGATCTTGTCGACGTCGCACTTCTGGACGGTCGGGATCGTGAACGCCTGCTACGGCTCCGCGATGGCGCTGGTCCTCGGTGGCCTGCAGCTGTACGTGCACCACACGCTGAATGGCTCGGCACTGGACGCGAGCATCCTGCAGCTGGTCGTGATCGTGGTGGCGATCGGGATGCTGAGCGTGTGGGCCGCCGTCGTGCGGCGCAAGGGGGCCGCGTGGACCTGGCGGCTCGCGCTGCCGGTGGCGGCCGTCGGCTTCGTGCCGATGTACTTCGCGACAGACCTGCTCACGGGAATCCTGGCCGGGCTCGCGGTCGCCGTCGGCTACTCGGGGGTGCTTGCGACGAACGACCTGGTGATCGCCCGGGTGCTCGACGCCGACGCCGCCCGCCACGGCACACACCGCAGCGGCCTCTTCCTGGCGTCGTTCGGGGTGCTGGGCCGGCTCAACGGACTGGTGACGGCCGGGGCGCTGGCATCGCTGGCGCTGTGGTTCGGCTACCGCTCCGGTGCGGACCCTGGGCCCGACCCGGGGCAGGCGTTCCGCGTCTACCTGTCGCTGTACCCGTTCGCGCTGCTCGTGATCGGTACGACGGTGTCGCGGTTCATCAGGCTGCCGGCCGCTCCGGAGGAGACCGGCTTGCCGGAGCCTGGACCGGAGGAGACGGGCTCGCCGTACGGTCCGGAGCCGGTCAGGCGCTGATCGCCAGGAGCGTGCGGTCGGGGGCCTCCAGCCGGTACGGCCCGGGCTCGGACGGCGCAGGGAAGACCACCCGGTCGCCGCGCACGCGACGCCGTCGGCCCGTCACGTCCACCAGCACCGTGCCGTCCGCGTCGACGGCCACCAGATCGCCGCCCACCCGCACGAGCACGGGCTCGCCCGGCCCGGGGAAGCGGCTGATAGCGGTCCGCCCTTGCCGGACGGCGTCCAGGATCGCCTCCGGCGTGCGGTCCTCGGCGGCGACCCACGTGGTGGGCGTGCCGGGCGGAAAACCCTGGTCGGGTGTGTGGAAGTCGCTGCCGCCCAGCAGGATGGGCCGGCCGGCCGACGCCCGCAGGTAGGCCCACGGTCCCGTCGCCGTCAGGTCGAGGAACCACGAGATGTGCCACAGCTCGAGAAACCCCGTCTGCACGGGATGGAGCCACCCGCAGTCGTCCTGTACCGGATGGTTCACGGACAGCAGGCCGCCGCGCTCCTCGACGTCGGACAGCCACTGCGCCGCCGGACGCCGGAAGTCCACCCAGCCGATGTCGCCGAACGCGTTCGCATGGCCCGCATGCGTGGTCACCTCCTGCCCCGGCAGGAGGCATACGTCGTACGCGGCGCCCACACCCGGCAGATGCGCGTGGTGGGAGACGGTGTTGTGGTCGGTCACCGCGAGGAAGTCCAGGCCCCGGCCCGCTGCGGCCGCCGTGAGCTGCGCGATGCTCAGCGTCCCGTCCGAGTGCGTGGTGTGCGCGTGCAGGTCGCCCGCGAACCAGGTCAGGCCGTCCGGCGCGGGCAGGTCCCGCCCCAGGCGGGTGCGGCTGGTCCCTGCCCTGGATTCAGCCCCGCTGCCCGATGGCGGGGGTGGGGCGGGCGGCTCGTCCTCGACCACGCCGGCGTCGACCCCTGTGGCGATCGTGACGGTGACGTCGACGGGTTCGGCCGGCAGCCCGTGCAGACCGAGGACCACCGCCCACCGGCCGGGAACCAGCTCGCCGGGCTCGTACCCGGGAGTCGCGGCACCTGGCGTGATCACGAAGCGGGACCGGGCGCCGCCCGACCACCCGCGCCAGCGTTCCGGGTCGCGGCAGCCCAGGTCGATCACCGCGGCGTCCCGGTCGTAGGCGAGGGTGACCTCGAGTGCGCCGGCAGCGCGTCCCGCCGGGATCTCGAACGGCACCTCGAGGTACCGGTTCTCGATCTGGTCGTCGATCGACAGCCGCAGGCGGCGCTCCTCGCTGGTCACACAGCGAGCGTAGGGCGTCCGCGACGGCTCGGAGCCGAGCACGAGCGGTGTGCCGGTCCTGCGGCCCTGACTCGACGTACCTGGTACGTCGTCGATCATGACCCGCTCCTTCCGTTGGTGGTGCTCGTGGTGGTGCTCGTGGTGGTTCCTGTGGTGGGTGCG